>JADLDL010000244.1 GCA_020846655.1 Saprospiraceae bacterium | reverse complement strand
TCGAAAATTGGTACTGGGACGAGCGGCAACAGCGCCTGATTATCCGGCTCGAACGCTTCGCGCCACTCGTTGAGCGGCTCGAATTTCAAGGGTATCGCCGGACGGGATTTTCGGCCTGGAACCGGCCGCTGTTTTACCGCAGGAAAAAATAAGCAGCAGCAGCGCCAGCCCGTTTCCCATCCAAAAAACAGCGTTTCTCCGTGAGCATCAGCATTTTGGCATACATTTGGCACGCGCAGATTTTTGTTCCGCAGAGCATCCTGCTCCGCTCCGTTGCGGAAAGCCTTCGTCCCCCATTCATTTGGCGCAGCCTGGCTTTCCCGAAACCTGCACGAAGTACTGTCAACAACAACTATGTCAACATGAGAAACGTATCCAACTGCATAGCCGGGCTGTTTGTGCTGGCATGCCTGTTTTCCTGTCAAACCAAACCCCAAGCCCCCAGCAATGCCCAACCGCTTTCGCTGGAACAACGGACCGTCCGGCAGCAGAAAGGCTCGGACTGCGACAAACAACCCGACTCCCTGCGCACCGACTGCGCTACTATCGATTTTTCAGTGCCCCAACTCCAGGGGACCGGCGCCCCAAGCGCGCTCGCCAACAACATAAACGCCTGGACCGATAAATTCCTCATCCGGCTGCTCAGTTGGTCCGACTACAACCAGCCGGGCAAAGGCCCGCAAACCCTCGACGCCGCCATCCAGCGGTTTCGCGCCCTCCACGACGAAAACACCGGCTCGGTCTTCTCCGGCATGTTCAAAGCCAGTTGCAGCGGCAGTGCCCTGCTCAACAATGGCCAATACCTGACGCTGCTGCTCGACGGCTTTTCGTTCCAGGGCGGCAACCGCGCCCTCCAGGAAGTCGCCATCGCCACCTTCGATGTGGCAACCGGCAAGCAACTCACGCTCGATCAACTCGTGAAAGACAAGGCCGCGCTCCGGCTACAGGCGCAGGCCCTCCTGCGCGAAACCCGCGCGGATGCCTTCAGCGAGGGCTTTGACGTGGACCCCAGCAAGCCCTTCGTCTTGCCCGAATCCTATGGCCTGAGCCCCGAGGGCCTCGTGCTGCACTACCAACCCGACGAGATCGAACACCTGGGCGGCGCCACGGAGTTCACCATACCCTACAGCAACCTGGGCGCCAACCTGCGCGTGTTCGCGCCCATACCCACGCCGGTCGATACCACCATCCTGAGCATCTACGAGCAGCGCGGCAACCGGCTGATTATTCCGCCCTTCGAAATCGAACTGAACACCAGCACCGCCGCCAACAGAACCCTGGCGAAAAAGAAAGAAAACATCATCGTGTCGGCCATGTTCTGGTCGCTGCCCATCGACCCCCGCGAGAAAGCCAAGGGCGATGAGGGCTTCGTCATCGTGGCCGACAAAAACATCGAACTGAGCGGCGATGCCCGCGTAGCGCGTTTCGAGGGCTTGAGTTTCGACAAAAGCCTGCTGTCGAAAATGGAAGACCGCGACATCAACCTGCTGATCAATGTGTTCAGCGCCCGCAAATCTTCTCCGGACAACCTGCTGAACGGCGACATCCTCGAAGCGAGAGCCACTCAGTTTGCCAACAAACGCTTCGTGCTCCGCTGCAAACTGATCGCCGAACCGGAGCGCCACGGCAGCTCTGCTGCTGCTGCTGCCTACCCCGAAGCCTGCTATGCGTTGCCGGCCGCCGACGCTGAAGTCGGAGGGCCGCTGAATTTCCTGGTGGACTGCTCGGAAGCCGGCGAGATCCTGTTTGCCGGCCGGCCGATGCAGCATACGGATGCGCTCATGGCAGCCCTGCGGCCCCTATTGGTCGCGAAGATCAAAAAAGGCGTCAAGCCCGACGAACTGCCCGGCATCGAAACCGCCGGCTGCCTGATGGGCAGCAGCGGCGCCATCCGCGACGCCTACGAGGCGCTGAAGACCGAACTGACGACGACCAAGAGCAAACCCGCCAGCCCCAAAACGGCGACTGCCGCCAAACCGGCGGTGGCGGCGGCCCGCACCAGCGTCACGCTAAAGCAGAACGGCGAGATGCTGGTCAACGGCAAAAAAGTACCCGACATCGAGAGCCTGCGCAAAGTGTTGCAGGATGCCCTGTTGCAGGAGAACGTCATCCCGGACAAACTCAGTTTGCAGACTGTGGGCGAAACGGGCATGGGCATGCGGGCCGAACTCAACACCATCATCGCCGAGGCCATCACCGGCGCCAAGTGGCTGCGCAAAAAAGGCGCGCTGGCGGCCCTGAACCAGGCCGTGGGCAAAAAACTGGGCATCGCCACCCAACTTGAGCCGGGCAACTACCAGAGCAGCGGCAATTTCGCCTACCTGAGCGCCCGACCCAAGCAGGCCAACGGCAAAGCCATCGACTACAGCAAAACCAGTTATGCCACCGAAGCCGCCGCCGGCACCCTGGCCGACAACAGCATCGGCCTGCTCCAATACGACAAAGGCGTCTGGAAAGTGCTGGCCTACAGCATCGGCGTCAATCAGCCGCCGGTGGATGTCTGGGTGAAACGCTACAAGGCGCCGCGGGCCTTGTTCAATACGGCCAGTAGCGTGAAGAAGGCGGGGTAGAATAGAACCAAGACGTACGCGCGACTAGCGCGTTAGAGCATGTTGGGGATTTTCTGCTGAAGCCCAAAACGAGGGCTTTTTTCGTCAATTTTCGGGTTTTTGAAGGAGCATAGTGGGGTCTATGTGACTGAAAAAAGGTGAAAACTGACGGAAAAAGAACCGTTTTGGGCCCAGCGGGGAAATCCCCAACATGCTCTTAGCCCCGTTTTGCTACATGGGTAGCAAAACGGGGCCTTTGTATGTGTGCTGCCCAGGCGCCTTCGCCCGACAGCCTCCAAAGAGCAATCTAAATGACCGGGGTTTCAAGGCAGGCTTTACTTTCAAAACTTTTTGTGTATTTTTGTGGAAAATTTTTCAAGATGGCAAAGAAACTGGTTCGATTTGACTGGGCCATGAAACGGCTGCTCCGAAACAAGGCGAACTTCGACATATTGGAGGGCTTCCTTTCAGAATTACTCTACGAAGACTTCAACATCAAGCAAATCCTTGAAAGTGAAGGCAATAAGGAAACGGAAGAGGATAAGTTCAACCGGGTAGATATTCTTGTGGAGAACCAAAAGGGAGAGTTGATCATCGTAGAGATACAGAATACCCGGGAAGCAGACTACTTCCAACGCATGTTATACGGAACAGCCAAAGTCATTGTAGAGCATATCGCGGAAGGCCAGCCCTATTCCCAAGTCAAAAAAGTTTACTCCGTAAATATCGTCTATTTTGATCTCGGTCAAGGGGATGACTATGTGTACCACGGAACAACCGTTTTCGTCGGTATCCACAGCAACCATGAATTGGAATTGTCAGAAAAACAAAAAGCACTTTTCAAAAAAACATCAGTGGCGGATTTGTATCCTGAATATTATGTAATAAAAACCAATCGGTTCAATGAAATCGCCAAGGATACATTGGACGAGTGGATTTACTTTTTGAAGACAGCGGAAATTAAAGATGAATTCACGGCAAAGGGATTGAAGTCCGCCAGCCAGAAACTTGATATTCTGAAATTAGACCCCGCTGACAGAAAGGAGTACGATCGGTATATGGAAGCCGAACGAAGTGATGCCAGTTTTGTGGAAACCATAAAACTAGAAATCACATCGGCAATAGATGAGGCATTGAAAAATAGAGCAGAAAAGGCTTTGAAAAACGGTTTTACTGTTGAAATCGTGGCTGAGATAACCGGATTGCCGATTGCCGAAGTACAAAAGATTGCCGATGGGTTGGCTCCATCATAAAGCACCAACAGCCATTTGGCGATCAACTGCTTGCTCAACAGCGCAATTGGCAGTAACTCAGTCTATCACACACCATCCCCCCTATGCACCCAAGCATTCAAGCCTACCACCTCCAACAAACTCCGGAAGACCAAGCCATATGCACGCTCCTGGCCACGACCATCGACGGTGCATTGCCGGAAGCGGACAGCAAAATCTGGCACGACCATCCGGTTTGGTTTCTGGACGGCAACCCGATTGTCGGCTACAGCAAGCAGAAAGCCGGCTGGCGGCTCATGTTTTGGAGCGGGGCCAGTTTTGAAGAAGAAGGCCTGCACATAAGGGGCAAAAAATTCAAAGACGCCTCTGTTTTCTATACGGTTCCAGAGCAAATCGACACCCATGCGCTGCTGCGCTGGCTGAACAAGTCAAGCGAAATCCAGTGGGATTACAAAAACATAGTCAAAAACAAAGGCCACCTGGAACGACTGAAATAACGTGAGTTTTGGATAAAAGTGCCAACTTTCCGGATTTCAACTCATAAAAAAACCATGGCATATCCTAGCCCGGCCTTATTCAAATCCGGATTTTGCGTCCTTGGAGGCGGCAGAGAGCGCCCTTGTTTGAGGTCCGACGAAGGAGGACCGAGTTTGGGCGCGAACCCGCCGGAAAGGACAAGCAAAATCCCGGGATTTGAATACAGCCTTGACTTTTTTTGGTTACTTTTTTGTGTCAAGACAAAAAAGTAACAAAGACTGGCGAAAAGCGTAAAACTGCCCTTATCCAAAACTCATTATCTATACACAAAAACACATGACCACCACCAGCCAACACGACGAACGCATTGCCAACATGAGCTTCGCCTCCGTGTACCCGCATTACCTCGCCAAGGTCGAAAAGAAAGGCCGGACGAAAGAAGAATTGCACCGGGTCATCGAGTGGCTAACCGGCTTTGACGAAGCCCAACTACAGGCGCTGCTAGAACAAAAAGTGACGTTTGAAGCGTTTTTCCAACAAGCGGTGCTACACCCGAATGCCCACCTCATCACCGGTGTCATCTGTGGCTATCGGATCGAAAACATCGAAAATCCGCTGACCCAACAGGCCCGGTACCTGGACAAATTGGTCGATGAATTGGCCAAAGGACGCCCCATGGAAAAGATTTTGCGGGTGGGGTAAGTTTGAACCTGTTTTTACCTTTTGACCTATACCAACACATGGACCCAACAACAGACACCACGCAAGGCCTGCGTCCAACGGACATATTCTACCACGGCACAAAGGCGAACTTGCAAACCGGCGCCTTGATCGCACCCGGCTTCGCCTCCAACTACGGACAACAAAAAAAAGCCCGGTACGTGTACTTAACCGCCACCCTCGACGCTGCCATTTGGGGCGCCGAACTTGCCCTCGGCGAAGGCCCCGGCCGGATTTATATCGTAGAGCCAACCGGCCCCTTTGAGGACGACCCCAATTTGACAGACAAAAAATTTCCGGGCAATCCGACCCGCTCCTACCGAACCATGAGCCCACTGCGGATCGTCGGCGAAGTCAGCGCATGGCAAGGCCATGCGCCGGAACAACTGAACGCCATGAAAGAACACCTGGAACGATTGAAACAACAGGGCGTTGAGGCCATTGAGGATTGAGTATGACAAAGCAAATCAGCCTGTTGCCCAGCTCTGAATAAAATGACACAAAAAGAAATCCACGCCTATATCGAGCTCTTCTTCGAAGGCCTGAAAGCCTGGCGAATCGACGAGGCCGTCCTGGCGCACATCAAGGAACAAATCAGGATTCAGCCCGTCCCATCCAACCGGGTGTTGCTGGCCCCCGGCAAGGTATGCACCCAGGTGTATTTTGTGGTCGAGGGCTGCTTCGTCTGCCGGTACATCAACGAACACGAGGGCACGGCCAAAACGATCAATTTCTACGCCAACGACCTGCACCCGTTTATGGCCTGTATCGACAGTTATTTCAGCCAAACGCCCACGCGGTGCGAATTGCGCGCCGTATCCGATGCCACCGTGGTATCGTTCCCCAAACAGGCGCTGGACCAACTGCTGGAAACCGACGAAGCCCTGCGCCGCTTTTACTATTCCGTGGTGATCCAGGCCCTCACCGAAGAAAACGACCTGAAACTCAAACTGATCGCCTACTCGTCCGCCGAACTGTACCGCTACATCGTGCAGGAATTGCCGATGGTGATTCAAAAAGTGCCCGCCAAATACATCGCCGAGTTCATGGGCATCTCCGCCGAATGGCTCAGCAAACTGAAAAAAGGCGCCAAACGCCGTTGAACCCGCCGATTTCTTGAATTAGTTCAAGCAGGCGAGACGTTTCCTGCCCATAGTTTTGCCACAGCAAATTCAACGACCTACTGTCATGGCAAAACCTTATCTGGGCTTTTCAGCAGCCGATCAGCAATCTACCTACGGCCCGTTTTTCAACAACCAACTGGCAACACTCCCCGAAGACGTGCAGCAAGCGCTCGCACAAGCGCCCCTCCGTTGGGATGATCTGCCCGACCCCGCCGGGCTACCGAGCCTTGAACAGCCCGGCCATACCGCCCACGAGATCGGATATGCGCTGCAAGACGACGGCAGCGCGAAAGTCGCCGTCAAAACCCACATGCCCGGCGTCACGCCCGCCATGTGGGACTGGTGGTTCGGCTGGCACAGTTCGCAGGA
>JADLDL010000243.1 GCA_020846655.1 Saprospiraceae bacterium | reverse complement strand
CGCTGAAATAATAGGTTTTCACCGTCAAACCGGTGTAGCGTTCCAGTTTGGGCACAAAACTGCTTTTGAAAAACTTGTTGGTCTCGTCGCAGGAGGTCCCGATCCGGCTGTCGTCGGTATCGGTAAACAAGATCATATGGATGGTGCCGTTGCCCGATTTGGGCACCGAAACCGGCGCAACAGTCACTCTGCCGCCCAAGCCCAGGTAATCGACGGGCTGTTGGGTGTTGAATTCGGCTTGCGCCGACTCATATACGTACATCGAAGGACTTTGCCGCTTGTTGGCCTTGTACAGCCCGTTGCAAAAGGCTTTGTCCCAGTATTTGGCGCCGAAATAGATGGCATCGCCGTTTTTCCAACTGCCGGCGTGCAAGTCCCCGTCATTCCAAAGATACACCCCGAGGCCATTTTCACAATCGCCGGAGGCACAACCGCGCTCGCTAAAATAAATTTGCTCGACACTGTAAGTGGCCTTTCCGGAGCCATTGACATACAACCCGCGCTCCTGCCGCGCACCGTTTTTATAGAGACTGAAAGTGAAATCGCTGTCCCAAAAGGTGGCGCCCCAGAAATGTTGTTTGCCGTTTTTCCAAAACCCCGCATATTGAGTGCCGGTCGGCCAAATGTATACCCCATACCCATTTTCACAATTGCCCAGCACACAGCCCGTTTCGCCATAGGAAACGGCTGAGGTATTGTATTCCGGCGTGCCGGAAGCATACACATACAGGCCATGCTCTACCCGGTCGCCGTTTTTCCAGAGCCCGGAAAAGAAGGCGCCACTTTTCCAATAGTACGAGCCGAAGTAATGCTTTTTGCCGTTTTTCCAAAAACCCGCGTACACTTCCCCGGAATCGTAGAGGTAGGTCCCCCAGCCGTGCTGTACGCCGTTTTTCCATTCGCCTTCGTATCTCGACCCGGAATTATACCGGTAAATACCATAGCCATCTTCACAATCGCCGGAAAGGCAACTGGCTTGCGCCGATAGCAACAAGGGCAGGGCAAATGCCCAAACAAACAGCAGAACTCGGGTAATTTTATTCATTGGTTTTTGAATTGACGCCGGGCGTTTGGTTTCGGTGATTATTGCCGCCGCAAAATGCGGGTTACGCAATATGGAAGCACCAAAAGTATATTTTTTTACGCATGTAAAAAAAGCCTTACATCCCAATCACCGTAACCCCGGTATTTCGAAACGAATTCAAGTCCATGAGTTCCCGGATGCCATCGGCCAGCGAAACCACCTTGCCGAGCATGCGCTCGGGCTGGATTTGGCCCGAAACGATCATGTCCAGCATCTCCGGAAACCGGTGCGCCTGCATGCCGTGGCTCCCGATAATCTCCAGTTCGCCGGAAATTACCGCCGACATCGGCAGCGCAGGGTCGGCCTCCGCGCCCGCCAGCAAGCCCAATTGTACGTGCCGGCCTTGTTTGCGCAACCCCAGGATCGAATTCCGGCAGGTTTCGCGGCTCCCCAGGGCGTCGATCGACAAATGCGCGCCACCTTTGCTGTGGTGTTTGAGTTCGGCCACTACATCCGCCGATTGCCGGGCGTTGACAGTAGCCACCGCACCGAGTGAACGCGCCAGGGCCAGTTTTTCGTCGTCGATATCGACCGCGATGGGTTGTGCGCCAAAGGCCGCTGCAATTAGGATGGCCGACAAGCCCACACCCCCGCAGCCGTGCACGGCCACCCATTCGCCGCCCCGCACCCGCCCTTGTGCCGTCACGCCGCGCCAGGCCGTAATAAAGCGGCAGCCCAACACTGCTGCCGTCGTAAAAGCCATACTTTCGGGCAGCCGAACCAGGTTGTGGTCGGCATAGCGGATATTGACGAACTCGGCAAAGGAGCCCCAGGCCGTGAAGCCCGGCTGAAAATACTGGTCGCAAATCTGCTGCTGGCCGGCGGCACACTGCGGGCAATGGCCGCAACCGACGCAAAACGGCACCGTCACCCGGTCGCCTGGGCGCCAGTGGCGCACGCCGGCGCCCACGGCCTCCACCACGCCGGCCAGTTCGTGGCCCGGCACATGCGGTAGCCGCACATCCGAGTCGTGGCCTTGCCAGCCATGCCAGTCGCTGCGGCAAATGCCCGTGGCACACACCCGAACGACTACGTCGCCCGGGCCGGGCGTGGGGTCGGGCACCTGTTCAAGGCGAATGGGGGCGCGAAATTGGTCAAAAAAAGCAGCGTGCATAGGCAGTTGAAAAAGGAGACTCAATGTTTTAGTTGTTGTTCAAACAACTTGAAAATCCGTTTGTACTCGTCTGTCCAGGAACTCGGTTCCACAAATCCGTGGTCTTCCAGCGGATACGCCGCGAGTTCCCAATTGTCTTTTTTTAGTTCGATCAGGCGCTGCGAAAGCCGCACCACGTCCTGAAAATGTACATTCACATCCACCATGCCGTGGCAAATCAACAAATGCCCTTTCAGCCCCTCGGCGTGGTAAATCGGCGAACTGCGGCGGTACGCCAGCGAGTCGGTTTGCGGCTCGTTCAGGATGTTGGAGGTGTAGCCGTGGTTGTAGGCCGCCCAGTCGGTTACCGGCCGCAGTGCGGCCCCCGCGCGAAACACATCGGGCGTGGTGAACATCGCCATCAGGGTGATAAAACCGCCGTATGATCCGCCGTAGATCCCGATGCGCTTCGGGTCGACGCCCTGTTGTTGCACCAGCCAGGCAGCGCCATCCACGTGGTCGCTGAGGTCTTTGCCGCCCATGTGGCGGTAGATGCCCGTACGCCAGTCGCGGCCATAGCCGGAAGAACCCCGGTAGTCCATGTCGAGCACGGTGTAACCCTGGTCGGCCAGGAAGTTGTGAAACATATACTCCCGGAAATACTGGCTCCACCAGCGGTGGGCATTTTGCAGGTAGCCGGCGCCATGGACAAAAATCACTGCCGGCTTTTTGCCTTTGGCGCCTTTGCTTTCGTACAAACGGGCGTACACCTCGGCGCCATCGCGGGCTTTGATCGTAATTAACTGGGGCTCGCGCCAGCGGTAAGCCTGAAACTGCGGGCTTTGCGAACGGGTAATCTGGACGGGCCGGGCGTCGGGGCGGTTGTCTTGCAGATACAGTTCCCAGGGCTGGGTGGGGCTGGAGTAGAGGTAGGCCAGTTGGGTTTCGTCGGGCGAAAGGCTTACCTGGTGGGCGCCGCTGAGGGGTGTCAGTCGGGTGCGGGCGCCACCGTCGACCGGCATGCGGTAAAACTGTTGCTCGCCGGGATGTACTTCGTTGGTAATCAGGTAGAAATATTGCTTATCCTTGGACAATTGCACGCGCTGTACCTCAAATTTCCCTTTCGTCAACTGCTTTTTTTGGCCGCTGGCCAGGTTAAGGGTGTAGAGATGGGCGTAGCCATCGGCTTCCGACTGGTAGTACAGGGTCTCGTTGTCGCCCAGAAACCCAATGGCATTGATCGGGCCACCGATCCAGGCTTCGTCGCGCTGGCGGTCGAGGGTTTTCAGGGTGCCGCTGGCGGGGTCAAGTTGCAGGAGCCAGCGGTCTTTGTTGTCCAGGCTTTGGGCTTCGAGCACGGCGTATTGGCCGTCTTCCGACCAAATGGGGCCGTCAAAATAGACTTTGCGCAGTACCGCTTTTTTCTCTTTGCTGGAGTCGGCGGCCGTGGCGTATTCGCGCAGGTAATCGGGCTTGTCGGCCAGGCCCTCCAGGCCTTTGGTCGACACGGCAAACGCAGTGTCGCGGCGCAGGTCGTACACCCAAAATTCGTACGAGGCTTGGCTACCGCCCACTTTAGCGCGGGCCGGAATATCTTCGGTAAAGCCGGATTCGGTGACATAACTGGGCACGATGGTCCGTTTTTCGCCGCCCGGTGACTTGCTTAGTTGGTACGTAATGTAGTTTTCATCCGGGCTGATCTGGAGCCCGTCGAGCGATTTGTCGTCGAGAAAAATCTCTTTCGGCCGTTTTACGTTTTCGGCTTTCCGGGCCTGCTCGACTTCTTTTTTCTTGTCGGCGCGCTCTTGCAGGATATCAAAAAGGGCCAATTGGTCTTGTTTCAACCATTTTTCCTGTTCGGAGTGTTTGGGATCGGGTTTGGCCGAGCCGGACTGGAATTGGGTCAACTGGGTCAACAAGCCGCTGGAGAGTTGCAGGCTGAACAGGTTGTTGCCTTTGCTGAAAAATACTTTTTCGCCGGTACTGGAGAAGTAGGGTCGGGATTCACTGTCCAGGGTATTGGTCAGGGCACGCACGTTGCCGCTGGCACAGTGGAGCAGAAACAAATCGCCGTTTTTGGTATAGACTTTTAGCGAGCGGTCGGGGCTAAATTCGCCGTAGGCTGCCGGCAGGTTGCGGCGCGTTGCGGGGGGCACTTTGTATGGTTTTTTATCCTGTACCGCCACGGCATACAACGAATCGGAGCGCTTCAGGTCCGGGTTCCAGTTGAAATAAGCGGTTTGGCTGTCGTCCGACCAATAGACGCCGGAGGGGAGGGCGCCCACCGAAATTTTGGGGTCCGCCATGATCTTTTCGATCGAAAGTTGGGCCGAAGCCGAAGCCCAGCAGCCGCAAGCGGCCAGGAACAGGAGGGTTTTTTTCATCATCATTGCATCAAATTAAAAATGGCGCCAAATACGAGGTTGCCCTGGACGTACAGGAATTGCTGGGTGGCTTTGTCGCTGGCAAATTCAGTGGTCCGGATGTCCGGCATGTTGATGTAGCCGGTTTTGAATTCGACCTGCACGAAAAAATGCCGGAAGATCTCCAGGTTCAAGCCGCCCATAGCGCCAAGGCCGAAGCCGGCCAGGTGAAACTCATCGTAGCGTTTGTAGTCCAGCAGGGTGGTATTGGTGCGCGGCAAGAGGACGCCAGCGCCGAGGCCTTCCGTGAGGTTCAGCCGCACCCGGCCGAGATCCCAAAGGGTATGCTGGTTGCGGAGTTCGAGGTTGAGGTAATTCAGGCCGTCGGTATGCTCAAACTGAAGGAAATCGCTGCGGAGCAGGATGTTGTCTGCCGCGTAGTCGCCGTTGTAGCCGGAGTCGGAGTGGTGGATCGAGCCATTGATTTTTACCCGCTGGTTATTTTGCACCACGTATTTCATGTGGTCGATCCCAAACGACAGGTTCAGGTGTTCGGTCAAAAAATAGCCGAGTCTGAAATTGTACTGCGGAATGGTGGCTTTTTTGAAGTTGAAATAAACGTGGGTGTCAAAGTGGGTTTGCCGATCCTTGGCCACTACATTTTCCAGGGTAAAATCATAGTCGGGGCCGCTAAAATGAAGGTCTGACTTTGTGTAGGCAGCCCGGTTCCAACCCCAGTAAAAATAGAGTTTTCCTTTGTTTCGGGTGGAGTGGGGGAGGGCGGCGTTTTGGGCGTGTCCGGATACAGTAAAAAACGCAAGTACGGCGAATAAAAGGGTCGATCTCATGACAGGTAAAACGGTTTGCGTGGCGTTTCGGTGGTTTGTGAAGCCCAAAAGTATTTCTTTTTCTATGCACCGGCGCCTCCCTTTTCCGTCAATGCTGCTTTTCGGGCGCGCAAGGATTGCCCTCGTCCACCTGGCCGTTGCAGTTGTTGTCGATACCATCGCAGAGTTCCGGGGCGCCCTCAAAAATGGCGGCGTTGTGGTCGTCGCAGTCTTCGAAGGAGTAAAACCCGTCCTGGTCCTCGTCGTTGTAGAAATAATTTTTAGCCAGTTGAAACGCTGCGGTGCCCACCTTGGCGCCAATCAAACGCCCCGGAATATCGTCGAAAGGCGGGTGAATGCCGCCCCAAATTCGCGAGAGACTGGTTTGGTCGGAGGCGTCGCGGTAGGTAGCCCATTGCAGCACCACATCCACACTCGGGCCTTTTTCCACGCGCAGAAAATTACTGTTGGCGGCGATGCGAAATTCACCCAGGCCGCCCGGGAAATACTCGTCGCCGGTTACCAGGGTCAGGGCCTCGGCGGCCGCCCGCGAGTAGGTGGAATGCCCCGAAACATAGCCGGCAAAGGGCGGCGTCACGAAGGTTTTTAACTGGAATGGCCACCAGTTTTCGGCCAGTACCCAGCCCACGCCAGCCACTTGGGTAGCGGTGTCCTTGACCACCTGCGGGCCGCGCCAGGCGTACAATTTGATTTTGCCGACGTTTGCGTTTTTGGGGCCGGCCAGGGTGTCGCCGGCTTTGACCTGTTCGATCAGGCCGGGCACCAGCGGGATGCCGGCCGGGTGGTAGCGGGGCAGTTTGGGGCTGGTGCTCTGGCCGCGGTCGCTCATGTAGCGAATGGCCGAAATGGGCCGCACCCCGTCGTACCAGCCTTTGATGCCCCAAGCCGTGATGGCGGCGTCGTGTACGGCTGCGCCGAGGGCAAAATAGGCTTTCACATCCCACTCCAGGTCGTTGAGCACAGGCCCCTTGCCGTTGAATTTTTTGACCAGGCCGGGCTGGTCGTTTACGTAGTTCAGGATGGCAAACCAGTGCCCCGGCGGGGTTTCGGAGGTAGGGCCGTCGGCCCAAAATTGCGTGAGCACCCGGGTGTAATCGCCACGGGGCACGATTTGCGGCGCGTAGGGTTGGCCGGTGCGCGGGTTGGTGTCGCGGCCGATGCCGGGATCTTTGCCGGTTTGAAAATCATAAAAATCGTGCAATTCCGCCAAGGTGGTAGGGTAGTGCTGCACGTTGCCGATGCTGCGCGGCGAAATGTCCCAGAGCACCCCGTCCCTGGGGTCGAGGTGGGAAGACCAGGCCGGCACGATCGAAAAATTCCACTTGTATTCGTCCGATTGCCCGCCGCCTGTTTTGGGGTCGAGCATGGGCCAGGGGCCGGGGTCGTGGTACACCCAATACTCGCGGCCGTCGCGTTGGTACACCTTCAGGTCTTCTTTTTTCAGGGCAAAGGGCTGCACCAGTCCCCATTCCGGGCTTTGGAAAATCTGGATGGCGGGGATGGGGTGTCCGTTTTGGTCGATGGCCTCGGGGAGTTTCAGCGGTTGCCAGCGGTTGGGGTCGGCGAGGCTGGAGTCGCCGGCATGGATGATGATCAGCGGGTCGTTGACCGGCTTGTAGTATTGGACGGCAAAGTTGCGCTGCTCGTTGGAGCCATCCAGCAGGCCCATTTGCAGGATACACTGCGACAGGTAATTGCCCAGCGCCGCCGGCGAGCCGGAGGCGTAGTCGATGGAATAATTGCTGAAATCGTAGCCCAGTTTTTTCATCAAATCCCGGAACCGCAGCACAGCGCCGGTGCCTTTGGGCGAGGTCGAAAAGCGGGCGGTAAGCAGCCGGTAGGCGGCAAAACTCATGGCCTCGCGGCGGGCGGCTTCCTTGTCTTTGGGCACAGGAATGCCTTTGCAGGGGCAGCTGAATGTGCCGACGGTTTTGCCCAGCAAATAAGTCTCCGCCTGGGTGTCGTAGGCCGCCCAGGCGTCGTACAGCGCCAGCGAGGTGTGAAACAGGTTGCGGGCCTGCACGGGCGGGCGGGCAAAATCTTCCCGGATGGTTTGGAGCAGGGCTTCGTTCCATTCGCGGGCGAGGGAATGCTCCTGGGCGCTCAGGAGACAGGGCAAAAGGGAAAACGCAAGGAGAAAAAGTGCCGGAATGCGGAGCAAGTTTTTCATGGAAAAGAGCGGTGTGTTGGTAGAGCCGGGCAGGCAAAAAATTGAGCCGCCAAAGGTATTGGGTAATCCAGGGAAAATAACTTAAGATTAGGTTAGAGGCTGCTTTTGTTTGTCTGCCCTGCTTTTCCGTTGCCGGATAAAACGTTTGCCAACTGTGCCCGAAAAACGGTCCGGCAACTTCCGGTTCATGACTTTTGGCGCAATTCTACCGCCATCGCGCGCCAGTAAAATTCGGCGAATTCGGCGGGATCGTACCGCGCCTGCAAGGCCACCAGCACATCCCACAAGCCCAGGCTCACCCATTCCCAGTGCATCGTATCAAAATTGTAGGCCAGCATGGCGGCTTCGATTTCGCGGCGCAATTGCGCCACTTCGGCGGCGTCCAGGCCTTGTTGTGCAAGCAAATCCTGGTAGCGCGCAAGGTCTTCGGCGGTGGTTTCGGTGTCGAGAAAAGGGGCCGCAATCCACTCCCAGTTGCTGTGCCGGTCCGTGACGGGGATGTTGTGCAGCAAAGCAAACGAAAGAAGTTCCGCTTTTTTTTCAGCAGGTACAAAAAGCAATTCTTCGCCCATGCGCAACGCCGGCGGACTGCTGTTTGTCCAAACTTCAGTGATGGCTGAAGCCGGAATCCGGGCGTCTGGAAACACGGTGGCAGGCGGACAGGGATACTTTTTCAGTACGATTGCCTGCGTTTCAAATTCGGATTCGCCCAAGGTGGCAAACCAGGAGCCGCCCGGGCTGAACATCCGGATCAGCCTGTTCCAGAGTTTTTTCATGATACGTAGGGCAGGGTGGTTTAGCCGTTGGAGGCGGTTATTTTGTCAAACAAATACCAAAGCAACAGTACCGCTGCGGGCAACGCCACCACGGCGAGGCTCAGCGATGGCCGTTTGAACGCCAGGCGCAGCAACAGGCTCCCCAGCAGACAGGCTATCAATAAAATACTGAACCAAAGGGTCGGGTCAGTAGCCGTGAAACTCCGCCGGAATTCCTTGCCGAGCATGGTCAGCAGGCACACGGCCAGGTTAAAAATCCAAAGCATCCAGAATAGAAATCCCATAGTAGAAGCGGCTCTGTTATCTATACCTTTTCTTTGTGGTCCCTTGTGCGCGTTGAGCCGCATTTCACACGCAAAGTTGAACAAGAATATGCCGTCTATGCCTGTACCATACCTTACCCGCCGAAAAATACACCTCTGCCTGGCCTTAACTGTAGTTAGCCTCCAACTTTTTGCCCAGGCGCCACCTGCACTGCCCGATATGGCCGGCTTTTCGACCTGCTTGCCGGATACCAGCGGCTATGTCGTGCGCACGGTCGGTCCTTCGGGTCGCGACTACAGCGACCTGCAAACCGCTATCAACCAGGCGCAACCGGGCAGCATTTTGCTGCTCGATGCGGGGGTGCGGTTCAGCGGTAGTTTTACCCTGCCCAACAAAACCGGGGCGGGCTGGATCATCCTGGCCTCTTCGCAGTGGGCCCTGCTGCCAGCACCAGGCATCCGGATTGATCCCCTGGCGCCTACGGGCAACAGCCAGTACCCCACCCAAGCCGCCGCCATGCCGAAGATCGTGACCACCAACCCCGCCGGACTGCCTTGTTTCCGTACCCATGCCGCCGCACACCAGTACCGCCTCGTAGGGCTGGAGATCACGGCCGACACCACGGTGCTCAATAGTTACGGCCTTGTTTTTTTCGGCGATGCCTCCGCCGCTCAAAACACGGTAGCCAAAGTGCCGCATGACCTGATCCTCGACCGCTGCTATGTGCACGGCCACACACAGGCCACTGTGATGAAAGCCGGTGTGCTGCTGAATGCAGCCCGGGCCGCTGTGCTGGACTCGTATGTGTCCGATTTTCACAGTATCGGCTTCGATACCTACGCCATTGGCGGCACCAATGGGCCGGGGCCCTTCCGCATCCGAAACAATTACCTGGAGGCCGCCGGCGAAAATATCCTGTTTGGTGGCGCGGCGCCGGCCATTCCCGGCCTGGTGCCGGCCGATTTGGAGATCTGCAACAACCATTTTTTCAAACCCTTTTCCTGGCGCGTCGGCCACCCCGACTACGCCGGCCGGCATTGGACCATCAAAAACCTGTTTGAATTAAAAACGGGCAAACGGGTGTTGCTGGAGGGCAATGTCCTCGAAAACGTGTGGGCCGACCTTCCCATCGGCCAAAGCGGCTATGCCATCCTGCTGACCGTGCGCAACGAAGGCAGCGCCGCGCCGCAGGCTGACGTGAGCGACGTGACGATCCGCAACAACATCATCCGGCATGCCGGCGCGGGCATGACCCTTTCCGGACACGATAGCCCCGGCCCCAGCCAGCCCTCGCAACGCATCTGGATAAGCAATAACCTGTTCGAGGACATCAGCGGCCCCGATTACGGCGATGGCAATATTTACGGCCCCAACGATGGCACGTTCCTGAAAATCGGCGACCCCACGGATGTGCTCATCGACCACAACACCGTACTGCAAAGCGGCCCGCTGACCTGGGCCTACGACACCGTGCAGCGCATCGCGCTGACCAACAACCTGGTGCATTGTTTTTTGTCGGACGGTGGCTACCAGGGACTCTACGGCCCGGGCTTCGCGCAGGGCGGGAATGGTCCGATGGGGGCCTATTTCCCGGGCATCACCGATGCGAACCGTTTGTTTCACAAAAATGTGCTCATCGGCGGCAACCCCGCCAGGTATAGCAACTACAACGGACTGAGTCAGAACTATTTCCCGGCTGATGTGGCGGCCGTTCAATTTGTCGATTATGCCAACGGCAGCACCGATTATCACGGCTATGCCCTGGCCGCCACGAGTACCTATAAAAATGCCGCTTCGGATGGCGGTGCTATCGGCGTACAGCTGGCTCGCCTGGACAGTGCCCTGGCGCTTCCGCCCGAATGTTTGCCGGTGGTGGCAGTACACAACGGGGCGCCGGAGCCAGCCGTCCGGGTATTTCCCAATCCCGCCCGGGACTGGGTGAGCGTCCAGAGCCCTGCGGACCTGAAAGCAGCGGAGTTCCTGTTGTTGGACCTGTTGGGCCGCGAACGGCGGCGCTGGCCAGCGCAACAGGGGCAACTGCCTGTGCGCGATTTGCCGCGCGGCCTGTACCATTGGTTGTGGCTGGAGGCAGGCCAGCCAAGGGCCGGGGGGCGCTTACTGCTGGTCGGGGATTGAATCCAGAAACAAGCGCAACTGCTCCAAGACCAGGGTTTGTTGTTGTTCGAGGGTGATTGTGGCGCCATCGTCGCCCAAGAGCCGGCCGAGGTAGCCGAATTGCGAGTGGTTGCCACCGGGAATGGACACGAGTTTGGCCCTGGCGGGCAGCAGGTGTTGGTTGGCGAGCACCTCTTCCGGGCTGGCCAGACCGTCGTGTTCGGCATATAGTTTCAGGGCGGGCAGGGAAACGGGCGACAAGTCAATGTCCCTGGGGTGAGAGGTGCCCAGCAGAAACAAGCCTTTGAGGAGGCCAGGGTTTTCATAGACTACCTGGGCCGCGATTTTGGCGCCCTGCGAATGGCCGCCCAGGACGTAGTGGCCGGCGCCGAAATCGAACAGGCGCTGTACTTTCCGGTAGTCGTGCTGGGGCATGCGCCAGGCCATTTTGATGAGGTGGCAGGTGTAGCCTTGGGCGGCCAATTGGCGGCACAAGGGGGCGTAGGCCTTGGGGTCGGCTAGTCCGCCCTGGAAAAAAATTACTTCCAGGCTGTTTTTGGGCTGGAGGGCACGGAAAAGGATCTGGTCGGGTTCTTCGAGGACCGTGACCCGAGCATCATTGCTCCAGGTGCCGTCGGGCAGGTTTCGGGATTGGAACGCGTAGCCGTACCAGCAGAAAAGCAGGGTGACGGTGGAGAACCAGATCATTTTAATTTTTTTCCACATGCTGATGTTTTTTAGAGTGGTTTTGCCTTTTTCAATTCAAATTCTTGCAAAACCGACCATTTTTGCCCGATTTTCTGTTCGATCAGGCTGATTTTGTGAAACTCGACGGAACGCGGGAAGGTGTTTTTTTCAATTTCGGCAAATACCTCGTCGGTGCAAGTGGAGTTTCGGGGATGCATCAGCGTGAGGTGCGGCTCGTGGCGCCGGGGCTGTGCAAATACGCCCTGCAAGACCCGGGCGCGCAGGTCCTGAAAGGCATCGTTGTCGCCGAGGGCAGGCAACAAAACGCCTTTCCCGTCCGAAAACCGCCTTGGCGGGCCAAATGTCAGGCGGATGGCAGGCAGCGCGGCGCTTTCCAGGTTCTGCAAAATGTGTTCGAGGGCATCGAGTTCGTCTTCCCGGCACAGGGTCACATGCGCGGCGATCAGGGCGAATTGCTCGGGGTTGTATTGCCGGCGAATGTTTTCGATCGACCCGGCTGCGAGCGGGTCTGCAAAAAGCGTGAGTTGGATGCGTTTGCTTGTCAAGGTGGTGCTTGTTTTCAGGTTTACCCGCTGGCAAACGCCACGGCTAGGGCAGGTGGTATTCCATTTCGTACTGGGTAAGGTACTGCTCCAGGCCGATGTGTTTTAAAAAACGAAGGGTGCCGGCGTCGTTTTCGTCGATGTTGATCATCGAAACCTCTTTGCTAAAATGCTCTGCCACATGGGCAAACAGGGTTTGCGCGACCTGTTGCCGCCGCATTTCCGGCCGCACGGCAAACTGGTGCACCCGGAAGGTCTTGGGGTTCAACACCAGGTAGCCCACCAGGGTGTCGCCCTTGAAACAGCCCAGGACAACAGTTGTGGCGGACAACTGCTCCAGGGTTGGCACGGCGTTTTGCCAACTGGGCTGCCAGTCCCAGAACGACCGCCATTCGGGCCACGCGTAGTGCTCCAGGGTTTGTACGCGGTAGCCTGGCCCGGCGTTTTTACTATCGATGCTGCCTTTGTAACAACCCAGCACCCGTTTGGTCTCAAAACCAATCGCCTGGTAGATTTTGATGGCCGGCGCGTTGCGCGTGATTACCTCCAGGCGGATGGTCCGGAACCCGTCTTGTTTCAAGCTGGGCAACATATAATCATAGAGCGCTGTGGTTATTTTTTGTCCCCGGTGACTGGGCACAACGCCTGTGCCGGCGTTGTAGGCAATCTTTTGTCCGCCGCTGCCCGTGGTGCCGTGGAGCACGAAACCCACCAGGGCGCCGGCCTCGAATGCGCCCATAGAATAGTGGAGATCCACGTTTTCGCTGCGCAATTTGGCCTGTATTTGATCCGGCGTCAGGTGTACGGGAAAAAAATAATCGGAAAAGGCAGAATTGAAGGCTTCGGTTATGGCCGAAACGGGCGTGCCGGATAGGGATTGTACGGTCATGGTATCAAAACGGGTCGGATAAAGCCGCGTGCCGTAAAAGTATTTCGCTGTTCAAAAACGAGAACACGGGTTCGACCGGCAAGCGGCTTTTGAGGCTGAACGCCGTACAGTTGCTGGATACCCGTTTGGGGGTCTGTTTCTATAGAAAAAACACGTGCTTCATTGCTGCCGTTGGGGCCATACAAATTGTGGAGATCTTTAAACTTCCCGCTTTGGTGATAGGTATAGCAGGGCGGGCACCAGGTAGCGAATATATCCATGAAAACCACTTTCCCGGCGTTCAGGTAATCGTACAATTGGTGGGTTTGGCCATTCAGGTCGGTGGCTTTCCAGTCGGGCCCGGTCGGGAGGTCTTGCGCCCGGGCGATAGAGATGGAAAAAAGGAGAACAAGAAGCGTGGAGCAGGTTCGGGTTGTCATACAGGAGGGAATTGGTGTGCCGGCCAAACAGCCTTTCGGGCAGATACGGGGGCGTAAAGAAATGCTGCCTGGCAGGGACCACTGCGCCATCGACTTTGGTTGCCGGGTGTTACCGGCGCCGGCGATACTTGTTCAAACCCGCCAAATTGTACCAGATCATACAATTGAGGCTGTGGTTGTAGGTTTTCAACGGACCGACGATGTTGCCATCCAGGTCTTCGGCGCCGCCGTTGAACAGGTCTTTGGAAGAAAACAGAGCATTTAACTCGATGCCTACGTATTTTGATACAGCATAGGAGACGCCAAAGCCCGGGTTGATAAAATGGCGGTGGTTGGCAAAGTAGGTAAAACTGGCGGATTTTTTTTCCAGGGTCAGCCGCATACCGACCAGGTACTGGTAATACAATTTGGCGCTCAACGCAAACCGGTTCGACAAGCGGTATTCATATGCCAGCGGCAGGCTGGCAAAGGCGCTGGAGGTTATGATGTTGTAGTTGTCCCGCGTGCGAAAAACAGAGAAACCGGCCTCTGCCGACAGGCTGCTTTTAGGGTTCAGTATCCATTGCACTTTCGTGAATAACAGGTTGGCGCCTATGCGGGCGTTATAGGTGTCTATGATCGGCACATCTGCTTGTTCCAAAAATAATTTTGAATAATTTACACCAGCGCCAACACTGACCCTGAGTTTCGATTGTGCGGACAGTGCGCCGGTTACGGCGCAAAAGCAGATCAGGAGGACCAAAAAGGCAAACGGCCGGCGGGGGTGCAGCGTTGCAGGGCAACAGGCAGGAGTCGTCATATTCAGGTTTTACAGGACATGACTCCCGTTCCTGCTCCTGGGTTGGCTGCCTGTTTTCAAAAAATCCCCCAGGGCCATTTGTGGGAAAAAAGAGCGATGCCCAGGAGCAAGCCAATCCAAAGAAAGGCGCCGGCCTAGCGCCGGAGCCGGTTCCGCGCCACGCCCTGGAAACTAATCCGCACCGGCCGGATAAACCCCTGCTTGTCAAAATGCAGCCGGTCGATGCAGGTCACGCGGTGGTTGGGGTGGCTTTCTCCCAGGGGCCGGCGGTGGTACAGGATGTACCACTCGTCGTTGTGTGGCGCCCGGATCAGCGAGTGGTGCCCCGCTCCGGTAGCCACAGCAGGGTCTTGTTGCAACACGACACCGAGGCGCCGGAATGGACCAAACGGCGAGTCCGCAATGGCATAGGCCACCCGGTAGTCGGGGCCGCCCCAGCCGCCTTCCGACCACATGAAGTAGTATTTGCCCTGACGCATGAACATAAACGGCCCCTCCACATACCCTTCGGGTGTGATTTCGCGGAACAGGCTCCCGTCGGCATACGGCTCGAAGCCGGTAAAATCGGGCTTGAGCCGGGCAATGTTGCAGTGCCGCCAGCCGCCATAGATCATATAGTATTGGCCGCTGCTGTCCTGAAATACAAATTGGTCGATGGGCTGAGCGCCGTGGTGAAAGGCGCCCAGCAAGGGTTTGCCCAGGTAGTCTTGAAACGGCCCTTCCGGCCGGTTGGCTACGGCTACTCCGATCCCGCCGGTCTCGGCGTCGCTTTGTATATCATTGGCGGCAAAAAAGAGGAAATACCGCCCCTCTTTCCGCACAATGGCCGGCGCCCACATCGCCTTGTGCGCCCATTTTACGGCTGCCGTATCGAGAATGCGGGCATGCTTGGTCCAACGGACCAGGTTGCGGGAGGAAAAAGCGTCCAGAAACACCTGTTTTTCATACACATCCGAAAAAGTCGGGTACACCCAATACCGACCGTCGAAGACCGCCCCTTCCGGGTCGGCATACCAGCCGGGCACAATAGGGTTGCCGGAGTTTTTCTGCGCCAGGGCAGACGAATGGACCCACAAACAGGCCAGAACAGGAAACAACAACACGATGACCAGACGCATAGCACAAAACGGAAAGGGAAAGACTACTTTCCGGAAAGCCAAAATACGCGTTCGCCCGAAATGTGCTTGTTTTCTGCATCGTTTTTGAATTTCGCCTCGCCCCCTGTCCTCAGGGCACCTGCATCACCACATTGCCCTTTTTATGCCCTTTGTCGACATAAGCATGTGCGGCAACGATGTCGTCGAGGCTGAATTTTTTGTCCACTACGGCTTTCAGTTGGCCACCTTCGGCCAGTTGTTGCACAAACCGAATCGCTTCCGGCGTTTCGGTTGCCATACCGGCAACGAACCGGATGCCGCTGCTGCGCGCTGCCCAGGCGCCCCGCAGCATTTCCGGGAGCATGGCGGCGCTCAGCACCAGGGTGCCGTTTTTGCGCAGCACGGCCAGACAGGCCGAAACGGGGGCCTTGTTGACGGTTTCAAACACGACATCGTATTGTTCGCCGGTTTTGGAAAAATCGGTTTGGGTGTAGTCCAGCACCTCGTCGGCGCCGAGGTGTTTCACCAGGGCCAGGTTGGCTGTGCTGCACACGCCGGTCACCCTGGCGCCAAAATATTTGGCCATTTGTACCACCGTGGAACCCACGGCCCCGGAAGCGCCGTACACCAGCACGTTTTGCCCGGGTTGAATTCGGGCTTGTTGGACAAAATGATAGGCCGTCGTGCCGCCAAACGGCAGGGCCGCCGCTTCGTCATGGCTGAAGTGGGTGGGTTTGATGGCCAGTGCGCCGGTTTCGGGCAGGCAAATGTATTCGGCGTAGGCGCCGAACTGCAATTGGGTGGCGCCAAAGACCGAATCACCGACCCGAAAGGTCGTCACCTTGCTGCCCACGGCTTCGACGGTGCCAGACAAAACGCCGCCCAAAATGGGTTTGCCTGGTTTGAACAAGCCGAAGAAAAACCGCACCGCAAAGGGATCGGCTTTTCGCAGCCGGCAATCGCCGGAGTTGACGGCCGTAGCCTGGATGCGGATCAGGATTTCATGGTCTTTCGGACTGGGTTTTGCTACCGATTGGAGTTGGAGTACTTCCGGTCCACCGTATTGGGTGAAGACCGCTGCTTTCATGCTTGTAAGTTTCATATGCTGCATTTTTTTTGAATTGCAGCGCAAAGGTCCGCCGGCAAAAACCGGATTTCATTGACCTTGGGTAAGAAGTGCAGGGGTATCGTTTTACTTGAGCATAATCCGTTTCCGGATGCGGCTGAGCGATTCCGGGGTGACCCCCAGGTAACTCGCCAACTGGTACTGCGGCACGCGGTCGAGGAGTTCCGGCCGGTCTTTCAGCAGGTTCAGGTAGCGTTCTTCGGGGCTGTTGAGCAGGTAAGAAGAGAATTGATCCATGCTTTTGCCCAATTCTTCCTCGATGGCCAGGTTCCGCACGGGTTCGAGTTTGGGGAATTTTTCAAAAAACGCCGCTTCGTCTTCCGGCGTGCCCACCGTTACGATCACATCTTCCACGCAGGAGAGGTAAAATTTCGAGGGTACATTTTTGTAGGTGCCCTCGTAGGGCGTGACGGGTTGGCCTTCGGTGTAAAAATTGGTGGTTTTTTCTACACCGTCAACCAGGAAATACTGCCGGATGCAACCTTTGAGCACGAAATAGCAGAGTTTGGCCGCCTGGCCTTCTTTCAGCAAGACCGTCCCTTTTTTGAAGGATTTGCATTTTATCGTGCGTACAACCGCCTCGATGTCGGCCTCGCCCAAGGGCATAAACTGGGTAATATACCGGATGAGGGCTTGTTCCGGCGCCGATTTCCGCCGGGTTTTGGCGTTGTCCGAAAGGGGCGTTTGTGTGGAGGCGTCTATCATGCTGCTCGTATTTTAAATATAAAACTCTCCAATGTGCCAGAGGATACCGGAGGGGTCGTGCAGGAAACACTCGCGGCCCCAGCCGTATTCGCGGATGGGGAGGAGCCGCACGCCCTCGTATTTGCCGGGCAGGTCCAGGGTCAACAGGGCGTTCCAGTGCTGCTGGACGTCTTCTACTTCCCAAAAAATCATGGAGTTGTCGATCCAGTCTTTGACGTAGGCATCTTGTAGGTAAAACCCGAATCCGCCGGTGTGAAAATACGAAAAATTGGGCGCCAAAACACTTTCCTCAAAACCCAGGTCCTGGTAAAAACGGCGGGACAGTTCAAAGTTTTTAGCGCCAATGAAAGGGCGAATAGATTTGGCTTTGTGCTCCATAGGTTTGTTTCTTTTTATTGCTCCTTTTTCCATCGCGTTGTTTTCCACACCTTCTGCTGCGCTTTGGTCAAAAAACTCCAGGCGACCACCCGGCTGGTTTTGTTCCCCTGGCCCATCGGGAGCACGGCCACCGCGCGCGCATCAGCGGCCTCCAGGGCTTTTTGCACCTTTTTCAGGTTGGATTGTTTGGATACCAGCGACGAATACCAAAAACAACTCGTGGGCAAGGCCTGGCTTTCGCGGATCATTTCCTGCAAAAAGCGTTCTTCGCCGCCTTCGCACCAGAGTTCGCTCGCTTGTCCGCCAAAGTTCAGGGCGGGTTTTGCCACGCGCTTGTGGCTCAGGTTGTTCAGTTTGCGGAGGTTGCCAGAACGCGCTTCTTCCGCCGAGGCGTGAAAAGGCGGGTTGCAAATGGACAGGTCGAATACCTCATCTGGCTGCACGATGCCGCTGAAAATGGCCTTGGCGTCGGGTTGCAGCCGGCATTCCACGGCAGCCTGCAAGGCCGGATTGGCGGCCAGGATGGCTTGCGCAGATGCCAGCGCGACCGGATCGGTGTCGGTGCCCACAAACGACCAGCCGTACTCGTGCCGGCCGATGATCGGGTACACCGCATTGGCGCCCACGCCGATGTCGAGGCAACGGATTTTTGGACCGGTAGGGATACTGCCAAAATTGTGTTCCCGCAGCAAATCCGCGATGTGGTGGATATAGTCGGCGCGGCCGGGAATGGGCGGACACAGGTAGCCGGCCGGAATGTCCCAGGCCTCCACGCCGTAGTAGTGCCGGAGCAAAGCCGTGTTCAGGGTTTTGACGGCCTGCGGGTCCGAAAAATCGATGGAGGCGTCGCCATAAGGATTGGGTTTTACAAAAGGAGCCAGGGCGGGATGCGCGGCCGTCAGCAGCGGAAAATCATAGCGCTCCCGGTGGCGGTTGCGGGGGTGCAGGTTGGGTTTTTCGGTGGGATATATTTTTTTATCGGAAAGAGGCATGTGCAGTGGCCGTTTACCTGACGCCTGGTCAGGGGCACAAAGGTAGCGGCATTCGGTGGAATTCCCGGAATGGGCCTGCCCGGCAACAAATTTGGCGGCAAACGCCGCCGGCCTCGTATTTTTACCCCACTCATGTCGCCCAGCGTTTTTCTGCTCACTCCGCCGTTCACCCAGTTGAACACGCCCTACCCGGCCACCGCCTACCTGAAGGGATTCCTGAACACCCGCCAGATCAGGGCGCAGCAGGCGGATTTGGGCATTGAGGTCATCCTGGCGCTGTTTTCCAAAAGCGGGCTCCGGCGCCTGTTCGCCCATATCGCGGCGGCCGACGCTGTATTTTCCGACAACGCCCAGCGGATCCTGGCGCTGCAAGACCACTACATCCACTCCATCGACGCGGTGATCCAGTTTTTGCAGGGCAAAAATCCGACCCTCGCGCACCGGATTTGCCAGGAAGATTTTCTCCCCGAAGCCTCCCGCTTCGAGCAACTGGACGAACTCGACTGGGCCTTCGGCGCCCTCGGCACCCAGGACAAAGCCAAACACCTGGCCACCCTGTACCTCGAAGACCTGTCTGACCTGATCCAGGAATGTGTGGACCCACATTTCGGCTTCAGCCGCTATGCCGAACGCCTGGGCCGCTCGGCCAACTCTTTTGACGAACTCTACGCGGCCCTCCAGCAGGAATTTACCTACATCGACCAGATCCTGATCGATATTTTAGCCGAGCGGATGGCCGCCGTGCAGCCCGATCTGGTGGCGGTGTCGGTGCCGTTTCCGGGCAATTTATACGCGGCGTTCCGCTGTGCGCAGTGGATCAAACAACATTGCCCCGGCGTCAAAATTGCGATCGGCGGCGGGTTTGCCAACACCGAATTGCGCGCCTTGTCGGAACCCCGGGTCTTCGAATTTTTCGATTTTATCACCCTCGACGACGGCGAAGCACCCATCGAACACCTGGTCGAACACGTAGCGGGCAAACGCCCGCTGGAGTTGCTGAAACGCTGTTTTGCGCTGGTCGATGGCCGCGTAGAGTACCTCAACCTCAGCCTCAGCAAAGACTACAAACAAGCCGACACGGGCACCCCCGACTACAGCGATCTTTGGCTGGACCGCTACATTTCGGTGCTGGAAATTGCCAATCCCATGCACCGGCTCTGGAGCGACGGCCGCTGGAACAAACTCACCATGGCGCACGGCTGCTATTGGGGGAAATGCACGTTTTGCGATATCTCGCTGGACTACATCAAGGTCTATGAGCCGCTGACCGCCCAATTGCTCTGCGACCGCATGGAAACCCTGATGGCGCAGACCGGCCAAACCGGCTTTCATTTTGTCGACGAAGCGGCGCCGCCCGCGCTCATGCGGGCCCTGGCCCTGGAAATTATCCGCCGGAAACTGAGCGTCAGTTGGTGGACCAACATTCGTTTTGAAAAAAGTTTTACGCCCGATCTCTGCGTGTTGCTCCGGGCCTCGGGTTGCATTGCCGTTTCGGGCGGCCTGGAAGTGGCCTCCGACCGCTTGCTGGCCCTCATCCAAAAGGGCGTAACCGTGGCGCAAGTGGCGCGGGTGACCCGCAATTTTACCGAAGCGGGCATCCTCGTGCACGCCTACCTGATGTACGGGTTTCCGACCCAAACGGAGCAGGAAACCATCGATTCGCTGGAAATGGTGCGGCAAATGTTTGCGGCGGGTGTGCTACAATCGGGCTTTTGGCACCAGTTTGCCATGACCGCCCACAGCCCGGTGGGCCTGTACCCCGAGCAGTTTGGGGTGCAAAAAGAAAGCGCCCAAACCGGCAGTTTTGCCAACAACGACATCGTGCACATCGACCCCACGGGCGCCGACCACGAGCAATTTAGTTTTGGCTTGAAAAAATCGCTGCTCAACTACATGCACGGCATAGGCCTGGAGTTTCCCCTGCGCGATTGGTTCGAAGGCAAGGTGCCGCGCACGAGTATCCCACCGGATTTTATTGCCAAGGCCCTGCTGGATGTCGAACCGGTAAGCCTGAAACCGAGCACCAAGGTGGTCTGGCTCGGCGGTGTGCCGACGCTGCGCCGTTTTACCAAAACCAAAAAGGACAAGCAGTGGGACATGCTGACGCTGACGATCCAGGACAAGCGGGAAACCGCTCAGATCAACCTGGACCGGGCGCCCGGCGAATGGCTGGCTGCGCTCTTGCCCAGGCTTTCGGTTGCGAATGCAGAAGTGCTTCAATTGCAGGATATTAGAGCCGATTATGAAGCCGCCGGGCTGGAGGATTTCGATTTTTTTTGGCAGAGCAAACCGGTGAATGCGTTGCGGGCGCTTGGCTTGCTGGCTTTATAAGCCAATTAAGCCCTACTTTCGCCGCCGATCAAACGTTTTTTCTTCCATATCGCCTACAACGGAACACCCTACCACGGCTGGCAGCGGCAGGTATCCGCATTGGGTATCCAGGAGGTGATCGAGGGGGTGTTGAAAAAAGTGCTCCGGGAGGCTATTCCCATCAACGGTTGTGGCCGCACCGACGCCGGCGTACACGCCAGCCAATATGTGTTTCACGCCGATTTGGAGGAGCACTACGATTTTGATGTGGTGCAACGCCTCAACCGAAACTTGCCGCCCGACATCGCCATTTTTGACCTGCTGCCCGTGCAGGAGCAATCGCATGCCCGCTTCGATGCCACCCAGCGCACGTACGATTATTTTATTCACACCCGCAAAGACCCGTTTTTGCAGGGCCACAGCGCCTTGTATTCCGACCGGCCGTTGCAGTTGGAGCGCATGCAGGCGGCCGTGGAGTTGTTGCCGCAGTACGACGATTATTACGCATTTTGCAAGTCGCCGGCCAGTTTCGAGCACACGATTTGCCGGGTATCGGCGGCCCACTTGTGGGTAGACCCCAGCGGCGGGCGCCTGCGTTTTCAAATTACATCCAACCGTTTTTTGACGGGAATGATCCGGATTCTGGTGGGACGTTTGATCGAAATCGGGACCGGCCGAATGCAGGTGGAGCAGTTTGAAGCACACCTGCGCGAGCGGCAAACGCCCAAGGTGCTGACCCCGGCGTTTCCGCAAGGTTTGTACTTGTCCAAGGTGGTGTATCCATACCTGGATTTGCCGCAGCGCACGGAGTTTGCGGCGGTATTTCAGTATGTGCAGCACGACTACTGGCGCAGTATCTGAGGCTGCCGGGATGCTCCGTTCCTTATTCCGGATACAATTTTTTCGTGTAGGCGATTGACCGATCGATCATTTCAGCAAACACCGCCGTATCGATGTCGCCCAGTTTTTTTATATAAATACAGGCCACGGCGGCCTTGTGTTTTCCCAGTCTGGCGAGCAAGGCTTCTTTGCCTTCAAAATGTGGGGCCAGGTACAGGGAAATGGCGCTGGCGCGGGGCGAAAAGCCTACAAGCGGTGCGTCGCCTTCGTGCCCGCTCTCGTAACGGTAGTGGTACGTGCCAAAACCGATGATACTGGGGCCCCACATTTTTGGCTCCAGACCGGTTTGTTCCTGCATCAATTCGAGCAAGCGGAAGCCGTCTTCGCGTTTTTTCTCGTCGGCTACGCCTTGCAGGAAATCGAAGACACTGCTTTGTGTTGCGGTGGTTTTGTTTTTTGCCATGACAGGAAAAATTTGAGTGCCAATAGAATAGAAATTTGAAAGGCGGAATGCTCCAAAGATAAAAGTCAGCGGCAACAGCTGCAACAGCGGCCCTATTTCCGGGCATTTTTCTTGTTTGCCTGGCGCAACATTCGCAGCGTATGCTCGACCGACTTCCTGTTGCTCCAGCCCTGGTGCCCGGGAATAACGAAGCGCGGCCGGCCGACTTGCTGTTGGATGCGCCGCAGCGTGGCCGGCCATTCGGTCAGATTGGCTTCAGCGATGTAGCCGAGGTCGGGCGATTCGGTGCTTTTGATCAAACAACCGCCGTAGAGCACTTTTTCCTGTTCAAACCAGACGACGATGTTGTCGATCGTGTGCCCCGGGCCGCCGTAGAAGGCCCGGAACCGCTGCTGGCCGATTTGGAAGGTGGTGTCTTGGTCAAACGTGAAAGCCGCTCGGTGCTCCCCTTGTATCTGGCAAATACTATCGGTCAGGCGGCTGGTGTAGGTGGCGATGCCGTGTCGCTTGAAAAAATCGAGTCCGCCGGTGCGGTCGCTGTGCGAATGGGTGGCCAGGCACAACACCACTTCTTTTCCGTGTTTGGCGCGGATGCTGTCCAGCAAGGGCTGGCATTGGGTGGTATCCCAGGGACTGTCGATCAGGACCACGCCCTGCTGGGTCAGCACATACAGGCCGTTGGCCGGATACGGCGTGCCGGCATAGGACTGGTAGGTGGTGAAGACGTAAAAATCACCGCTCAGCGGCTTGATTTCCAACGCCTGGGCTGCCGCCTGGCCCGCAAGCCCGACGGAATGCAGGGCCAGCAGCAAGCCCCAAAACCATTGTATTTTCATAAAAAATGGGATATCCCCTTGTTAAATTCCATAAAAAGCGCATCATTCATCATTTCTCCACGCGCTTGTAGGTCTCCACGATAACGCGTTCAATACCCAGGCTTTCTATTTTTTCCAGGCCTTGTTGCGTCAGGGTATCGCGGCGGATGGATACGACAAACTGGAAGGTATGGCCTTCCCATTCCCGGGCATTGAAGTATTCGAGGTGTTCAGTGTACAGGCTATCCACGAGGGTGTAGCTGCCGCCGCCGGCGTTGTAGGTAGCCGTTGCGGAGTCCTTGCCCATTTGCAGGTCGTGGTTGAAAAACGCGAAATGCGTGGGGGTGATGATTTTGATCATCCGGGTGGCCGGGTTGAAGGTGGAAAACGTGGAGTCTTTTTCCGTACTGGTGGCGGCGATCAATTGCCAGGTGCCGGTGATTGGCAAAGGCTGCTTGCCGACAGGCGCGCAAGCAGCAACTCCCATTAGCGGCAGGAGGAGGACAAGGTAGAATTTCATGGATGTCTTTTTAAGGCAGGATGGCCTACCCGCAGCAGCAAAAATGCGAAAAATAGTCCTGCTCCCAACCACGGTGGGTAAAATTCCTCTTGGCGGTGCCCATGCCGGAATCGTAACCGTTTTGTAAAAAAAGCAGCGCCATGAATTTTTCAGGTTGAAAAGTCATTCTTGTTTTTCACCTTTGCCGTTGCGTTTAATTAGTCTAAATAAGTAAAAATATGTCCAGATATTTCCTTTCGATCTTGAGTTTGTTTTTTGGTGTTGGCGGGCTGTCTGTATCGGCACAAAGTGTGCTCAAAGGGCGGGTCGAACTGACCGGCCATACCTTGCCTGACGTAAGCATCCGGCTTTCCCCCGGCGCACTCCAAACCACCACCGACGCCAACGGTCGTTTTCGCTTCGAAGCGCTGGCGCCCGGTACGTACCGGCTCGACATCAGCGCCATCACTATTCAACCCCAGCAACGGGAGGTAGAGATCAACCCCGGTGAAACCCTCGAATTGATCCTCAGTGCCCAGGCTGCCGAGCGCACGCTACAGGAGGTGACGGTGTATGGCCTCAGCGATTTTCGCGGAATCGGCCGCCTGCCGGAAGCCGGCGAAACGCAGATCAACGCCGGCAAAAAGATGGAAATCGTGCCCCTGGCTACCCTGGATGCCAACCTCACCATCAACAACGCCCGGCAGGCCTTTGCCAAAGTGCCCGGCACGCACGTCTGGGAAAGTGATGCCTCGGGGCTTCAGATCAATGTGGCCACCCGTGGCCTCAGTCCCAACCGCTCCTGGGAGTACAATGTCCGCCAAAACGGCTACGACGTCAGTTCAGACCCCTTCGGCTACCCCGAAGCCTACTACAACCCGCCCCTGGAAGCGGTGGACCGCCTGGAAATTATCCGGGGCTCCGCCTCGCTGCAATACGGCCCGCAATTCGGCGGTTTGCTCAATTATAAATTAAAATCGGCGCCCAGCGACGACAAAATCAGCGTCGAAAGCAAACAAACCCTCGGTTCTTTCGGTCTGTTCAGTTCGT
>JADLDL010000242.1 GCA_020846655.1 Saprospiraceae bacterium | reverse complement strand
GCTGCACAACCCCACGAAGCAACACCGCACGCTGCCGAAGGACATGTTGAGCCCCACGGCGCTACTACCGGCGGCACCGAAGCCGGTCATGGCGACGGCGCACACGGAGAAGGCGCAAATGATCATTTTGCTGAACCCGGCGAGTTTAAAATCGGGTACACCATCCCCGGATTTCAGGAGTTGGGTGTGATGATTGGTTTCCTCAGTTTGTTTTTGTTCTTCTTTTTCAACCAATTGCAACGGGCGCCCTTGTTGCCATTGAAAGACCCATACCTGGAAGAAAGCCTGCACCATTCCACGGGTGTTTACCTGGATGAAGAAGGCGACGACCACCACGGGCACTAATTCTGCCCGCGTAGTATAGACTCATTCTACATATTTACAGAGCCCCAACCTGACCAGTAATTCTTGAGTTGTTAGAAAAAAAAATTCGATGACAGCGCTTATCATACTTCTCTGTATCATCCTCATCACGATCGTTTTGGTGCAAATCGGTAAAGTCACCGAACTGACCGCTCAAATCAAAGGCGAACGTGAAGTCCTGCGCGACAACAGCAAATGGAACGGCTTGTTGTCTCTGATCTTCCTGGTCATTTTTATGGTCGGTGTGTTTGTTTCAACCTGGCAATACAAAAACCAGATGTTGGGATATGGTCCGCACGAATCGGCTTCCGAACACGGCATTGCCCTGGACGATATGTTTTTCATTACCCTGGTCTTTACCGGAATCGTATTCTTACTGACCCATATTGCCTTGTTTTGGTTTGCCTATAAATACCGCTGGAGCGAAAACCGGAAGGCGGAATTTATCTCGCACGACAACCGCCTGGAGATCATTTGGACGGCAATTCCGGCAATTGTGATGACCTTTCTCGTTGTTCGCGGCTTGAACGCCTGGAACACGGTAATGGCCGATATCGGACCCGATGAAGATGCTATTGAAATCGAGGCGACCGGACAACAGTTCAACTGGATTATTCGCTACCCCGGACCGGATGGTAAATTGGGCGCCCGGAATTATAAACTCACCACGGCAACCAACCAAATCGGTCAGGATTTCACGGACCCTAAAAACTGGGATGACGTGGTGGTCGGTCAGGAGTTGTACCTGCCAGTAGGTAAAAAAGTCCGGGTACGGATTCTGGCGAAGGACGTCCTGCACAACTTTTTCTTGCCGCAATTCCGGGTGAAAATGGACGCGGTGCCGGGCCTGCCAACGTACTTTGTGTTTACGCCGATAAAAACGACTTCGGACTATCGCAACGAACTCCGCAAATACGAAGAATACAACGAACCCTTCGATCCGGCCGATCCTACCGGTCCGAAACGCTGGGAAAAATTTGAATACGAACTGGCTTGCGCCGAATTGTGTGGCAAAGGCCACTACTCCATGCGCCGAATCCTGAAAGTGGTTTCGCAGGAAGAGTATGATGAATGGTATCGGAAACAGGAATCGTATTACCTGACCCAAGTGCGCGGCAAAGACGAAGACCCCAACAAAGACAAAGTGTTGGATGTTGAAATCCTGCAACGCGCCAAGGCTTTCAGCGAAAGCATCAAGAGCGCAGTTGAGTCGGAAGACGAAGAAGCCAAAACGCTGACGCTGAACCATATCAATTTTGAGACAGGAGCAGCTGCGCTGACCGCCAATAGCAAATACGAACTGGACAACCTGGTGACCGGCATGAATGCCTTCCCGCAGATCCGGATCGAAATTGCCGGCCACACCGACAACACTGGCGACCCCGCAAGCAACCGCGAGTTGTCGCAACAACGCGCTGCGGCCGTGGCCCGGTATTTGACGGAACGGGGTATCGATGCTGGCCGCTTACGTTCGGTCGGGTACGGCGATACCAAACCCCTGGGGCCGAATGATACGGATGAAAACCGCGCCAAAAACCGGCGTACCGAATTTACGATATTGTAATTAATGAAATACTTATCCGGGCTTGTAGAGTCGAGCAATTGACGGCAAACCAGGATTCAAAACACCGAACCCAACGCACGTTTACCCATTATACAAATTAACAGGCTATGGCTCACGTTGTATCTGCCACTGAAACGTTGGAAGAAAAACTTACCCAGGAACTGGGTTTTGATGACCAGTTTCACGAACATCACCACGGTGATAAGTTCCAGTCAAATTTTTTGACGACATACATTTTCAGCACCGACCACAAAATTATCGGACGTCAGTTTCTGATCACCGGGATTTTCTGGGCGATCATGGGAGCGGCGATGTCGATCATTTTCCGTTTGCAATTGGGTTTCCCGGAGGCTGACATGGCTTGGCTGCGCCCCATCCTTGGCAAATGGATTATGGTCAATGAACAAGGCATCGGCAAACTGGACCCTGAGTTTTACTACTCGCTGGTAACTATTCACGGTACCGTATTGGTGTTCTTCGTACTGACCGCCGGCCTCAGCGGCACGTTCTCCAACCTGCTGATTCCTTTGCAGATTGGCGCCCGCGACATGGCGTCGCCCTTGCTGAATGCTTTCTCGTACTGGTTTTTCTTTCTGGCCAGCGTAGTTATGTTCCTGTCGCTTTTCCTGAGCACGGGTCCATTCTCGGGCGGTTGGACGGCTTATCCGCCTCTTAGTGCCTTGCCGCAAGCCTCGGATGGCTCCGCAGCGGGCATGACCATGTGGATTGTCGCGATGGCACTCTTCATCGTTTCGGCCCTGTTGGGCGGGATCAACTACGTGACCACGGTACTGAATCTTCGGACTAAAGGCATGAACATGTGGCGTATGCCGCTGACGATCTGGGCGTTCTTTATTACTGCCATTCTGGGCGTCTTGTCTTTCCCGGTGCTGTTTTCCGGCGTTTTGTTGCTGATGTTTGACCGGAGCATGGGTACTTCGTTCTACCTGAGCGAAATCGTGGTAGGTGGTCAAATTCTGGATCGTGTAGGCGGCAGCCCGATTCTGTTCCAGCACCTGTTCTGGTTCCTGGGGCACCCGGAGGTATATATTATTATTCTGCCGGCCATGGGTATTGTTTCGGAAGTATTGTCGGTACACGCCCGTAAGCCGATTTTTGGCTACCGCGCCATGGTATTGTCGATTCTGGCGATTGCCTTCCTTTCGTTTATCGTGTGGGCGCACCACATGTTTATGTCGGGGGTAAATCCATTTATCAGCAACTTCTTTGTGGTCTTTACCCTGATTATCGCGGTACCCTCAGCGGTAAAAGTATTTAACTGGATTTCAACGATTTACGGCTCTAATTTCCGGTTCAACGCAGCCAGTTTGTTTGGCATCGGCTTTGTTTCGATGTTCATCTCCGGTGGTTTGACGGGTATTTTCCTGGGCAACTCGGCTATCGATATTGCCTTGCACGATACCTACTTCGTGGTTGCGCACTTCCACATTGTAATGGGTATTGCAGCGTTTTTCGGCATGTTTGCGGGTATCTACCACTGGTTCCCGAAAATGTTTGGCCGTTTCATGAACGAAACGCTGGGCAAAATTCACTTCTGGGGCACGTTGGTAGGCGCTTATGCCATTTTCTGGCCGATGCACTACACCGGTATGGCCGGCATGCCACGCCGGTACTATGATGGCGGCGCTTCGTTTGACGCCTTCCGTCACTTTGAGGATTTGAATAAATTCATCACGGTGGCTGCTATCGTCGTCTTTTTCCTGCAAATCATTTTTGTGATCAACTTTTTCTATTCCATTTTCAGTGGCCGCAAATCCACCACGAAAAACCCTTGGGGTGCGAATACCCTGGAATGGACAACGCCGATCAACGCAGGTCACGGCAACTGGCCGGGTAATATCCCGACTGTACAGCGCTGGGCCTATGACTATGGTAAAAACGGAGAAGAGTTCATTCCGCAGTATATTCCATTGCGGGAGGACGAACACGATCACGGTCATTAAGATACATGTCCCGGGCTCGCAGGACGCCCTGTTGCGCCTGCCCCCCCCGGGTGTTTTCATACTTCAACAAGAAAACTCTTTTTCAGATTCAAACTAATGGAGCGTAATCCGGCACAACAACTTTCAATTTGGTCCGGCATGACACAAGCCCTTGCAGATTTTGGCTTGCTGGTCAAGTTCAAGTTGTCTTTGATGGTACTTTTTTCTGCTCTTATGGCATATGCTATTGCAGGGGTGGGTCATGTCAATTGGCTGGGTTTTTCACTCTTGGCCATTGGTGGATTTTTTGTGACGGGCGCCTCCAATGCCTTGAACGAAGTGTTGGAACGCGATTTTGACCGGCTTATGCCCCGAACGGCCAATCGCCCCGTGGCTACCGGACGAATGAGTGTCTCTACGGCTGTTTTGCTGGCCGGTTTAATGGCCCTGATTGGGGTTTCCATGCTGACCCTGTTCAACCCGCTCACCGGGTTTTTGGGCATGCTCTCCCTGATAAGTTACGCGTTTATATATACCCCGCTGAAACGTTCCTCTCCGCTGGCAGTAGCGGTAGGCGCCGTACCGGGAGCCTTGCCCCTGATTATTGGTTGCACGGCTTGGGATGGCGCACTTACTACTACGGCGTTGATGCTGTTTACCGTCCAGTTTTTGTGGCAATTCCCACACTTCTGGGCAGTTGCCTGGCTAGCGGACGAAGATTACAAGCGGGCAGGTTTTTACATGTTGCCTTCGCGAAACGGCGATAAAGATGCCACCACAGGGCTTTTGTCCTTGCTGTTTTGCGGCCTGATGGTTGTGAATGCGGGTATAGGTTACTTTGTTGGGTTTACCGGCCTGGTGGCAACCGGTGCATTGCTGGCGCTGAATATTTATTTTGGCTACCGCTGCTGGCAGTTGTACCGGACTTGTTCCCGGGAAGCCGCCCGGCAGCAGATGTTTGCCTCGTTCCTGCATTTGCCGTTGTCGCTGATTGTGTTATTGTTAGATAAATTTTAAAGAAAAATAAAATGGGTGCAGTGGCGTCCGAATACAATCAAAATAAAATCCACCCCTACAAATTTGCCTTGTGGGTCGGTATTGCCACCATCATCATGATGTTTGGCTCTCTGACCAGTGCATACATTGTACGGCGGGCGGCAGGCAATTGGTATGAATTCAAATTGCCGGATATCTTTTTTATCAATACCCTGGTGATTCTCGCCAGCAGTGTGACTCTTCATTTTTCCTACCGGGCATTTGTGCGGGGACAGGAAAAGCCGTACAAGTTGCTGTTGCTGACTACGATGGTGCTGGGTTTGGCATTTGTAGTGTTGCAGTATGTGGGCTGGGTTGAATTGAATGCCATGGGAGCAACGTTCACGGCCAATCCATCCACCTCCTTTGTATATGTTATCTCGGGGATTCACGCAGCCCACGTATTGGGTGGCGTGGCCGCTCTGATCGTAGCCATGCTGCATGCATTTTACCTCCCCTTCAAACCGACGCCCCGGCGCCGCTTGCGGTTTCAATTGGTTAATCAATATTGGCATTTTGTAGACCTGCTTTGGGTGTACCTCGCCATGTTTTTTATGGTACAATCCTAAAGCCTCAAACATTTAAAGTTCCTACTACCTATCAATAACTGTTGATTATGGCAGATACCTCTGTTACACACGCACACGAAACGCATGAGCACGATCACCATGACGATGCCGCCCTCTGGGAAGGCGGTAAGGAGCCGTTTAGGGCGAGTTATGGCAAATTGATGATGTGGTATTTTTTGTTGTCCGACGCGTTTACGTTTGCCGGATTTCTGATTGCATATGGCGCTCTGCGATTTAGTATGCCCACTTGGCCTGAGGCCGACTTTGTCTTCGCTTCCTTTCCGTTTTGGCCGGGCCACCACCCGCTGATCTTTGTGACGGTGATGACCTTTATCCTTATCGCCAGTTCGGTTACCATGGTACGGGCCGTACAGGAAGGGCATCGCGAAAACCAAAAAGGCGTGGTATTTTGGATGTTTTTGACCGTCTTGGGCGGCGCCGCATTTCTGGGCTCTCAGGCCTATGAATGGACGACCCTGATTGCTACCGAAAACATGACCGTCAGTCAAAATCCATTCGGCCGGCACGTGGCGGATGGGGTATACCTGAACCCCGACGGCTCGGAGGCCAAACGTGAAAATGGCCAGCCGCTCAGCTTTGAAAAAGGGGAGAGCTATATCCTGCACATGCATGGCGCGGACATTACCGGAATGGCATTTCACGATACAGAAAAGCCCGGCGAAGCCATGCTGAATCATGAAGGCACCAAAATCAAATACACCACCGGCCCTGATGCAGGACGTGTCAGCGAGGCTTCGGTAGGCCCCAAGGCTTTTGGCGCCCTGTTCTTTTTTATCACCGGTTTTCACGGGTTTCACGTATTCTCCGGGGTTTTGTTTCTCACCATCATTATGATCAATGCCGCTGGTGGGGTATATGCTGCCCGTCGGAATGGGTATGAAATGGTGGAAAAAATTGGTTTGTACTGGCACTTTGTGGACCTGGTTTGGGTCTTCGTGTTCCTGGTGTTTTATCTGCTGTAAACTGGCAGAACCCGGTAAAACAAAATTTGTAGCATCTTCTCTTTGTTTCACAATTTTACTGTCTGACAAAAATGGCTGGACATCAATCATATGAAGAACAAAAAGCGCTGGTCGTAAAAGGCTTGTTGCTGCTCGGCACGATTACTATCGTAGAAGTAATTGTTGCGTTAATTGCCAAAGGCCACATGATCCCGGGCGTGAAATTCACGCATGGTTTTGGGCATTACCTTTATATGCTCCTCATGATCGGATTCTCGATATATAAAGCGTATTTCATCATCTTTTTCTTTATGCACATGGCCTATGAAGTGCGCGGATTGGCGGTTAGCGTACTGCTACCGACCACCTTGCTGGTGTGGGCTATTATTGCCTTCTTCCAGGAGGGCAGTTCCTGGGGCGCTCGTCGCGAATTGATCAAGGAAAAAGATGAACAGATCGTCAAACCGGCGCCGGCCGGACAGCCTCAGGGGTATCTGATTCCTGGCACAGCCGGTCAGACCAAAGGGTAAAAAAGTCAAAAAAGGCGAGGCAACAATAACTCGCCTTTTTTGTTTGTAGGTCAATCATTTACTTTCAACTTCTTATGAGCGAACAAATTTCTCCCAAGCGGAAAGTTGTAATATTCTCCATTTTGTTTTTTATCCTGGTGGTATTGCCTGCCGGGTCCTGGTATTACCTGCGCGGAGGCCTAAACTGGCGCCGGCAGGCAAATGCAGAATTGCAGGATTTCGGGAAAATCCGGGGCGCTATGGTAATTTATGCCGACGGGACCAAGGAAAACCTGCTGAAGTCTAAAGTTTGCGTATTGCATTTTTTTGGAAAAAATCCTGAATTGAGCGGCGAAAACCGCGCAATCTTGGACATTGGCAAACGCCTGGTAGACCAGTTTGGCTATAAACCGGGCATGGATGAAGACCATTTCCGAATGGTCATGATCGCAGAAGGCGGTACAGCCGAATTTAAAACCCACGCCCAAACCTTGCCGAATGCCGATATGGCCAATTGGGTGTGGACGGGTGGTATGGGATCCTGGGGCGCCATTCTGGGCAATGCCTACGATGCTTACTGTCAGAAAAATGGTATCCAGCCAGATGCCGAATATTTTGCCTTGTCTGACACCTCTGGCACGATCCGCCGTTTTTACAATGCGCTGGACGACAATGAAGTGAAGCGGATGGTCCAACAGGTCGCCATTTTAATGCCTAAATAAACGAATACAGGTTTTTGTATGTTGATAGATCAGATTCCCGGTTCCGATAGCACTGCCCAACAGGCCTTGGAAAAACGGCTCAATTGGGTCGCGTACGTTGTCTCATTCGTGGTATTGCTGCTGGTGGGGCTCATGCGCCAGGTGAAAATTGACCTCGGCATTGATTTTAGTTTTCTGCCACCGATACATGCCTCGCTCAACGCGCTGTCAGCCGTTATTTTGGTGGCGGCCTACTATTTTATCCGGAACAAAAACATAATCATGCACCGGC
>JADLDL010000241.1 GCA_020846655.1 Saprospiraceae bacterium | reverse complement strand
TTTCGTAAGAAAACAAACAGTCAATTCCCGTGCCACCACTAACAGGTGTACTTTCGTAGGCTTGCCAGATGACCAGTTTTAAAAGTAACAGTCGATTTTTACAAAACTTTTGGGTAATCGACAGCCCCTTTGGAGGGGGCAGGTGAAGGACTACAGGGGCCTGAAAACCAGCAACCTATACTGCTTTACCCAAACGCCAGCCCTCCACCCTGCAACACAGCGGCGTAGCGTTCCCGGTCGAAGCGGTACAAGTAGGGCGCCTTGAACGCCCCGCCGGTGCGGCGCTCGTCGAGCCGTTGTAAAAAATCGTAGGCCAGCATTCGTTTTTGAAAATTTCGGCGGTCCAGGGGCTGGCCCAGCAGCGTTTCGTAGAGCCGCTGGAGTTCGGGCATGGTGAATTTTTCGGGCAGTAAATTCAGCCCAACGGGCTCGTAACTCAGGCGTTGGCGCAGGGTGCGCACGGCCACGGCCACGATCTCGTTGTGGTCAAAAAACAACTTGGGCAAGTCCCGGATATCCCACCAGCGACACTCGTCGGACAACTGATCGGGCGCCGGACTTACCTGCGCAAATTCTACCAGGGCGTAGTAGCCGACGGAAATGGTGCGGTCAAACAAAAGACTGGAGGCCTCGATCCGAATGTTCTGTTGGGCCAGGATCGCCTGGAAATCGGAACTGTGCAGCCGGTCTGGGTCACCGAAGGTGTGAAATTGCTGCAAGTACAAGCCCCTGAGGCCGGTGCGCTGCTCCAGTACCCGCACCGCCGCCGTGTTCACCGGCTCTTCGCGGTACACCCGGCCCCCGGGCAGGGCCCACACCTCCGTGTTTTTGAAACGCAGCAACAACACCCGCAACTGGTTTTCGTGAAACCCAAAGACCACGCAATCCACCGACAGGTGGGGGATGATCAAACCCATTTGTTGTGCCATCCAATGCTGAGCAGACGTTACCTGGTCCATGCGGCAAAAGTAAATTTTTTCAATGTGTATTTTAAACGCAATGAAAAAATCGCGCTATCATTGTGTTTAAAATACACATTGAAAATCATTTGGTATGAAACTTCACCCACCCACTACCTTTCGCGCCGCGCTATCCGGCGCCGCGCTCCTGGCCCTGCTGGCGTTTGCCGGAGCCTTTTCCAGCGGACAGCCCAAGCCGGCGCCGTTTCGCGATTTGAATAAAAACGGCAAACTGGACGTCTACGAAGACGTTTCCCAGCCCATCGAAGCCCGCGTGAACGACCTGCTGGCCCAAATGAACCTGGAAGAAAAAGCCGGTATGATGTTCATCAACGGCGTCATCATCAACCCCAACGGGACCATCGAAAAAGATCCCAATGCCCAGGGCTTTGCCGCCCGGCTGCCTTCGGCGCCGGAACACATCCGGGAAAGACACATGAACCATTTCAACTACTGGCAGGTGCCGGGCGTGAAAGCCCTGGCGGAGGGCTACAACGCCATGCAAAAAATGGCCGAAGCCACCCGGCTCGGTATACCCGTGACGATTGCCTCCGACCCGCGCCACTATTTCAGCAACAATATTTTCGCCATGTCGGCCAACGGATTCTCCCAATGGCCCGAACAACTGGGTTTTGCGGCCCTCGACGATCCGAAACTCACCCGAACCTTTGCCGATATTGCCCGCCAGGAATATGTGGCGGTGGGCATCCGCGAGGCCCTGCACCCGATGGCCGACCTGGCCACCGAGCCGCGCTGGCCCCGCGTCAGCGGTACGTTTGGCGAAGATGCCCAATTGTCGGCCCGCATGATCAAGGCGTATGTGCTGGGTTTTCAGGGTGAAAAACTGGATGCCAACGGCGTAGCCTGCATGACCAAGCACTTTTCGGGCGGTGGCCCGCAAAAAGAAGGCCTGGATTCGCATTTTGAATTTCACAAGGGCCAGGTGTACCCGGGCAAGATGTTCAACTACCACCTGATTCCGTTCGAAGCCGCCTTTGAGGCTCATACGGCGTCCATCATGCCCTACTACGGGGTGCCGACCGATCAGACCAGCGAAAACGTCGGTTTTTCCTACAACAAAGACATCATCACCAAACTCCTGCGCGAGAAATACCACTACGACGGCGTGGTGTGCACCGACTGGGGCCTGGTCACCGACGCCCATATGGGTCCTGTGGTGTGGCCCGCCCGCGCCTGGGGGGTGGAACACCTGAGCGAAGAAGCCCGGGTGAAAAAAATCATCGACGCTGGCTGCGACCAGTTTGGCGGCGAAAACCGGCCCGAACTGGTGATCAAACTCGTCAAAGAAGGGCAGATCAGCGAAAAGCGTATCGACGAATCCATCCGCCGCCTGCTGCGCCAGAAATTTGTGCTGGGCCTGTTCGACAATCCCTACGTGGATGTGGAAAAAGCCCTGCAAACGGTGGGCCGCGCCGAATTCATGGCCGCTGGCGAAGCCGCCCAACGCCGCGCCTTCACCTTGCTGAAAAACAAAGCCAACACCTTGCCCCTGGCCCCCGGCCGGTATAAAATTTATGTGCGCAATGTGGATAAAAAAGTAGCGGCACAGTACGGCCAGGTGGTCGACAAACCGGAAGAGGCCGATTTTGCCATCCTGCGCCTGCAAACCCCCTGGGTGCCCGTAGAAACGCAAAACTTCATGGCCCGGGGCTTCCACCACGGCGACCTTGATTTCAAAGGCGGCGCCAAAGACAGCATCCTGCAACTGCTCCGCACCGTACCCACCATCGTAGACCTGTATCTGGACCGCCCGGCAGTAGTGCCGGAAATCAGTAAAAAATCGCAGGCCCTTCTGGTCAATTTCGGCGCCAGCGACGCGGCCCTGCTGGATGTGGTGTTTGGTAAAGCCAAACCCGAGGGCAAATTGCCCTTCGAACTGCCCTCCTCGATGGCTGCCGTGCGCCGGCAAAAAGAAGACGCGCCCTACGATTCGAAAAATCCGCTGTACCCCTTTGGTCACGGGTTGCGCTACACGAGATAAGGCAAAATGTAAAATGTAAAATGTAAAAGTCAAAAGGGTCTTGGCGGTAAAACCTGGATTTCGGCTAGAAAAACGACGAATACCAGCCTCTACCCACAAGACCCTTTTACATTTTACATTTTGCCTTTTACATTGTTACGCGGTGGGGTACTTCACCGCGTTGGTACCAGCCGATGATATTTTCGGCGGCCAGCCGCGACATCTCGTTTCGGGCTTCCACGGTGCCGGAGCCCACGTGGGGCAGTACTGCCACGGTTTCCATCGACAGGAGCGGGTTGTCGGGCAGCATGGGTTCGGGGTTGGTGACGTCGAGGCCGGCGCCCCAGAGTTGGCCGCTGCGCAGGGCGTCGATGAGGTCCGTTTCGTTGTGCACCAGTCCGCGCGAGGTGTTGATGAAAATAGCGGAGGGTTTCATTTGGCCGAAGGCCGTTTTGTTGAAAATGCCCCGCGTTTCGTCGTTCAGCGCGCAGTGGACCGAGAGGATATCACTCTCGCGCAGGAGCGTTTCGAAGGATACTTTTCGCGCGCCCAACAGCGATTCGGCCACGGGATTGGGGTGGCGGTTGCAGTAGAGAATATCCATGTCATAGGCGCCCTTGCAGCGTTTGGCCATTTCCAGGCCGATGCCGCCGAGTCCGAAGATGCCCAGGGTTTTCTTGTGGAGTTCGATGCCCAGGTGGGCTTTGGGCTGGAAGGAGCCCCATTCGCCGCGGGCAATGGTGTTGTGTAAAAAAAACATTTTCCGGGCTACGGCGAGCAGCAGGCCAAAGGCCAGGTCGGCGGTTGCCTGGCTGACGGCATTGGGGGTGTTGCCGATGAGAATACCCAGCCGGGTAGCCTCCGAAACGTCAATGTTGTCGTAGCCGGCAGCAAACTGCGAGATGATGTCAAGGTGCGCACTGGCTTGCAGAAACGCCGCGTCGATCCGATCGGCCAACACGCACAGCAGGGCCGGGTGCCGGCCGGCGGCTTCAACCAACTCGGCCGGGCTCATCGGGCGGGTATGCGGCCAGACCTCGACCTCAAAACCGGCTTGCCGGAGCAAATCCAGGCCCAGGTCCGGAATCGCCCGGGAAACAAAAACACTTGTTTTTTTCATCGTGCTGCTGTGTGGGAAATTAGATATTGGGATATTCGATATTGGGATATTTTTTTGTAAAACATTGGTTATTAACCCAGTATCGAATATCGAATATCGAATATCCAATATCGAATATCCCAATATCCCAATATCCCAATATCCCAATATCCCAATATCCAATATCCCAATATCCAATTACCCCAACACCCCTGCGTGCATGAGTTCTTCGATCTCTTCGGCGTCGATCGGAACCTGGGCAAAGAGGTCGTGCGGAATTTCGTCGGTAATCAGGATATCGTTTTCCAGTCGCACCCCCATGTTTTCTTCGGGAATATAAATGCCTGGCTCGCAGGTAAAGACCATACCTGCCCGGAAGGGCTCGTAGCGCAGGCCCAGGTCGTGTACATCAAGGCCGAGGTGATGGCTGGTGCCGTGCATGAAATACTTTTTGTAGAGCGGCTTCTCGGGGTCTTGTTTTTCGACAGCGTCGCGGCTCAGCAGGCCCAGGCCGATCAGTTCGCTGGTCATGATTTTACCTACTTCCCAGTTGTACTCGTCGAGCGTATTGCCGGGCACCAGCATTGCTTTGGCTTCTTCCAGCACCCGGTGTACAGCGTTGTACACGGCGCGCTGGCGCTTGGTAAACGTGCCGTTGACCGGAATGGTGCGGGTCATGTCGGCGGCATAATTGGCATAGTCGCAGCCGAAATCGAGCAGCAGCAATTCGCCGTCCTGGCATTGCTGGGTATTCTCGACATAGTGCAGCACGCAGGCATTTTTGCCGGAGGCGACGATGGGCATATAGGCGTGGCCGGTGCAGCGGTTGCGGATAAATTCGTGGATGATCTCCGCTTCCACCTCATATTCCCAGACGCCGGGCTTGACAAACTCCATGACCCTGCGGAACGCCAGGCCGGTGACATCGGCACAGTGCTGCAAAATTTCCACCTCGTACGGGCTTTTGATCATCTGAAGTTTTTTCAGGATCGGTTGGGCGCGGTACAGGCTGTGGGCCGGGTAGCGTTGCCGCAGGCTGGCGGCATAGCGCTGGTCGCGGGTTTCGACCGGGGAGGAAAAACGGTCGTTTTCGTTGATATTCAGGCAAATGCCTTCAGAAAGCAGGATCAATTCGTGCAGCAGGGCTTCGGCTTCGTCGAGAAAGAGGACTTTGCTGATACCCGAAGCGGCCCGCGCTTCTTCCTTGGTGTATTTATGCCCGTCCCACACGGCGATGTGTTCGTTGGTGCGTTTGATGAGCAGGAGTTCGCGGCAGTTTTCCTTGGGGCAATCGGGGTACAACACCAGCATGGTTTCTTCCTGATCAATACCGCTGAGGTAAAACAAGCCGGCATTTTGACGAAAGGGAAAAAACTGGTCGCCCGAACGGGGCATCAGGTCGTTGGCATTGAAGATGGCAATCGTGTGGGGCTTCATTTCCCGAATAAAACGCCGCCTGTTCAATTGGAACAACTCCGGATTGAGTGCTTTGTATTTCATACGACAGGGATTGAAAGGATAAGCGGTATGGTGACTTTTCGATTGAAAAAAAACGGACGCCACGCCATGGCCTGGAGTGGACGGTCAAAGAAGAAAAGTTTTATTGAAATTTTCAAACGCTAATCGGCAGAATGCACAAAATCGGACGTGCTTTAATTTTTTTCGGGTCTAAATGTTGTCCCGGATCAAAACGCGTATTTTTGGCGCGGCTTCAGCAAAACCGGCTTTGCTGCCGCCTAACATTTCTCTGCCGGGCCATACCTGTAAATCGTAAATTGTAACGCATATGACTTTCCCTGACAATTGCAAATACACCGAAGATCACGAATGGATCCGCGTGGAAAGCGGCAACGTCGCCTATGTAGGCATCACTGATTTTGCCCAACACGAACTGGGCGAACTGGTGTACATCGAAGTGGAAACGGTAGGCAGTACCGTCGATGCCGGCGCTATTTTCGGCACCGTAGAAGCCGTCAAAACCACCTCCGACCTGTTTATGCCCATTAAAGCCAAGGTGCTGGAATTCAACCCCGGCCTCGACGACTCCAAAGGCGGCAACCCGGCCCTCATCAACGAAGACCCATACGGCCAGGGCTGGATCGTGAAAGTGGAATTTGCCAGCATGGCTGATGTTGATGCCCTGATGGATGCCGCTGCTTACCAGGCGCATGTGGCCTAAGAGTCGGCCAGCCAATTTTTTTTGTTCAAGTATTGAACGTTCGCAGCAGTCGCGTGTACTCAGGGAAAATCGTTTTTTAAACCAACACCACACCTGAAACATGAAACACGCGACTGCTGCTTTTTTGTTTGCCCTGCTCCTGCTCGCCGGCCCCGCCCGGGCCCATTCCGGCAAAACCTACGAACAACGCCTGCACGATGCCGAACTGGCCGGCGACCGCCCGCAGGTAGCCGCCATCTGCCGCGAATGGTACGCCAGCGGCGAATACTCGCCCGGCATCCTCAACTGGAACTACAACGCCCTCATGTCGGTCGAAGACAATGGCATCCTGTTCACCAACAACGACAGCGATACCTACCCGGCGTTTCTACTCCAGTTTGCCCTCGATGTGCGGCCCGATATCGCTATCCTCAACACCCAGTTGCTCGAGAACCAAAACTACCGCGACCTGGTCGCCCAACGCAACCATTTTCGCTGGATTCCGGCCGGCGTCAGCCTCCCCGAATTTATCGACAAACTCGTCAACGCCGATCCTTACCGCATCAACGGCGCCGTGCCGCCTACCTATTTCGGCATCATGAGCAACAAAGACATCCTTCGGGCCGATAAAGAAAAAATGTACCTGACCGGCCTGGCCCTCAAGTGCAGCGCCAAACCCATCGATAACATCGCTATCCTGCGGTTTAATTTTGAAAACCGCTTCCGTACCGACTACCTCGAACTGCCCCTCGCCCCCGAACAAGAACCCGAAACCGTTGCCCAAATCAACCTCAACTACATCCCCGCCCTCAGTATCCTGCACCGCCACTACCTCGCCAGCGGCGAAGCCCTGAAAGCCGGCCGGATCGAAGCGCTGGCCCTGCGCATTGCCAAAGCCGGCCACCGCGACGCTGAAGTCAGCGCCCTGTTCAGACCCCAGCCCGCCCAAGGGCCCATCGAATCGGCCATCAGCACCAAAGCGCTCGACAAGGCGATGAAAAAAATCAAGGGCCAACTCTACGCCGCCGAAACCGAGGTGACCAATAGCCAGTTCGACCTGTTCCTCCAAGACCTGCTGAAATACAAGGAGTTCGACCAACTGGACCAATGCCGGTCCCCCAAAGTTGACTGGCGTGCTCAAGTGCCCGAAGCCTTCCGCAACCTGCCGGAAAATGTTTTGTTTGCCAATGGGAACCCCGATGGTCCTGAAGCCCCCGTACAAAACATCAGCCATGCCGCCGCCCAGCAATACTGCGACTGGATCACCCAAGTGTACAACACCAGCACCGGCAAAAAACGCTTCAAAAAAGTTCAGTTCAGGCTGCCTACGCAGGAAGAATGGACCCTCGCGGCATCCGGCGGGTTCAACAACGAACCCTACCCCTGGCCGGGCGGCTACTATGTGCGCAACAGCAAAGGCTGCTACCTCTGCAACCTCAATGCCACCACGCCGTGCGGCGGCGACTGCGCCGGCGCCAAAGACGGCGGCGCCAACGATGGCGGTTTCTTTCCCGTACCCGCTACCTCCTATTTCCCCAACAACTTCGTCATCTACAACGTGAGCGGCAACGTCGCCGAAATGCTCCAGGAAAGCGGCAAAACCATGGGCGGGTCCTGGAAAGACGAAGCCTACGCCTGCCAGATCCGAACGGTAGGCAGCTACACCGCCGCCAGCCCGGCCATTGGTTTTCGGGTGTTCATGGACGTCATCGAAGAATAAAACCGAAGCCAGCCACTGTGTTTCCGTTTTTCCATTCCACTGTCCGGAACCTGCCGGACGAAGCGCTGATGCAGCAGATTGCCCGGCGCAACGAGCGGGCATTCGCCGAGTTGTACGAACGGTACGGCCGGCGAATGCACCGCTATTTCTACCGCATGCTCTGGCGCGACGCCGCCAAAGCCGAGGATTTTACCCAGGAATTGTTTTTAAAAATCATTGAAAAACCGCAGGCCTACGACCCAGCCCGGCCCTTCCGGGCCTGGATCTACACCCTGGCCGCCAACCTGTGCAAAAATGAATACCGCCGCAAAAAGCCCGGGGCCTTCGAGGCGGCAAGGCCTGAAATACCCGAACCCGAAGCCCTGCGCCTGCCCGACCGCTTGGACCGGGAGTTGTTTGACAACAGCCTCCGCGAAGCCATCAGCCTGCTTGGCGAACTGCACCAACACTGTTTTGTCCTCCGCTACCAGGAAGAACTGAGCATCGCCGAAATCGCCCAGATCCTGGATTGCCCGGAAGGAACCGTCAAATCGCGCCTGCACTACGCCCTGCAAAAAGTGTCGGAGCGCCTGCTTATTTTTAAATACTGATATGAACGACGCTATCGCACAACTGGCCCGGCAAAACAACTTTGCCCAACTCGATCCCGCCCAACGCGCCCGGGTGCTGGAATATATGTCGGCCGAAGAATTCGACCAGCTCCGGCACTTGCTCCTGAGTGCCGCCCAACTGGACGCCGGCCCCGGCCCATCGGCAGCTTTGCAAGCCCGGCTGAGCGCCCGGATGGCCGGCCGGCCGGGCCTGTTGAGCCGTCCAATACCCGCCTGGCAAGCCGCCGCCGCCGTAGTCCTGGCCGTAGGGGCTGCTGCGGGGTGGTTCAAAACACCCGAAGCCCCGGCGCCGGCGCCGCCACTCGTCGAATACCGAACGGACACGCTGTACCGCGAAAAAATAGTGTGGAAAGACCGTGTCGTCTTGCGCGAAAAAATCGTGCTGCGCGAGGTGCCGGCGCCCGCAACACCAGCGGCGCCTCTCGTGCCAGTGTCTGCTCCGATGGCCGACCGGATGCGCCCCGAGCCGGTACTTTCACTGGAGTTTGCCGAACCGCAACAGGGCTCCTCCCTGGGCAATGAACCGGCCCTGCTCGATTTTTTGGTGCAGATCAAGTAGAAGTCTTGCGCAATTCGTCAAAATCCAGTTCGCGCAATTTGGGGGCCCGCCACCAGGCAATGGCGACCACTACGATCGTCATGACCCCGCCAAAGACAACGGCCGGCACGGTGCCCATCAGTTTGGCGGTAAAACCGCTTTCGAAGGCGCCGATTTCATTGGAAGAAGTAATAAAAATAGAGTTTACCGACGACACGCGGCCTTTCAGCCGGTCCGGGGTCAGGTGCTGCACCAGCGAAGCCCGTACAAACACACTCACCTCGTCGAGAATTCCGCAGAGGAACAAAAAGAATAACGACAGCCAAAACCAACGCGACACGCCAAAACCGATGATACACAAGCCGAAACCGGCCACGCACAGCAGCATGAGCGTGCCGGCGTTTTTGCCCAGGGGCCGGTGCGCCAGGTAAATGGCCATGA
>JADLDL010000240.1 GCA_020846655.1 Saprospiraceae bacterium | reverse complement strand
GGGCTGGCAAACAGGAATAAACCGGCGGCAAACAGGTATTTTTTCATGTCAAATGTTAAATTTAGTGCAAAGTAACGCCAAGCGGCTTGTTTTTATCGCTGGCCATGTGACCCCAAAAAAAGTTTAACGTCTCATTAACGGTTTATCAGAAAAAGGCTGCGGGTCTCGCTGGTTTTTCGTGTCTTTGCAGGCGAAAACACGCAATCTTTCACTGTTCAACCACCCGCCAAAACCTTGACCGAGGTTAAGACACCGTCGAACTCCGGCAATAAGCCTTCCGATTCCGAGCTCATAGCCCGCTATTTGCAGGAACAGAATCCGGAGTACTTCAACACCTTGTACCGTCGGTACGCGGGTAAAGTATTTGCCAAATGTATTTCGATGCTGGCGGATGAAGCCTTGGCGCGGGATGCTGTGCAGGATATTTTTATCAAAGTATACCTGAACCTGTCCCGTTTCAATGAACAATCCTCTTTTTCTACCTGGTTGTATTCGATTACGTACAACTTCTGTATCGATTTGATCCGGAAGAAGAAAAAAGTGCCGATCACGTTTACGGATGATGCCGAGCGAATCGGCGATCAGATCGATGTGGAAATTCCGGACAGCGTGTTACTCGAAATGAAACACGGTCGATTGGAAAAAGTATTGGCCAAAATGCCGGAAGGCGACCGGATTATCCTGTTGATGAAATACATGGATGATATGTCTATCAAAGACATTGCCGAATTCTTCCAAAAAACAGAAAGTGCCATCAAAATGCAGATTATGCGGGCCAAACAAAAGGCCCAAGCCATTTATGACGACATGTATGCCTCCGATCCGATCGAAGGATGAGTGTATAGTTGAGGATTGCCGCAACAACCGTTTTTGAAGCCCAATGCGCAATCCGCTCAGATAGCAGTAGTAGTGTAGGACCGATTTTTAACCATGTATAATCCAATTCCTGTATGGAAGAGCGTAACAACAGTTTTAAACAGATGGAGGCGGAGTGGGAAGCGAAGTTGCCAACGGATCTGGAGCTGCGGGTGACCAGCCAAACCACTAATTTTTCGGTATTCGGAAGGGTGGTGGAGCTGTTCATGCCCAATGCCCTGCAAACCGTTGCCCGCCTGATTGGCGGGCCGGATGACGGCCCCGACCCGATTCTACCCGCCGGCCGCCGGCCGGCCGCCGACGAGTGGCCCGACTGGCGGGTTCCGCCTGGCTCCCCGGCCAACGGCAACAACAAAAGCCGGTAAAGACTACCGGCTGCCAACGCCCCCTGTTTGTACCGCATTGCTTCCCTTCAAATCCTTTGATCACAATCTTCATTTTTGCAAATGGATTTTTTTGAAAAACTAAAAGAGGGCGTTTTTACCGAGTTGCTGGCGCGTTTTTCTGAAGCAGCGCCCAAACTGCTGTTTGCCCTGCTGATCCTGCTCATCGGCCGGGTCATTGCCGGTGCGTTTCGCCGTATCGTCCGACGGATCCTGGCAGGCCTCCAGGTGGATCGCCTGGCCGAGCGGCTCAATGATATCGACATCGTGCAACGCACGGGTATGAAAGTGGAAATTTCGAGCGTGGTGGCGCAAATGCTGTACTACGTGCTCATGCTGGGTTTTGTAATTTTTGCAACCGATATGCTGGGCATACCAGCCATCACCCAAATGGTGCGCGATGTGATTGATTATTTGCCGGCTCTGTTCTCCGCCTTTGTGCTGTTTTTGCTGGGGCTCTTTGTGGCCGATATGGTGCGGGGCGTTGCCCTCACCACGCTGCAAAGCATGGGGATCACGTCGGCCAAGATGATCGCCTCGGCGGTGTTTTATTTTTTGTTTATCACCATTGCGATCAGCGCCTTGTCGCAAGCCAAAATCAGCACCGGTTTTATTGCTTCCAACCTTACGGTGGTGATCGGCGCCCTGGCCCTGGCCTTTGCCTTTGGCTATGGTTTTGCGGCCCGCGACCTGGTAGCCAACTACCTGGCCGGCCATTACAACCGCAATAAAGTGCGGGTGGGCGATGATATCTGTATTTCCGGAGTGCGCGGCAAGGTCGTGGTGATCGATTCCACCTCCATTATCCTGCAAACTCCCGAGCGCGCCATCATTATCCCGCTGAGCAAAATGACAACAGAAAAAGTGGAAGTATTCTACCCCGAAGGGCAGGACGAAAACCTGTTGCCCCCGGGGGGCTGAGGAATACGCCCGTCCATTAATCACTAAACCTTTTCTATCGCATGCGTTTACTTGTTTTACTCCTCCTTTCCCTTCTCTCCATCGGTGGCCTCAGCGCGCAGGCAACAGCCGGTGCCAGTGCAAAAGACACGAGCTGGACGATTGCCAGCAGTTTTGGCCTGGACCTCAGTGGCCTCGGTATTATCAACCCCAAGATTGGCGGCGGCACCGGCCGTTTCGGCCTGGGCGGGCTAGGCTCCGTTTCTGCCAACCGCAAAACGGACAAAGCGTTCTGGAACAACCAGTTTTCGCTTCAACTGGCCACTCAGCGCCAGGGCCGTACCTCGCTGACACAACCCGATGGTTTTCAAAAAAACCTGGATGTGCTGCGCCTGACCTCGACGTATGGCCGCAAAATCAGTGGCGACAAACTGTTTCTCTCTGTGGACCTGCTGGCGCAATCGCAGTTGTTGAAAACCTACAAAAGCAGTTACCTCAAGCCCGTACCGGCTGCCATCGACTCGGACTACGTGGTGTCCAAATTCCTGTCGCCGGCCCTGATCCAACTTTCGCCGGGGGTCACCTACAAATCCAACCCGCATTTGTCGTTCCAGTATTCGCCCGTGGCGATTCGGTTTATTTATGTGTCCGACCAGGCCATTGCCGACCAATACATCCACGGCAACGAACAGGACAAAAACACCTTCCTGGGCTTGGGTTCGGAACTGGTAGGCCGTTATGAAAACAAATATTTCAAAGACCGCTTCGCCGTCAATTCCACCCTGCGCTTGTTTTCGAATTACCTCGACCGGCCGGGCAGTATCGACGTGTTGTTTGTCAACAACTTCAGCATCCAGATTTTCAAGGGCCTTTCGCTCGACCTGCTGGGTGAGATTTTCTACGACGAAGACGTAAAAATGAACCTGGATGAAAACGACAACGGCATCTACGGCGATCCGTGCGACCGCCAGGCGCAGGCTACCCAGCTGACCGGTGCCTTCATGCTCAAATACAGCAAAATATTCTAGGCTAGCCCACCTGGGCGCCCTGAAACCTGAAAAATTTCCAACTTTGCAACGCTGTCCGATCCCTCTGGAGCATCGGGCAGCGTTGTTGTTTTTCACCTGCACGCACCAGACACACCTATGCGTATCCTGATGGTTTGCCTCGGCAATATTTGCCGCAGCCCCCTGGCCGAAGGCATTTTAAAACAAAAAATCCACGAGCAAGGGCTCAACTGGACCGTAGACAGCGCCGGCACCGGCTTCTGGCATGCCGGCGAACTGCCCGACCGCCGCTCGATCCTCGTCGCCCGCCAACACGGAATCGACATCACCGACCAGCGGGCCCGGCAATTTCAGCCGGCCGACTTCGATCGGTTCGACCATATTCTCGTCATGGACGTTCACAATTTCCAGGATGTGACCCGCCTGGCCGCTGCGGATACCCAACGGGAAAAAGTGGAATTGATCCTCAATTTTCTGCACCCGGGCGACGATTTGAGCGTACCCGACCCGTATTACGACGACAATGGTTTTGAGGAGGTTTTTCAAATGCTCGACGCCGCTTGCGACCGGTTTATCGGGGCTGCCACTCGGGAATAGCCTCCTCAGGCACTCGTTGTTGGCCAGCGCTGGAGAGGCTTTTTTGAAAAATTGACGGCAGGGCCCCGCCTGTTTGCTTTGCTTTCCAAAATTAACCGAATCTTTGCCCTTGCCCGCCCGGTTCCGGGTGGCGCTGCAACAAGCCAGTTCTACCATCATGCAACTCGATACCTTCGAAGTCATCGGCGGCTCGTCCCTGCGGGGCGATCTGCACCCCCAGGGCGCCAAAAACGAAGCCCTGCAAGTCATCAGTGCCGTATTGTTGTCCGACGAGCCGGTCACTATTTCCAACATCCCCAACATCCTGGATGTCAACAAACTGATCGAGCTGTTGCGCGGCCTGGGCGTCACGGTGGAGCCCCTCGGCTCCGATACGTACCGGTTTTGTGCCGGCACCATCGACATCGACTACCTGCGCTCGGATACATTCATGAAAGATGCGCAGCGCCTCCGGGGCTCCGTGATGCTCATTGGTCCTTTGCTGGCGCGGTTTGGCAAAGGTACCCTGCCCAAACCCGGGGGCGACAAAATTGGCCGGCGCCGGCTCGATACCCACTTCCGGGGTTTTCAAAAACTCGGCGCCGAGTTCAAATACGACGACGAGAAAGATATTTATTATATCCAACAGCCCTCCGCCGGCTTGCAGGGCACCTACATCCACCTGGATGAAATTTCGGTGACCGGCACCGCCAATGTGGTGATGGCCGCCGTGTTGGCCAAAGGAAAAACCAGCATTTACAATGCTGCCTGCGAACCCTACGTGCAGCAACTGTGCCGGATGCTCAACGCGATGGGCGCCCGCATCGAGGGCATCGGCTCCAATCTTCTGCATATTGAAGGCGTGGAACAACTGGGCAGCGCCAGCCACCGTTGCCTGCCTGATATGATCGAAGTGGGTAGTTTTATCGGCCTGGCTGCGATGACCCAGTCCGAAATCACGATCAAAAACGCAGGAGTTGATCAGTTGGGCATCATCCCTGCCACCTTCGAGCGCCTGGGCATCACGATTGAGCGCCGGGGCGATGACCTCTACATTCCAGCGCACCAACACTACGAAATCAATACGTTTATCGACGGCTCCATCCTGACCATTTACGACGCCCCCTGGCCGGGTTTTACGCCCGACCTGATGTCCATCATTTTAGTCACGGCCACCCAGGCGCGCGGCAGCGTGCTCATCCACCAGAAAATGTTTGAAAGCCGCCTGTTTTTTGTGGACAAACTCATCGACATGGGCGCCCAGATTATTCTCTGCGACCCGCACCGGGCTACCGTCATCGGGCTGGACCGGCGGTACCAGTTGCGGGGCATCGAAATGACCTCCCCCGATATTCGGGCGGGGCAGGCACTGCTGATCGCGGCCCTGTCGGCCAAAGGCCGCAGTTTCATCCACAACGTGCACCAGATTGACCGCGGCTACCAGTTCATCGATGAGCGGCTCAATGCTATCGGGGCAAAAATTACCCGTGTGTAGCCGCTGCCGGGCAGGGGTTGACAGGGGGCTGGCAGGCCGTTTCAAGATAAGGATTAAATTTTCGTGAAACCTCGCTACCTTAGCTCTGTAACTACCTGAAAACCTAAACCCAAGGCTCAACAACCCGATTGATTTTCAGAGGCAATGAAGGTTTCGCTGAATTGGATACGAGAATTTCTCGACCTAGATAAAACACCCACGGAAATCGCCGACATTTTGACTTCCCTGGGGCTTGAAGTGGAAGGATGGGATGATGTAAAACCCTCACCGGTTGATTTGGACAAGGTCCTCACCGGGTTGGTCGTAGCATGCGAACGAATCCCGGACACCGACCATCTTTCGGCGACCCAGGTAGATGTAGGCGACGGCACCATCCGCTCGATTGTGTGTGGCGCGCCCAATGTGGCTGCCGGCCAAAAAGTACTGGTCGCCATGCCCGGCGCCAAGGTATTCGGCCACGATGGCCAGTTGTTTACCATTGCCGAACGCAAAGTGCGCGGCGTGCCTTCACAGGGTATGATTTGCGCCGAAGACGAGCTCGGCCTTGGCCATGACCACGCCGGGATCATGGTGCTTCCACCCGATACGGCCCTGGGCCACACCGCTGCCAGGCACCTGAACTTAAGTTCCGATGTTGTATTTGAAATAGGGCTCACGCCCAACCGCGCCGACGCCACCAACCACCTTGGCGTTGCCCGGGACCTGTTGGCCTGGGTACGGCAAAACGAAAACCCTGCCGCCGCGTTGCGGCTCCCGGAGCTGCCCGCCCTGGCGCCGGTATCGGCAGGCGCAGGCCTGAGCGTATCGGTAGAAAATACCGAGGCGTGCCCGCGCTACACCGGCGTTTTGATTCATGGGGTGCAGGTACAGGAAAGTCCGGATTGGTTGAAAAACCGGCTCCTGGCCATCGGCCAACGGCCCATCAACAACGTGGTAGACATCACCAATTATGTGCGTGTCGAGCTGGGCCAACCCCTGCATGCGTTTGATGCCGACCAGATTAGCGGCGGCAAAGTAGTCGTCAAAACCCTTCCGGAAGGTACCATATTCAAAAGCCTGGATGGGGTGGACCGCAAACTTTTTGCCGAAGACCTGGTCATTTGCGATGGCGCCTCCCAGCCCATGTGCATCGGCGGTGTATTTGGCGGCGCCAGCAGCGGGGTTTCGCTGAACACGACCAATGTATTTCTGGAGAGCGCTTTTTTCAACGCCAAATGGATTCGCCGCTCGATGCTGCGCCACAACCTGCGCACCGATGCAGCCTGGGCCTTTGAAAAAGGGGTGGACCCCAACGGCTGCCGCACGGCACTCGAACGCGCCGTGGGCCTGATCCTTGAACTGGCCGGCGGTCAGGTCGCATCTGACGTGACCGACCTGTATCCGGCGCCTGTTGCACCCTTGCGCATCCGGATGGAATATGCCCGGATCAACGCCCTGATCGGCGAAAACCTCCCGAAAGAAACAGTGCTGCGTATTTTGCAGGCCCTGGCCATCGGAACCGAAGCGCAGGACGAATCCGGCCTCACGGGGGTGATCCCGACCAACAAGCCGGATGTGACGCGTGAAGCCGATGTGGTGGAAGAAATCTTGCGGGTATATGGCCTGGACACCGTGCCGATCCCCACCCAAATCCGCACCAGCGTCGAGATCTCCCCGCGGCCCAACCCCGAGACCGTCCGCAACTTTGCGGCCGATTTTCTGGCCTCCAATGGCTTTAACGAGTGTATGGGGCTGTCGCTCACCAACTCTGCCTACCATACCGGCGATACGGCGTTGCTGCCCTTGGACCAGGAAACACTGGTTTATGTGCACAACACGGCCAACCAGGGGCTCGATTGTCTGCGCCCTACCTTGTTGTTTAGTGGCCTGGAATCGATCCGGCACAACCAGAACCGCCAAAATCCGGATTTGCGGCTGTTTGAAATTGGGAAAACCTACTTTCGGGCGCCGGGCGCCGGCCAGGCTGTTGCCGCTGGCCGTGGTTCAGACTGGCCGGGTACCGAAACCCTTCGTTTGGGTATATTGCTGACCGGCGCACACAGCGCCGAAAACTGGCAGCCCGATGCCAAAAAGCAAGTCGATTTTTATACCCTGAAAGCCTACGTCCAGAATTTACTGACCCGTTTGGGCGTCACCGGCTACCAGGAAACGAGCCTGGAAGAGCTGCCCTTTCAAACGGCACTGCGTTTCCACCGGGGGCCCAGGGAACTGGCTACTTTGGGGGCTGTACAGTCGGCAATCAGTCGGAAAATGGACATCCGCAATACCGTTTATTTCGCGGACATCCATTTTGAAAACGTACTGGCAGCCTTGGCATCGAATAAAGTACACTTCCAGGAGTTGAATAAGTTTCCCAGCGTACGCCGCGACCTGGCGCTGGTGCTGGACCGGAGCGTGCCGTTTGGCGAGATCCGCCAATTGGCCAACAAGACGGCTAAAAAACTGTTGAAAGAGGTGAATTTGTTCGACGTTTTTGAAGATGAAAACAAAGTCGGCGCAGGGAAAAAATCCTACGCGGTGAGTTTTATCTTTGAAAACCCGGAAAAAACCTTGCAGGATACCGAAGTAGACCAGCTCATGCAGCAACTGCAGCAGGCTTTTGAAACGAAACTGAATGCGAGCATTCGCAAATAATACCGGAGCTCCTGCCTTCTTTCAAAAGAGAAGGAATGCCGGAGTAGCACCCAAAGACCAAAACTGAATCGGGTTGAAGGAAAACAAGTCGGAGAAGAGGACTGGAGGCGTACAACACAGTGCCTTGAATTGGAACGGTTTGTGCTACTAGCATAACTAATTCATGTTATCTGTATTGAACTCCAAATCTTTTTCATCCTCGACCGAATACGCAATGGCACACGAAGCATCATCGAATCATATTATCCAGGTCACCGTTCTGATTGCCGGGCGACCTTATCTGCTCCATATTAACGCCGCAGACGAGGCTCTTATATACCGCCTGGCCAAAGAAATAAGCGACAAAGTGGCTGTTTTTCAAAGCAACCATCCGTCGCGTGATCCGCAAGATTGCTTTTCACTTGCCTTGCTCACCTATGCCATGGATCTGCACCGCGCCAAACAGCGTCAACCAGCCCTGGCCAATTGTTAGGTGATCCTTCCGCTCCGCTTTCAGGTTTAATTATCCAGCCGCATTTTTTAAAGCACGACGCTTTGAAAAAGTGGCCTGTAGCATTGCATTTCAAGCGAATCCAGACATTCGCCGCAGGATCATATATCTTTTAACTTTTTTAATGAATTACCGAATATGGAGATTTTCACAGGAGTCATCATAGGATTAGTGGTCGGTGGAATTTTGGCGTATTTCTTCGCCAGCCAAATCGTAAAGAAATCCAATCAGAGTGCCATAGAAGAAAGCAACCGCCAGGCCGACCTGGCCATTCAGGAAGCCCGCCTTACCGCCAAACGCATCACCGATGAAGCGGCCGTGAAGGCCGAAAAAGTAGTTGGCAAAGCCGAGGCCGAAAACGAACGGATCAAACAACAAAAGATCCAGGAGGCCAAAGAGCGCTACGCACAAATGCGCAGCCAGTTCGACAGTGAAAAAGCACAACACCAGCTCAGCCTCAAAGAAATGGAACTGGAGGTGTTGAGCCAGCAAAAAGACCTTCAGGTTCAGCAAGATGCCTTTCAGGCCCGGATAGAAGAAGTAAATGTCCGCAAAACCGAACTCGAAAACAAAGAAGCCGAGATCGATACCCTTCGGGAAAACCTGGACAAACAACTGAAGATCGTACAAAAGAAAAAAGAAGAACTCGAGGCCGCCAACGAAGAGCGCATCAAAGCGCTGGAGCAAATTGCACAACTCAACCAGCAGGATGCCAAAGACCAACTCCTGGAAGCCGTGCGGGCAAAAAGCGAAAGTGAAGTGATGGCTATCGTCAAAGAAGCCGTCAACCAGGCAAAACTCAACGCCAGCAAGGAAGCCAAGAAGATCGTTATCCAAACGATCCAGCGCATGGCCGCCGAGTTTACGATCGAAAATACCGTGTCGGTGTTCAACCTGGAGAACGACGACATGAAAGGGCAAATCATCGGCCGGGAAGGCCGCAACATCCGCGCCCTGGAAGCCGCCACCGGTGTCGAAATTATCGTCGACGATACCCCGGAGGCAATCGTTATTTCCTCCTTTGACCCGATTCGCCGCGAAGTAGCGCGCCTGTCCTTGCAACGCCTCGTCGCCGACGGCCGTATCCACCCCGCCCGCATCGAAGAAGTAGTAGCCAAGGTGCGCAAACAACTTGAGGAACAAATTATCGAGATCGGCGAACGCACCGTCATCGAACTCGGTATCCACGGCCTCAACCCCGCCCTCGTCCGCATGGTCGGCCGGATGCGCTTCCGCTCGTCCTACGGCCAAAACCTGCTGAAACACTCGGTCGAAACCGCCGACCTCTGCGCCATCATGGCTGCCGAACTCGGCCTCAACCAGAAGCAGATCAAAATGGCCAAACGCGCCGGCCTCCTGCACGATATCGGCAAAGTAGCCGAAGAAGAAACAGAACTCTCCCACGCACTCGTGGGTATGAAGCTCTGCGAACAGTACGGCGAACACCCGGTCATCATCAACGCCGTCGGTGCGCACCACGATGAGATCGAGATGAACAACCTCATCTCGCCCATCATCCAGGCCTGCGATGCCATTTCCGGCGCCCGCCCCGGCGCCCGGCGCGAAATCCTCGAAAACTACCTCAAGCGGATCGGCGAACTCGAAGACCTGGCCATGGGCTACGAAGGCGTTTCCAAAGCCTTTGCCATGCAGGCCGGCCGCGAGCTGCGCGTGATCGTAGAAGCCGACAAAGTAACCGACCAGTATGCCGACGACCTATCGTTCATGATCTCGCAAAAGATACAGGACGAAATGCAGTACCCCGGCCAGATCAAAGTGACCGTCATCCGGGAAAAACGGGCCGTAGCATACGCGCGATAAAGCTCTGCCTGCCAGAGCAACGTTCAGCAGCCCGGATGTTTCATGTTGAAACATCCGGGCTTTTTTATTTCCCTTTTTTCAGGACCTCTACCACTCCTATCCGGATCCGCTCGTGGTATTCGCTTTCTCCGGCAAAATACCATTTGCCATCGCGGTACAACAGGGTTTGCGGCAGCATAGTCACGTTGGATTGCGCAGCCGTTGTCAACACAAAATCTTCAGGCTCCCCGCCCGGGCGGCACTCTGTCAGCATAAGTTTGGTTTCCGGCCAATGCCCTTGGTTCCAAAGCAACCACCACCCGCCTTTGGGCGCGCGGCAGGGTGCAATGGAGGCGTAGTTCTGCGGATCTCCCCCTTGCAGGCGTTGGTATTTTTCGACGCGCCGGGCGGCAGTTATCCGATAGGTGCTGTCCAGCCGGAGCAAGGCCGCCGTCTCAACCCGCCCGGGCGGTACCTGCGCGTTGTATTGCTCCAGCAGGAGCCAGGGTTTTCCGTCGGCGGCCCAATCCATCCAGCACAGGTCGACGCCTGCTATTGGCTCCTTCCCGGATGCGTTTTTTTTGCTGGAAAAGGCTTTTCGAACCGATGCCGGCAAGGCAGCATTTTGTAGCATTTGGCCCTGCCGGGTGCCGGGGTCGAGGGCATACACAAAATAGCCATCGGCTTGTGTATTGTCCGACGGGTGCGTAAGTCCCGCTGCCCAGATGCGCCCTTGAGGGTCTTCGGCCAGCTCCAACGCGGGTGTATATTTTTCTCCGGGATCGAGGTAATAAGCGCCCAATTCGGCCACTTCTTTGACTACCACAAACAGGGCATTGGCATAGGGCGGCAACTCGGTAGCCCATTCCTCGCTGCGCAACATCGGACGCCCATCCAGCCTGTAGGCGGTGGGCGGAAGCTCAATACCCAGGTCTTTTTTGGAACCGCCGGCCGTAAAAATCCGGGCATGCACCACTACATCACCCCGGCCGGTGCAAAGTACCCGGCGCAGGGTTACCCAGCCCGATTGCGGCGGCAATACGGCAGCCCGCTGCCATTCGAGCCGGCCGCTGCGGTTAAAAACCGCCACAGAAATACGGGGCGATTGCCCGCTCTCCGATTGATAGATGCAAAAATGCCGGCCATCGGCCGCTGCATTGAACCAGGCTGAGGCAAATGCCGGCGCCCGGCCAGAGTGGTCGGTAAATACCACTTGTGGTGCGCCAACCCACTGCCGTTGCGACACATTCAGCCGGTTGAGGTACAAGGTAGGGCGACCTATGGCATCCGGGGCTTCGTAGGCAACCAACAGCAGGCTATCGCTGGCAATGGCAAACCGGAACAACAGTTGGCCATCGGCAAAACCCGGCAAGGGCTCTTCGTGCAAGCGCTCGCCGGCAGGGGTGAGGATGGTTAGCAGCGGCATCGCCGGAGTTACGTTGCCCGAAACATCGACACGCCGGTCCTGCCAGCGGAGCAGCTGAAACCCTTCGGGCCCGGCGTTGAGCAACAGCAGGGTACGCTGATCTTTGGGGGTTTTTACTGTAGACAGCCAATGGATGTCGGCAGGCTGCGCCGGCAAACTATTTTCAAGCAGAAAAAATGCGCTCAGGAAGCTGAGGCACAGCAGGAATTGTTTCGGACACAGCACGATGTGGGTCATAGCCGGGAAGGATAAAATGGTTGGCTAAAATACAGGCTACCGAAGGAACCAGCACCCGGAATGTTTGAATGCTTCCCTTTGCGGGGCCAGAACGCCGGCCGGCCGATTGAACAGTACCCTTCAGGAAGCCAGGCTCGATTCGATGGCGACTTCGCCGGTCAGGATCCGGTGCGTGGGGCATTTATCGGCAATGGCCAGCAGGCGTTCCGTTTGTTCGGCATCGAGTTCGCCGTCAAAATGCAGCCGGCACTGAATCCGGGTTTGCACCGGCTTGGCGGCAGCATCGACATTCATCTCCAGTTCGATGGAAATCCGGCGTAGCACCCAGCCTTTCCGGTCGGCATACATGCGGGTAGTGATTAGTTTGCAAGCGGCCAGGGCACTGAGCAACAGTTCGGCTGGGGAAGGCGCCGTGTCGGTACCGCCCTGGCTGGGGGGCTCGTCGGCATGCCAAGTGTGTTGGGGCGTTTGCAGGGTAGCCCGGTAATGGTCGAGCCCAATCGAGCCCGCGAGAGTGGTGGACATGTCGCAGCGGTATGGTGTGTTACAAAACGGACAGCAAAGAATCAGGTCAGGGGTTTGTCGGGTACAGGTGCACTGGCGTGGTAATCGCGCTGGATGCGCGCGGCATAATCATCCAGCAGTTCGAGCACGCGGGCCCGTTTGGGCGACCGCACGATCAGACCAATATGGTAGCTCATACCGCTCATGCGCCAGGCAATTTCAGCATCTGTGAACTGGCTCGTGTCGGGCCATTCCTGGCGGGTCAGGGAAACGATGATGCCAGCATAATCCTTGCTGACCTTGGGGAGTTTGTAGGGCTGGTTGGTGGCTACTGCGTATTCGAGTCGGGCCCATTCGGCCCAAAGGTTGATCCCGGTGCCGCATTCCACCATTTCGGCGATATGGGCGCCGCCCACGCGCGAGGAGGTTTCCAGGAAATAAAACTGGCCGTCCTCGTAGCATTTGATATACTCGGTATGGCTGGCGCTGTACTGCATCCCGAAGGCATCCATGACCTGCGCATTCAGTTGGCGGAGTGCTTTTTCATCGGGGTCATTTTGGTCCATGATGGCGCTGCGGAAAATACCGCCGCCGTGCGCCACTTCGAAGGGCGTGGCCAGGTATTGCGAGGCGCGGGAGAAGACCACTTTCCCGCCTTCGGACAGCGCATCTACGTGGTAGACATCGCCGGGCTTGAATTGTTCGACCAGGTATTGGTGGCGTTCGCCACCGAGCGCGTCCAGGTGTGCCCAGAGTTCCTGGGCGTTGTGTACTTTTTTCATGCCGGTGGCAGAGGCCTGTCCCCGGGGTTTGACGATCCAGGGCGCGGGCATGGTTTCGGCAAAATGCCGGATCTCTTCGTCGTTGAACAGGGACGAAAAGCCCGGGACTTTGATACCGGCATCGCGGGCTTCGATGCGCATGGCCAATTTGTCGCGAAAGTGCCGGCAGGTGGTTTGGCCCATACCCGGAATTCGGAAGTGTTCGCGCATGTGCGCGGCCTTCTCGACGTCAAAATCGTCGAGCGCTACGATCCGGTCTATTTTTTTGGAGCGCATGAGCCAGGCCAGGCCGGCCAGCACGTCGTCCATGTTCCATTGGTTTTCAGGGCCTTGTTCGATAAAGAAAATATCGTCGAGGGCTTCGCGGGCCCAGGGTTTGTCTTCTAATTTTTTGGACGTGACCAGGTAGACGGTAGCGCCGGTAGATTTCATGCCGCGCAAAAAATCATTGCCTTTGAAATAACTGGAAACGCATAGGAAAGTGACGGGTTTGCTCATACGATAGCGCGCAAATGGTTTAGTAACACAAAAAAACTGCTCCGCCGGGGAGCACTGATCAAGCAGTTACAAATGACGAAAAAAGTTTTGAAACCAGAGTGTTGCCCATAAAAATTAGCCGAAAATAAAAATCGCCGGAGTGATTCTTCTGAATCTTCCGGCGAATGAAAAATATTCGAAATGGAAACGAAAAGGTGGGGAAGGCTTTAAAAATGCCCCTTCACGATTTTCCCTCCATCGATTACCCGGCCGCCGGCATACACTTGCCAAAAGTAAATGCCGGCCGGCAAAGCAGCCGTGTTGATGATTTCCCCGTCTCCTGCGCTGACCTGAATGTCGTCAAGCAGCCGGCCGATGGGGTCAAAAAGCGCCAGGCGGCAATCCTCCGGCGGCAGGGGGTGGCAGCGGATCGTCAACCGGTCGTCGAAGGGGTTGGGATAAATCTCCACCGTACGAGCGGCCGGCGCGGCATCAATGGCCGGCACGGAAACAGTCGTTTTGCAGGTATCGCC
>JADLDL010000239.1 GCA_020846655.1 Saprospiraceae bacterium | reverse complement strand
TTTGGTCCGGCGAAGCCGGCTGGTGTAGGAGCGGCAAAAGTAGGGTGTTGCCGGCTCAAAGCCGAGGGTGCATCACCCGAAACCAAAGTGGCGGCAGCAGGGCCAGCAGCACGCTGGTGGGATAGCCGAAGGGCAGTTGCGGACTTTCGTCGAGGTGGCGCAGGATCTGGTACTGGCGGGTGGCTTTGTAGTGGTGGTCGCTGTGGCGGGTGAGTTCGTAGAGGAAAATCCGCCCCAGTTCGTGGTTGCTGTTCCAGGAATGGGCGGGCGACACGGGTTCGGGCCGGCCGGAGGGCAGGATACGCCGCCGGAGGCCATAGTGCTCAATGTAGTTGATCGTTTCCAGCAGCAGGATACCGATGAGGGCGATTGCCAGTGCGCCGGTCAGGGCTTTTAGCCCGAGCAGGCCACCGATGGCGGCCAGCCAGAGGAGCTGGGTGATTTGGAAGCGCAGCATGTCGTTGTGCAGGCTCCAAACCGGAAGGGCGGCTTGCCGCAGCCGCCCGGCCTCCAGGCGCCAGGCATTTTGCCAGCCGCCGCGGATGGAGCGCCACCAAAACGAAAAGACGGCCTCGCCCCGGCGGGCCGAAGCGGGGTCGAGATCGGTGGCCACGTGTTTGTGGTGGCCGCGGTTGTGTTCGATAAAAAAGTGCTGGTAGAGGGCGGTCAGGAGCATCCATTGGGCCATTTGTTGCTCGAACCGGCGGCTGCGGTGCCCCAGTTCGTGGGCCACATTGATACCGACGGCTCCCACCACGATGCCCAGGCTGAGGGTAAGGCCCGCGATTTCGGCAGGGCGCAGCGGGTGGTATTGCAGGCTGTACAAATACCCGGCGCAGAGCGCAAACAGGAGGGGGAAATTCAGGTACAACAAGAGGTCAAACCATAGCCGATGGGCCCGGTGTTCTTCTTCCGAAGGGGGCGTGTTGTGGGTTGACTGTGGCGTCCAAACTTCCAGAAGGGGGATAATGCCAAAGGCCAGCACCACCGTCGACCAGACCCAGGGGCCTTGTAGCCAAAGGCCCACTGCTGCGCTCAGGGGCAGGAGATAGGCAATCAGGTATTTTAAATCTTTCATTCGCCAACTATTCGCCCGTGTTTGTTGTTTCGCCGCCGTAGTTTTGCCGCCTGTTAAAGCGAACCACCACATGGATTTTCACCCGCTCAAAGTTAATAAAATCACCCGGGAAACACCCGATACGGTGACCCTCGAATTTCTGATCCCCGAATCGCTCCGCGAAACCTTTGCCTACAAACAAGGGCAGCACATCACGATTCGGCAGGTGCTGGACGGCCACGAACTCCGCCGGGCCTACTCGATGTCGTCGAGCCCGCTGGAGCCGCGTTTTGCCGTAACGATCAAAAAGGTGGAAGGCGGCCGAATGTCCGGGTACATTCACGATACGATCAAAGAAGGCGATACGCTGGACTTGGCGGCCCCCGAGGGGCGCTTCTACACGACGCTCAACCCGGACAAACGCCGGACTTACTACGTATTCGGGGCAGGAAGTGGCATTACGCCCCTGCTCTCCATCGTGAAAACAGCCCTGGAAGCAGAGCCGATGAGCACGATATTTTTGCTGTATGGCAGCCGCAACGAGGAATACATCATTTTCCGGGAAGAACTGGAGCAGCTCAGCACCCGTTATGTTGGCCAGTTGTTTGTAGAACATATCCTCAGCCAGCCCAAAAAAGAATCGGCGGGTAGTTTTCTCGGCATTTTTAAAAAATACACCTCCAACTGGTCGGGCAAAACCGGTCGTATCGACGGGCGGGCAGTGACGGGCTTTCTGGACGAAAACCTGGCCCACGGACCGGAAGAGGAGTGCCAATATTTTATTTGCGGCCCCGGCAATATGGCCGACACCGTGAAGGCTACCCTGCTCGGGCGCGGTATCGAAGCGAAACAGATCCACACCGAACATTTTGTCAACCCCAATCACATTCCCGGCGAATTCAGTGCGGACCCGGGCGAAGCGGGTGTCCGGCTGATCGTTCACCTGAAAGGCGAGCGGATCGAAACCCGTATCCCACCAGGCGCCACGATCCTGGATGTGATGGTCAAAGAAAAACACGATGCGCCCTATTCCTGCACGGCGGGCGCCTGTTCGACCTGTATGGCCAAAGTTTTGACGGGGAAAGTCAAAATGGATGCCTGCTATGCCCTGGACGACGAAGAAGTAAAATCCGGGTACTGCCTGACCTGTCAGGCGCACCCGGATTCAGATTTGGTGGAAGTGTCGTACGACATGTAACTGGGCCCGCAGCGGCTCATTGTTTCAGCGTGCGCCGCAGGGCGATGGCTTGCCGGAGGGCAACGATAGCGGCCGTGCCAACGGCCGTACCGCCCAGCAGCAGCAACATTTCAAAAGTATTCATCGGCTTGTAATTTTAGGTTGATAGCGTTCGACCGCGTGTTGTTGTACTGGCACGGTTTTCAGGAAGGCAAAAATGGCCCGCACTTCGGCGTCTGACAAGGCGGTATGGGGCGACATGGGGTACTGCAGGGCGCCGCCGCGCGGGTTTTTCCCGTATTTGACGGCCTCTACGAATTGCTGTTCGGTCCAGTTGCCGATGCCGGTTTGCTTGTCCATCGTGATATTGGCCGAACGAACAATTTCACCTTCGTGGTTTTGCATTTCGATGCCGCCGCCGTAGTAGCCAAAACTCTTGGCCGGGTTGTCGCTATCTACTTTCATCATGTCGCCCGAATGGCAGGCGAAGCACTCCAGCATATCGTTGGCAATGTATTGGCCGAGGGCGACCTGGTTGCTGGAGTCGGGGATCACGAGCGGCTGGTCGGGGAAGGCTGGCGGCGAAAACAGGGTGTTGGCCAGTACTGTAGACAACAGGTTGTATTTGTTGGGCGGATATTCCCGGGTATTGGGCGCCAGGCGCGGATCGTCGGAGCGCAGCCAGGCAATAATGGCGTACACATCGGTATCGGCCATGCGCGATAGTTTGGGCATAAACGGCGGCGCCCAGGAGCCGTCCTGCCGGATGCCCGTGCGCAGGAAGTAGTAGAGTTCGCCGTCGGTCCAACGGCCAATGCCGATCTCCGGGTGTTGGGTGATGTTGCGGGAGGCAATAACGCCGAATGGTTTGGGCACCTCCGACATGATTTTTCCGGTCATATTGCCCTCGGCGTCGCGGTGGCATTCGCCGCACAACAGGCTGGCAATTTTGGCGCCCCGGGCCACTGAGGCGCTGTCGCGCGGCACCTTCAGGTTGGCCGTTTCGGGCGTCATGTTTACTTCAAAACTCGGAATGCCTTTTATGCTGAAATAGGCCAGTACCAGCCCAAGGAGCAATACGATACTGCCCACGGTAAAACCGAGGATCTTCAATGCGCGTCTCATTTGTTCAGAAAATAGCGGGTGAAACAGATGGCCGTAGGACGAGGGCCATCATACAAAAGGTTGCAGACGAGGAAATGTAAAATGTAAAATGTAGAATGTAAAATGTAAAATGTAAAAGGGTGGACAGGGTTACGCAGGTGTTGTGGCATTTAGCCACGAGGGTTAATCAACTAAAAATCAACATTTTACATTTTGCCTTTTGTTGGCGTCCCCGACAACAACATTCGGAATCCTGACATGCTCTCGCTTCGCCGTTGCTGTTGGCGGGGACACCAACAGCGGCAAATAACCTTCTATGCCAAATGCCACAAGAGGTACGTTACCCCGTGTCCACCCTTTTACATTTTACATTTTACATTTTACCTTGCTTTACCCCGACCTCCAGGCCTTCTTTTTGACTGATCTGAACGAGTATTTGCCAGGCGCCGAAATCCAGCAACAGGGCATCGTTCCAATACAACCCGGCATCGTTGCGGGAGAGGCGAATGGTGGCGAGTAACTTACCGATGGCGGGCTGCCAGAGCGGGAAAGCGCCGGCATTGACGCGCTGAATGGACACCTGGCCATGCAACGTTTGGAGTTGCTGCGCCGTCCTTATCAGGGTTTCGGGAGCAATCAGCCGGATGGCGGTCGAGTCTTCACCCGAACTGAGCAGCAGGGCGCCGTCGTAGCCAAAAGCCAGTTCGAGGGTATACAAAAACCGGTACGGGGCCGCGCCGGCCTCCGTACGGTTGAGCCAGAGATAATAATTGACATCCGTCAATTCCCGGCCTTCGAAGGCCTGAAGAGCCTCCAGGTCCTCCAACCGAAAACAATCCGGCGGAGTAGGGTCTGATGCCTGTGGGTCGGTTTGCATGGCCCAAAGGTACTTTTTCGGCACGGTAAGCGCCGTTCCTTTTGTTTCTACGAATTTTTTCGTAGAATAATTTGCATCTACGAATTTTTTCGTAGAAACTTGCAGCGGAATTCCTGTACAGTAACCCAATTGGCCTGCAAACGCTTTTTTTATTCTTATGGCAATATCCAAACCTACCGAATCCGAACTGGAGATCCTGCAATTGTTGTGGGAAATGGGCCCCAGCACGGTACGCAGTATCAATGATCGCCTGAACGATCCGCAAAACCTGCCGCGCGTGGGGCGCCGGAACACCAGTGAGCCCCGCGAAGTGGGGTACACGACGACCCTCAAACTGATGCAAATTATGTTTGAAAAAGGCCTGGTGAGCCGGCAGGAAGACGGCCGGACGCACATTTACACGGCCGTCACGAGCGAGCAAGATACCCAGTCGGCGTTGCTGCAGCAATTTGTCGACTCGGCATTTCGGGGCAGCGCCATGAAAATGGTCCTGCAAGCCCTGGGCAACCACGACGCCAGCCCTTCGGAACTCGACGAAATCAAATTACTCATTGCCCAACTGGAACAAGAGCAGGCTCCGCCCGCGCCAGACGGCACTGCACCCAACCCGCCCATACCATGATCAACGGCTCTCCCTTTTTGTCCGACGCTGTCGTCCATGCCCTGGGCTGGACCCTGATCCATTCGCTGTGGCAAGGCGCCGCTGCGGCATCCATCCTGTGGCTGCTGCTGCCCCGGCTCCGGCAAGCCCGCCAGCGGTACCTCGCCGGCTTTGCGGCCTTGTTTTCGGTGTTGCTGGCTGCACTGGTGTCGTTTGCTTGCTTGTACGAACCGGCTGCACCGTCGTCGGTAGAACCTGCCGCAGCAGCAGGATTGCCGGTAGCAGCCGGCCTGAGCACAACCCTTGCGCTGCCCGAACCGGCATTCTGGCAACTGGCCGCCGAGGCCCTGGAAGCCTGGCACCCCATCATCGTCAGCATCTGGCTGCTGGGTTTCGGTTTTTTCCTGCTGCGACTGGCCGGCGGCCTGCACTACCTGCGCGGCCTGCGCCGGCACAGCCAGCCGATGCCCGAGCCCTGGCAGCAGCGCCTGGATGCGCTGGCCCGCCGGCTGGGGCAAAGTCGCCCGGTGTTGCTCCTGGAGTCGGCCCTGATCCAAACGCCTATGGCGCTTGGTTTTTTCAAGCCCCTGGTGCTGTTTCCGCTGGGCTGGGTCAATCAGTTGCAGCCCGCCGAAGTGGAAGCCATTTTGGCCCACGAACTGGCGCACATTGTGCGGCGCGATTGGGTCTTTAACCTGCTGCAAACCCTCATCGACGCCTTGTTTTATTTTCATCCGGCCGTCTGGTGGATCTCTGCTCAGGTGCGCGCCGAGCGCGAAAATTGTTGCGACGACACCGCCGTGCGCCTCACCGGCAACCGCCTGGTGTACGCCAAAACCCTGGTCCGCTTGCAGGACTTGGCCCAAACGACCAAACACCCTGCCCTGGCCTTGGGCCTCGACGGCGCCAAACCCCTGCTGGGGCGCCGGCCACTCTTACTGGAACGCATCAAGCGTATCCTTCAACAACCACAACAAGCATCTTCTCTTATGGAAAAGACAATAGCCATTGCCATTTTATTGGCCCTCATTACCCTGCTCAGCGTGCGCGCCGGCAGTTCACCCGTACTCGCTGCCGCCATTCGCGAAGCAGTGGCCCAACCGGCTGCCTGGCTCAGTGCCGACCCGCAGCCCAGCGAAAGGTATCAGGCTCCGGCCGACTCCCTGAAACCCGAGCGGAGCCGGAAAATTATTTCGGACGACGGCCAGCAACGCGTCGAAATGGAACTGAAAAACGGCAAACTCAGCCGCCTGAATGTGGACGGCAAAGAGATTCCGGAAAATGAATTTGACCAATACCAAACCCTGACCACAGAGGTGCTGGAAGATGCCAGCACACCACCGGCACCACCAGCCCCTCCTGCTCCGCCTTCAGGCTGGGGTACGACCTTCCCAGCCGCCCCCATGGCGCCCATGCCGCCCATGGCTATAGGCGGCCGCCGCGCTCAAATCACTACCGACAAGGACGACAACGGCAACACCATTATCCACCTCGACCAGGGTGGCAAACCCATGGAAATCAAAGTAAAAGATGGCGTGGTCTGGATCGATGGAGAAGAAGTGGAAGTCGGCGAAACGCTGGAACTGCCCGGCGGCAATGGCATCTTTTTCCAGGGCGCCGAAGGCCAGGGCTTCCGTTTCGAAACCCAACCCTTCCGCTTCGAATACCCCAATGCAAGCAGCCCGGGTACCCCGGCGCCTGCCCAGGTCCCCCGGGTTTTTGAACTCGACGGCAACCGGATTCATTTTGAAGACCTCAACGGCCAGCATTTTGAATTTCAGTACCCTAAATTTTCGGCAGAAGAACTCGAAGCATTGCAGGGCGATGCGCTCCAGCACCTCGAAGAAGAACAACAACGCCTGAAAGATGAACTGAAACAGGCCCGGAAAGGACTCAGCCAAAAACAAAAAGCCGAGCGCAAAGCCCTCGAAGAAGCCCGCCGCGAAATGGACGAGGCCCGGAAAAATTACCGCGACGCCTTGCAAAAGACTCGTGTGGAACAACTACGCGCTACCGAAATGGCCCGTGCCGAACAACGCAACCAGGTCTACCTGCTGCGTGGACAACGCAGCGCCGAATCGACTAGCAGTTTTCTCAAAAATGCCATGATCGCCGAAAAACTGATCACCGACCCGAATAACTTCTCTTTCGAACTGTCGGGCAAAGCACTCAGCATCAATGGCAAAAAACAAGCCTCAGAACTGCACAAAAAATACCTCGAGCTCTACCGCGAAAAAACCGGTAAGGAACTGAGCAACAAAGACAGCATCCGGGTGGAAGAAGAAAACTAGACGCAGCATTCCAGCCCATTCCGGCACCAATACGATACAAAACCTACCTGGTATGTATCGTATTTTTTTGTTGCTGCTCTGGAGTTCAACCGCTGTGTTCTCCCAAAACTACGTGCTCAACGGCGGCTTCGAACGCGAGCCGGCGCCCGACACCCGGCTCCGCCGCTACGAGGCTACGCCTTGCATGTATTCCAGTTGCCCGGAAATCGTAAACGACTATGCGCAAGGCTGGAAAACCTACTACTGCATGACCCCCGACCTCCTGATCGTGCCGGACACGGCTGCCTGCTCCACGTTGCCGCCGCCCCGCCGGGGCAAGCGCATGCTCGGCCTCATCATGTACCTGCCGTTTCAGGACGGCAAAAACGACACCGACTACCACGAACTCGTGCAGGGCACCCTGGCCAAACCCCTGGACGTAGGTAAAACCTACCGCGTCTGGTGCTGGGTCCGCACCGACGACTCCTTGGGCGCCCGGCATTTGTATGGTGTGTATGGCCGTTCCGGTAAAGTTCGGCCCGTGCGCTGCGGCAACTTTGGCTTCTTTTTTTCCAAAGATCCGATCAACCCCAAGGAAAATTTTATGCAAAGCCAAAGCAGTTTCCCCATCCGGCCCCAACTGAATTGGGAAGAGGTGGTGGACCCGCCGCCGGGCGAATGGCGCAAGATTTCTTTTTTGTTTACTGCCGATCAGGCCTACAAATATTTCCTGTTCGGCAATTTTTTCTTCGATGCGGTCACGCCCATCAACCTGTCGGTCGACGAACGCGGCAGTATCGAAGCCCACAACCTCAATACCCCCGATTGGCCCCAAAAAACCGCCCGCATCGGGTACTATTGTTTCGACGATTTTGTGGTCGAAGAATTTAAAGGCAATGAACTGACCCGTACGCTGCTCGAAAAGAAAAGCCTGCAATTGGAGGCGGCGGTGCTGTTCGATGTCGGCCAGGCGGTGCTGAAACCGGGCGCCCGGCCCGTACTGGACAGCCTGGCGGCCGCTTTGCAAGCCTTGCCGGAACTGTGCGTCGAAATCGGCGGCCATACCGACAACACCGGCGCCGATGCCGCCAACCAGGCCTTGTCCGAACACCGTGCCCGTGCTGTGTGCCAGTATTTGCAGGAAAAAGGCATTGCCGAACGGCAAATTCGCTGGCGCGGGTATGGCGAAACACAGCCCATCGCCGGCAACGATACTGATGCCGGCCGGCAGAAAAATCGCCGGGTGGAGTGCCGGGTTGTGCAATAAGTTCGACTTTAGCCCTCCCGTTCCTTGGTGAAGGCGCTAAAAATTAAACCGTGATCAAAATTCTGTATGTCGAAGACGAGCCGTTTTTGGGCAAAATCGTTAAAGAAAGCCTGGAAAGCCGGGCGTTTCAGGTGCACATGGTGACCGATGGCGCCCTGGTGTTGTCCGCTCTGGAAAAATCAAAACCCGACATTTGTGTGCTCGACGTGATGTTGCCGCACCGCGACGGGTTTTCGCTGGCCGAAGAAATCCGGCGGAGCCACCCGGCCTTGCCCATCCTGTTCCTGACTGCCAAAGACCAAACCGCCGATGTGCTTCGTGGCTTTGCCGCCGGCGGCAACGACTACGTGCGCAAGCCCTTCAGCATGGAAGAACTTATCGTGCGCATCCACAACCTGCTGGCCTTGTCTTCCACCAAAAACACCCCCTCGCGCAACCCCCAGGAAGGCGTAGCCCTCGGCCAATACGAGTTTTTTCCCCTGAAATACGAACTGCGCCACCACCCCGACGGCGCTACGCGCAAACTCAGCGCCCGCGAAGCCGATCTGCTCAAAATCCTGATTGAAAACCGCAATTTCACGGTGGCCCGCAAAGACATCCTGCTCCAGGTTTGGGGCGACGACCATTTTTTCAACTCCCGCAACCTCGACGTCTACATCACCAAATTGCGCGACTACCTGCGCCAGGACCCGGCCATCGAGATTATTACGATCAAAGGAGTGGGGTATCATTTTGTGGTGGGCTGAGGGCCTCTCTTCGAAATATTTCCCCCAAACCCTCGTTTTTTTGCCACATTCGCAGCCACCTCGCGGCCGGAAATTCAACTGCCGGCGAACCCTTTTGCCGCTGCCCCCGTCAGAACAAGATACTTTGGTAAATAAAACGACATGCAGTCCTTTTTCTACGTTTCACGCCGCTTCACCACTACCCTCCTTGCCCTGTTCCTGGTGGCTGGCCGCCTCGGCGCCCAAACCCTGCCAGCAGGCCCGGCTAGTAATGACGCCGCCATCTACGACGAGGATATCCTGGCCGTGCAACTCGGCCTGCGTGGCGCCCCCATCACTTTCCCGATGGTCGACCTGAAAGCCGCCAACAGCACACTGGTGCTCAGTTTTGACCGCCTGGGCACCGATGTGCACGACTATCTCTACAGCCTCGAACACTGCGACGCCAACTGGCAACGCTCCGACCTGGCCGACAACGAGTACATCGACGGCTTCACCGAAGACCGCCTGACCAACTACATCAACTCCTTCAACACCCTCCAGCAATACGTGCGCTATGCCATCCTGCTGCCCAACGCCAACATGCGCTGGACCCGCTCGGGCAACTACCTGCTGAAAGTATTCGACAACACCAGCGGCGAAAAACAACTGGTACTCGTGCGCCGCTTCCTCGTGGTCGAAACCCAGTGGAACATCAGCGCCGAAGTGGTCAAAACCGCCCGCGTCGACAAACTCAATACCCACCAGGAAATCGACTTCACCGTCAATACCAAAGGCGCCCGCATCACTTACCCGCAAAAAGACCTCAAAGCCTATGTGCTGCAAAACGGCCGCTGGGACAATGCCATCGGCCCGCTGCCGCCTTTTGTGGTGCGGCAGGACCAATTGGTGTACGACTACCAGGATAAAATCGTGTTTCCGGCCGGCAAAGAATGGCGCTACTTCGATATGCGCACCTTCGACTACCGCGGCGAATTCATCAAAGACATCCGCAACCGGCGCGATTATTACGAAGTAACGCTTACCCCCGACGAAAGCCGTGCCGACCGCTCCTACCTCGACCACGGCGACCTCAACGGGCGGTTCAGCATCGACAACACCAACGCCAATCAAAGCCTCGAACAATGCGACTACGCCGAAGTGCTGTTTTCCCTGAAACAAAACCTGCCCTTCGAAGAGGAGGACGTGTACGTGTTCGGCGAACTTTCCGACTGGCAACTGAAACCGGAATTTAAAATGCACTACGAAGAAAGCGTGCATGCCTACATCTGTACGCCCTACCTCAAGCAAGGGTACTACAACTACGAATACCTGTTGGTGAACCGGAAAACCGGAAAAGTGGATGAAGAAGCCCTCGAAGGCAACTGGTACGAAACCCGCAACCAATACTTCATCCTGGTCTACTACCGCCCCTTCGGCGAACGCTACGACCGCCTCGTGGCCACCACTACCCTCAACAGTCGGCGGCAGTAGGGCCCCGCGGGCTTAGTGCTCTTCCGGGCGGCCCAGGATCCGGCCCTGGCCAAATATTTTTTTCAAGGCCTCTTCCTCCTTGCGCTCCTCTTCGTTGGTGGCCGGCTGATCCAGCCCCGACAAATCGGGCTGGCCGGCATCCACCCAAGCCGTGTACCAAACGTTGGCCACAGCATGGATCGCCTCCCGCATCCGCCGCTCCACCATGCCGTTCATCGACTCCTGGTAGCGGGCCGCAAAATCGCGGCAAGGCGCGATCACCACGGTGCCGTTGCGCATGTCGGGGCACATTTGCCGGTCTTGCGGAAACACCAGCCGAAGGGCGCGTTCGATCGAGAGCACACTATCTACCTGCTGGTTGCTGGCCAACACCATCGACCAGAAATACTCCGTGGTTTGTTCCTGGTATTCGGGTTTGCCCACAAAATAGTCGTATTGCTCATCGGCAAACAACTCGGGGATGCGGCTTTCCCAAAAGCCGTGTATGCCTTCCTGGCCGGTTTGCTGGCCGTTGTAGTTGCTGGTGGTGTGCAGCGGCACGTGGGCGTCGCCAATGTAATGGCCCATATCGGCGCAAAGGCGCAGGATGCGTTTGCTGTCGCGGTAGCGGAACGCGTTGGTGAGGTCGCGCTGCATTTTTTGCAGGTGCCAGGGCAAAATACCGTGCGCCGACAGGCTTTCCCGGAAAAAAGCCGATTGGAAGGCGGGTGCTTCCGCGCCGGTGCTGCGCAAAAAGGCGCGCAGCGAATCCACGTCGAGCAGGCGCTCCGGATCGGTGAAACGGGGCGCCACAAAGCGGGTAAAATAGCGCTTCCAGGCGCCGTCGGCTTCGTAGGGTTCGGCGCGTTCGCCGCCAAACACCAGGCTGGTGTCGCCGCCGGGGCCAACGGCCCAAATGTCGGCAAATTGAAGGAGGGCCTCCGGGAAGGTTCGGGGGAGGTCGGCAAACGGCGCCTGGCCGTAGTTGTCGAGGTCGATGTAATGGCGGGGCGCTTCAAAGGTCGTTGAGTAGCGGCGCATATCGGGGTCGGCGGCATGGTCGGAGATCCAGTCGATATGGGGTTTGAAAAAAACCATCATCTCCGGGGGCAGGGTCAGCACAGCCAGCCGGTTGATGCGGCGGTGTGCAAAAAAGCCCCAATCGGGCTGCTGCGCACAAGGGCAGGCGCCGGGCGTCGCTGAACAAGGGTCCGGCTGCGGCTCGCCGCTGGAAACGAACCCGGCCAGGGCGGCAAAGCCTGTGGTGAGGAGCAGGAGGAGAAACAAGGTCCGCATAGCACAAAATTTTGGGCAAGATACGATGCCTGTTTTAGTGCTGCGCCGGCCCGGAGTCGGGGCTGTCCAATACCCGTGTGGACCAGGCTTCGGCTTTTTCTGCAAAAAGCGCCTTGGTTTTTACCCAGGTGTTTTGAAACAATTCAGACTGCCGATAGCGCTCGAGGGCGGCTTCGTCGTCCCAGATGCTCAGGGTAAACAAGACATTGGGCTGGCTGGCGTGTTGCAACAATTCCATATGCCGGCAGCCCGGGAAAGCGCGGATGCGGTTTTTGCTTGCTTCAAAAACCTCTTCCACAAACGCCGGCACCGCCTCGGGGCGGAAGGTCATTTTGACAATACGTTTGATCATGTTTGGTGTGTTTTGCGCTGTTGCTTGCAGGCCGAAAGGTAGGGCGGCAATTCCGTAGCTTGCCTGAAGCCGGGCGCCGGATCGTTTTTTTTAGCATAAATACACCGTTTGGCACAACGAACGCAACTGTCTGTACCGCGTACATTGATTTTTTCAAGTGGACATAAAAAAATGGCCACCGCAGTTGGGGGTTTGAAAAAATGCATACACCTTTGCATCAATGTACCAGTACAATGATGCATTTGATAAAAATGACAAGCACACAAACGACATATCGCGCACAGATACAGGCATCGTTGGGTTATTTTGGTGACTACGGCGGTTGTTTTGTTCCGGAAGTACTGCTGCCCGGCCTGGAAGCCATCGCGGCGGCGTTCGACCAAATTCAAACCGACGAGGTATTTTTGGCTGATTTTCACCAAACCCTGCGGGAGTTTTCCGGCCGCCCCACGCCGCTCACGCCGCTGCCCCGGCTGAGCGCGCAACTGGGGGGCGCCCGGCTTTTTTTAAAAAATGAAGGCCTCAACCACACGGGCGCGCACAAAATCAACCACTGTATCGGGCAGGCCCTGCTGGCCAAACGACTGGGCAAGCAGCGCATCATTGCCGAAACCGGCGCCGGCCAGCACGGCTACGCCACGGCCGCTGTTTGTGCCCGGCTGGGCCTGGACTGCACGGTGTACATGGGCCGGAAAGACTACGAACGCCAGCGCCCAAACGTATACTGGATGGAACTGCTGGGCGCCACCGTGGTGCCGGTGGAAGACGGCAGTCAAACCCTCAACGACGCTGTCATTGCCGCGTTCAAAGACTGGGTGGCACATCCTGCCGACACGTACTACCTGCTGGGCTCGGCCGTCGGGCCACACCCCTACCCGGCGATGAATACGTTTTTTCAAAAGATTGTGGGCGAAGAAATCCGGCGCCAATGCGAGGTGCAGGCCGGCCGGCTGCCCGATGTGTGTGTGGCCTGCGTGGGCGGTGGCTCCAACGCGCTGGGTATGTTTTTCGACTTTTTGGACGAAGAAAACGTGCGCCTGATCGGGGTGGAAGCCGGCGGCCGGGGCGTGCAGCCCGGCGAACACGCCGCCAAACTTCTGCGCGGCCGCCTGGGCATTTTTGAGGGGTACCACTCGTATTTCCTGCAAGACGGGGAGGGCAACATCGCCGCCACCCATTCGGTTTCGGCCGGATTGGATTACTGTGGCGTCAGTCCGATCCTGGCCTGGCTCGCCGACGAAGGGCGCGTCCAATTTGCCGCCGCCTCCGACGCCGAAGCGCTGGCAGCCGTGCAACGACTGGCCCGCACGGAGGGCATCATCCCGGCACTCGAGTCGGCTCATGCCTTTGCGCATGCCTTCGAGCTCGCGGCGGACTTGCCGCCCGAAACCGTGGTGGTGGTGAATGCCTCGGGCCGGGGCGAAAAAGACCTGTTCATTACCATGCAGCATTTTCAGGGCGACAGCCTGCAGCGGTATGCCCAACACCTGCTCGATAATTCCGGGCGTGTTTAACTTGCAGCCTGGCAACTGGATTTTAAACACGCGTTGAGTTGCCGGGCGCCAAAACAACAATCATGTCCATACCCATCATGGCCCACCTCGTACTGGGCTACCCAACACTCGAACAAAGCATCCGCACGGCCGAAACCTACATC
>JADLDL010000238.1 GCA_020846655.1 Saprospiraceae bacterium | reverse complement strand
TTTAAGACCCTTGGAAATGGGCTGGCCGCTGGGGAATCGGACTTGTTCGAATATACCTTACCGCCACAGGCCGATCCAGTGTTTATCCATGCCACGGCACGCCTGGCTTCTCAGGTTTTTTACGAGACCCATTTGAATGTTTTTGACTGTACCGTGCAGCCGGTGGCCAACCGGGAAAACCAGGCGGCCCAAATTGCTGCACCGGCAGAGCCCTTGGGCAACCTTGCCTGGGTGTTTCCGAATCCGGTCATGGGCGTGCTTCAGGTGCGCAACACTGCCTGGGCCGGCCAAGCGATCCGGGTGCAAATCAGCGATGCCCTGGGCACCGAAATTTGGACCCAAACCATGTGGCCCGATGCCCTTGGTTTTGAACTGGAAATTCCGGCCCAATGGCCCGCCGGCTTGTATTACCTGCGCTGGACAGATGAAACTGGCGCCGACCAAACCCTGCGCTTTATCCGGGCCTGGCCGAGGTAGTATTCCAATTGAAAACGACCTACTTTTGTTAACTGCTTCTCTAATCCCGCCTCCCGCCACATTGCCTGTATTCACCCTAGTTCAACGAAAATATCTTTCCAAATGATTTCTCGCATTTCATTGATACTGTATTGCGTATCGATATCCGGCCTGCTTACGGCACAACAGCCCTCTGCGGCGTTGCAAAGCACGGAGTCCACATTTTTTATGCAAACCAATGCCGAGCGCGGCTATGCTATTTGCCCCAGTGGCGATGGTAATTTTTATATCGCCGGCCGAAAGGACAATCAGGTCTTGCTGCAAAAAATGACACCGGATGGCGCGTTTTTATTTTCCAGAAAAATCAATGTTTCGGACGGACTGCCTGACGTGGTGGCCGATCTTATTGTGGACTCAGAGGGCATGGTTTTGCTCGCCGTCAATTCCTTCGAAGACCAGCCTCTGGAACCTTTTGTGCTGCGGTATGACCCGGCGAACAATGAGGTGATGTGGACACGCTCCTTCAAAGGTCAGTTGCATGCCCTGTTTGGGCTGATGGAAAATGGGCCGGGCGGCAACATTGTTGTGTACCATACCGTCCGTACGGGCGGTGGCGATGATGCGCAAATCTCCCAATTGGATCGAAACACCGGCGATTGGATACCGAACAAATCCTACCGGTACAATTTGGGCTCGTCCGACGAAATCAATGCGATGGTGTTGGATAAAGACGGCGCTTACGCGGTGGGCCGTTTTACGGATGGCAGCGGCAACGTTGACATGCGCCAAATGCTGATGAAAGTCGACCTGGAAACCGGGCAGCCTCAATGGACCCGGCTGGGGCATGTGGCCGCTGATACCTCGGCACGCCTGTATGGCCGGGATTTGGTGCTCGACCAGGACGCCATCGTGTCCACCTACAGTGGCAATGAATCCAGCGATGCCCTTTCGTCGACTCAAATTTTTTTACAAAAGACTACAAAATCAGGCGACTTGCTTTGGCTAAACCGATATGATTTGCCGGAGTGGAATACTGAATTTGCGGAAGAACTGGTCAGCGTGAGCGATGGGTATGTGTTGTTGGGGCGGAGCCTCGTAGAGGACCAGGGTTGGGTTTTTATGTTGAAAACCGACAAGGACGGAAATGCCCTGTGGGCCAGAAAATTTGAACACGAGTACAACAACGACCTCATTGGCTACGCGCAAGGGCAGTTGGTGGCGATGGGCGACTACCTATATGCCACCGGCTACACCGAGCACGTGTCGGCCAACAGCCGGATGTTTGTCCTGAAAACGGCGGCCGACGGTTCGGTCAGCAACACCTGCACTGCCCTGGAACCCACGCCAGTGCAGTGGACCGAAATCATGAACCCCGCTTTTTACCCGGTAACGCTGGAGCGGCCCTCCCCGGATCTGACGTTTCAGACCGTAACCGTAACCAAACCGGCGGAAAGTCTGGCTACACAGTTGTTTGTATGCCAACAGGATGGCGTGGATGCTTGCCAGGACTTGCCGGACGCGACCTTTACCATGGACAGCATTGTTTGTGCGGGCGGAAAAGCCAGTCTGTACTATACCCAATGCAACCTGGGGAACGTGCCCTTGGGTAGTTTTTTGGTGCGGTTTTATCCCGGGAATCCTACCCAAGTCCCGGGTGATGAAGTGGAAACACTTTTGCTGCTGAACAACACACCACTTGCGGCTGGCGAGTGCAGAAACGGCTCTATATCAATTGCTTTGAGCAACTGGTTCCCGGCAGGAACCCTAGGGGCGCAGGAAGTTTTTAGCCTGGCCAACATTGATAACGACGCGACCTACCCTGTTTCGCTGGATTCTTTTCCGTTCAGCAGTTTCGAGGAATGCCTGTATACCAACAACTTATCGTCTTTGACCATCGTGCTGGAAGACCCCAGCCTCGATCTCGGCCCGGACGTGATTTCCTGTACCGGCGACCCGATTACCCTGAATGCCGGACCGGGGTTTTTTAAATATGCCTGGAACAACGGCGCCCAAACGCAATCCATTCAGGTTTCGGACCCCGGTGTGTACTGGGTGGAGGTCACGGACGATTGCGGATTCAAACACCGCGATTCCCTGTTTTACACCTTTAGCCTCATCACTGATACCCGTTTCCCGGATACAACGATTTGCCCGGGCAGTGCTGTCGACTTCCTTGTGCCGGGTTTTACTGCTTACACCTGGGCGCCGGCCAGTGGCCTGAGTTGTACCAATTGCGCGGCGGTGACCATTTCGCCAGCCAATACCACCACCTACACGCTGTTGGCGTCGGATACCCTAGGCTGCACCCTGCGCGACACCTTTACGGTATTCGTCATTCAGGACTCCGATTTGAGCATCGACTGTCCGGCCAATTTAACGGTTGCGGCCGCAGCCGGTGCTACGGCGGCTGTAGTAGATTACCCCATTGGGGTTTCTTCAGATTGCCTCTGCGGCGGCCCGACCTTGCTGCGCACGCAAGGACTGGCCAGTGGGGCGAGTTTTCCGCTGGGCACTACGCAGGTATGTTATTCCGCTTCGGATGGCTGTGGCACTACCTCAGCCTGTTGTTTTACGGTCAATGTGACACCGACATCCGTACCGACGGACGAGCCTTGTGATGTAAAAATTACCCCTTGTATCAAATACGAGATCCTTGGTATTTTCCAAAACCCTGCCAAGCAAAAGACCTACCGCATCCGCTTGACGAATACCTGTGCGCAAAAACTGGTGTACGCAGCCTTCCAATTGCCCGACGGCCTCATCGCCGACAAGCCAGCCACGGCGGTCTTTACTTCGCCGGCTGGCCGGCAATACGAAGTGCGAAACCCGAACTACTCGCCGTTTTATTCCATTCGGTTCAAAGCCATCGGCGACGGGATCGCGGGCGGGCAATCGGACATCTTCGAATACACCTTGCCGCAGCAGGCCGATCCGCAATTTATCCACGCTATAGTGCGCCTGGAGCCACAGACGTTTTATGAAACCCACATGAATGTATTTGCCTGCGAGGTGCAGCAGGTCGCCAACCGGCCCGAAGCAGGAGATCGAACCCAAGCGCTGGTTTCAACTACCGAGGCGCCGGTGCTCCAGGTCTACCCAAACCCGGCCAGTGATCTGGTGCAAGTGGATTTGAGCGCCTGGGCTGGCCAGTCGGTGCGGCTGTTGCTGACCAATGCTTTCGGGCAAGTGGTGTTGGACCAAGGCGTGGAAGCCAGTGGGGAGCCTTTACCGATACGTTTGCCGGCAGAGTGGGCCAGGGGTTTGTACCAATTGCAGGTACGGACAGCGACACGGGCGTGCGCTACAACGCGGTTTGTGCTGCAACGCTAAGGCGGTTTGCTATGGATTTTACATACAGAACGGGCGGTTTTTCAACTGAAAAACTGCCCGTTCTGTATGTAAAATCCATATTGGCAAAGCCTGTTATTGCGCTACGAAATCCATCGAAACGGAGTTCATGCAATACCGCAGGCCGGTTGGCCGGGGGCCGTCGTCAAACACGTGGCCCAGGTGGCCGCCGCAGCGCGCACATTCTACCTCTACGCGGACCATGCCGTAGCCGTTGTCCTTGTTTTCAGTGACATATTCGGGCTTCAGGGGCTTCCAAAACGAAGGCCAACCGGTACCTGATTCGAACTTGGTGTCGGAGGAAAACAAGGGCAACCCGCAGCCCCGGCAGGTATAGGTGCCCTGTGCGTGGTTTTTCCAGAGGTCGCCTGAAAAAGCCCGCTCGGTGCCTTCTTCGCGGAGCACATAAAATTCCTGTTCGTTCAGGAGGCGTTTCCACTCAGAGGCGGGTTTGGTCATTTTAACCAGGCGCTTTTGTGCGTCGTATTGCGGCGGCACAATCGAGTCGGCAGAAACGATGGCTGCTGGGGCTTGGCTGTTGGCAACGGCGGCTTGCGGAGAAGGGGCGAGTTGGCAGGCCAACAGGCTGAGTAAAAGGATGGAGTACTTCATGTTTTGTAAAATTTGTTTGGAACAACAGGACGTGCTACTAGCGCCGCCGCCGGGGTTGGTCCCATTCTTCCCGCTGGGCAAACTGAACAATTTTTTTCATCAAATTGACCAGCGTCAGAAAAACCAGGAAACCAAAGGTCACAACGATGTAGATCCACCGGTACGATTGCGCATCGTTCAGCCGGACGCCCGATACGAGCCAGGCGGCAACGCCATTCAGGAACGCCAAGCCCAGGAAACTGTATATCGAACGCCCCCAGTATTGCATAAAACTGTCGGCGTTGAGACTCATCAGGCTGTTGAACACCGCAAACAACAACAGAAATGCCGTAGCGACTGACCAGGGAAACAATTGGTCGACTTCGTACCAACCCGTCAGGTTGAGCAGCCAGGTCAACGCCATACACAGCGCTGAAATGCCAAAAAAACCGGCGGCTTGCCGGATGGGGTCGATTTTGCGTTCGTAAAAGGATAGCATGGCGAAAGTATTGGACAGGCGCTATCGGATCATCACGCCTTTGCGGTTGAGAATGGGAATGTCGGTGAAATGAATTTCATCCAGGCTGCCCGGCACAAACACGTATTTCTTGTCGTACAGGTAGTTGTTGAACGAAAAACTGACCCAGTATTCGTTGGCCAGTTGCAGGACTGTTTTTTGAACCGGCTCAATTTTCACGGCGCTTTTCGGATCAATGGATTCCCAAAAATAGCGCAGCGTGGAGGTGCGCCGTTGCTCACCGTCCAACTCGCCGTATCCGGTAGAGTTGACCAGTACAGAAAGAATGGTTTCCTCTTTTAAATTGATCAAATAGGTGTCCCAGAAGTCTTCGTGATCTTCTTCATGTTCGAGCCGGGGCACAATGGCCACAGCCAGGTCTTCTACTTTTAGTACTGTGATGTCTTTTTTCATGTGCTTCACAAAAATCAACCGGCTTGTAACCGGCATTCAAATACGGCGCAAAAATGCCTTTTTAAACGGGTTTTTACATCATATATATCCAGGGCATAGCCCAGTTCGCGTTGCAGGGAAGTAACCGTTTTGTCGGGGTCCACGATGCCGCAAGGGACGATGTAATCGAAATATTCCAGCGCTGTGTTGACATTGAAGGCAAAGCCATGCAAGGTGACCCAGCGGCTCAAATGCACTCCAATCGCGCAAATTTTTCTTTTTTTCTGCCAAAATGCGGGGTTCGCCGCCACATCTGCCGCGGGACTGAGTAGGGTAGGGCCCTCCGGCAGCCACACACCGGTGTAGTCTTTGATCCGGCCGGCGTCCAGGCCATACTCCTGCAAGGTCCGGATGATGACTTCCTCGATGTTGCGGACGTAGCGGTGTACATCGGTGAAAAACCGCTCCAGGTCCAGGATTGGGTACCCTACGATCTGGCCCGGCCCATGAAACGTAATGTCGCCGCCCCGGTTGATTGGGAAGTATTCGATGCCGCGTTGCTGCAATTCCGGCTCGCTGAGTAAAAGATTTTCGAGGGCGCCACTTTTGCCCAAGGTAAATACCGGCGGGTGTTCGACCAGGAGAAAAAAATGATCCTGCGGAAAATTTTCGGGCGGTAAGTTTCTGTTTTTCAGTTTGTTGTCTACCAGTTGGCGGTGCAAAGCGCTCTGGTAATCCCAGGCCTCCTGGTAGCGGGAGTGCCCCAAATCCCGGAAATAGACGAGTTGCATGTCGGTTAAAACAGAATTATTGGACATTGGTTTGGGCAAAGTTCGGCAATTGTCATGCGCTATTCTGGAATTTAAATTCCTACCTTTGCGTCCCGTAACAAATCGAAACGTTCTAATGACTAAATACATTTTTGTTACGGGCGGCGTCACCTCTTCGCTCGGAAAAGGTATCCTTTGTGCCTCTTTGGCTAAACTCCTGCAAGCCCGCGGCATTTCCGTTACCATTCAAAAGTTTGACCCCTACATCAATGTCGACCCCGGCACGCTCAATCCCTATGAACACGGGGAATGTTATGTGACCGACGACGGCGCCGAAACCGACCTGGACCTCGGGCACTACGAGCGCTTTCTGAACACGCCCACCTCGCGCGCCAACAACGTCACGACCGGCCTGGTGTACCAGACCGTCATCACCAAAGAACGCGCCGGCGATTACCTGGGCAAAACCGTGCAGGTCATCCCGCACATCACCGACGAAATCAAACGCCGGGTACTCCTGCTGGGCCAAACCGGCAAGTACGACATCGTGATCACTGAACTCGGCGGCACCGTGGGGGATATCGAGTCCCTGCCCTATGTCGAATCCGTGCGGCAATTGCGCTGGGAATTGGGACGCGACAATTGTCTCGTTATTCACCTGACACTTATCCCGTACCTCAAAGCAGCCAAAGAACTGAAGACCAAACCGACGCAACACTCGGTGAAAGAACTCCTCAGTTTCGGCATCCAACCCGACATCCTGGCTTGCCGGACAGAACACCCTCTGGGCACCGATATCCGACGCAAACTGGCCTTGTTTTGCAACGTGGAGATGTCCTCGGTCATCGAAGCACTCGACGCCGACAGCATCTACGACGTGCCCCTCATGTTGCTCAAAGAGCGCCTGGATGCCGTCGTGATTTCCAAATTGCACCTCAACGACCGGCGCGAGCCGGACCTGACGACCTGGAAGGCTTTTTTAGGTAAACTGAAAAACCCACTGCACGAAGTACACATCGGCCTGATTGGCAAATACAACGAGCTGCCGGACGCCTATAAGTCTATTTATGAGGCATTTGTACACGCCGGAGCAGTCAATGAATGCAAAGTAAAGGTCGTACCCATTCATGCGGAAGACCTGGAAGGCAGCTACAAGGACGTGGGTAAACTGCTGGCTTCGCTGCACGGCATTCTCGTTGCGCCGGGCTTTGGCGAGCGCGGGATCGAGGGCAAACTGCTGGCCATCCGCTATGCCCGGGAACACAACCTTCCGTTTTTTGGGATTTGCCTGGGGATGCAAACGGCTTGCGTGGAATTTGCCCGCAACGTGTTGGGCCTGGCAGACGCCGCTTCCACGGAGGTGAATCCGAAATCGTCGCATCCGGTGATCGACCTGATGCCCGAGCAGAAGAAAATCACCAAAAAAGGCGGCACCATGCGCCTCGGCGCTTATCCCTGCGAGATCAAAAAGAAATCGAAAGCCTACGCCGCCTACAATTCAGGTCAGATCCAGGAACGCCACCGCCACCGCTGGGAATTCAACAACCAGTATTACGAGCAATTTGAAGCGGCAGGTATGCTGCCCGTGGGGATCAATCCGGACTCTAACCTGGTGGAAATCATGGAGTTGAAAGACCACAACTGGTTCGTAGGGGTCCAGTTTCACCCCGAATTGAAAAGCACTGTGGAAAAACCACACCCGCTGTTTGTCGCCTTTGTGAAGGCTTGCATTCAGTAAGGAACGTGCTACTCTTTGAAAAATACGGTAACTTAGCGGTCCGTATTCAAACCCGTACCCATGAGTTTTTTTCGCAAGGCCATCAGTTATTTTGTAATTCTCGACGATGAACAAGCACCTCAGTCGCCGGCCACAGCTGATGACAAAAAAGCGGTGGCTACAAGCACGGCGCCCAGCCAACCCGCAAGCGTGGCGGTAGCGGCGCCACAACCGATGTCGCAGGCGGATTTGTCGAAATTCGAAAAGCATTTTCAGGACCTGTTCGAGCAAGCCAACCTCCCGGGGCCCGATTATTATGAGTTTTGGAAAACGATGGATACCCTTGAGGCCCATATCCCGGATGAAGCGGCGCGGATGCATGCCGTGTTTGCTTCCCTGCAAATCCAGGGTTTGAGCAAACAAACATTGGTGGAAACAGCGGGGCAATACCGGCAGGCGATTTTACAGGACAAAGCCAATTTCGAATCGGCTGTCCAGAAAAAATCCCAAGCCGAGATCGCCGGCCGGCAGGCCAGTATCCAGCAGATGGAAAAAGAACGGGAGGAAAAACGCCTGCTCATTGAAAAATTGCAACAGGAAATTGAGGCCTCTGCCGGCAAAATAAGCGCCTTGCAACAGGAAATAGCAGCAGAGCAAGGCAAAATTGAAAGCGCACAACAAGGGTATCTGGCGGCTTGCACGGCTATGGTATCCAAAATTGAGCAGGATGTGGAGCGCTTTCAGCAAATCATCGGATAAGTACAACAACCATGTTCATTTTTTCCTTCACCTCTTAATTTAATTCGTTATGCAAAAACCGTTGATTCCCGCCCTCTTGTTAGCCGTTCTGGTGTTTTTTGGTTGTGGCAAATCCACCGATACGCCCGACAATGTCGACACCTGGGCTGTCAGCAAGTACCTTGGCCCCACCGACAAAGACGACCTCACGGCCTTGTTCACGGGCTACACGTTCGAGTTTAATGCCGATAACCAATTGGTCGTACACCTGCCCGACGGCAGCACCAAAGCCGCCAAATGGAGTTTGCTCGACAACAACACAACCCTCACGTTTGGCATGGAAGATCCCTTTGCCCCGGTGAATGGCCTGTTGGGCCAGTGGGATGTGGAAGAGTACACCGCTACGAGTATCAAATTGCAGAACAATCCGATCGACGCAAGTTCCTTCGATCAGGGCCAACTTGTCCAGTTTGTCAAACAGTAATACCCGCTTTTAACCCGGGTTAAATAAAAAACAAGAGGCGACCGCATGTGCAGTCGCCTCTTGTCATTTGTATCGGTTAGTAGAAGCCGGCGTTTTAGGCGCCCAGGTAGCCTTTGAGCAATTTGCTCCGGCTGGTGGCGCGCAACTTGTTGATCGCTTTATCCTTAATCTGGCGCACGCGTTCGCGGGTCAGGCCAAATTTTTCACCGATATCTTCCAGCGACATCGGGTGTTCCACACCGATACCGAAATAGAGTTTGATCACATCGCACTGCCGGTCCGTCAGGGTGCTCAGCGAGCGTTCGATTTCGCGGCGCAGTGAGTCGGCATAGTCCAGGTGTTGGTCGGTGCCGGGCATGGAGTTGTTTTCCAGCACATCCAGCAGCGAGTTGTCTTCGCCTTCCACAAAAGGGGCATCCATCGACACGTGGCGGGCGGCCACGCCGAGGGTGGTTTCTACCTCATCGGAGGTGATTTCAAGCAGTTCGGCCAGTTCTTCCGGGCTGGGTTCCCGTTCGAAGGTTTGTTCGAGTTCGGAAAAGGCTTTGTTGATTTTGTTCAGAGAGCCTACTTTGTTCAGGGGCAAACGCACAATCCGGCTTTGTTCAGCCAAGGCCTGCAGGATCGACTGGCGGATCCACCAAACAGCGTAGGAAATAAATTTAAAACCGCGGGTTTCGTCGAAGCGTTGGGCGGCTTTTATGAGGCCCAGGTTGCCTTCGTTGATAAGGTCGGAAAGGCTAAGGCCTTGATTTTGATATTGTTTGGCTACAGAAACAACAAAACGCAGGTTGGCTTTCGTCAATTTTTCCAGGGCAATCTGATCGCCCTGTTTTATGCGTTTGGCAAGATCAACTTCTTCTTCGGGGGTTAAGAGGTCCACCTTACCAATTTCCTGTAAATACTTCTCGAGAGACTGGCTCTCGCGGTTGGTAATGGACTTCGTAATTTTTAATTGCCTCATGTGCGAATGGTAATGTTAAAATTTCGGCCGCAAAGGTACAACTTCCCTGCTGCCGTTGCCAAGATTTTTTGAAAGGAATCGCTGGAAGAGGATGGAATTTTTTAAAATAATTGCACAGCGGTCTGTTAAACGCCTGGAATTTAATTTTGTTTAGTGGGGAAAAAAAGACCGGGCTGGGAAATTAAATTTCTCAGCCCGGAAAAATCGCCCGAACAACCGAATGCAGCGGCCGGCTTAGCGGATAATTAATTTCTGCGTCACTACCCGTTCGGAGGCCTGAAGCCTTACCCAATAGGTGCCCGCCGGCAGGCCGGAGGCATTCAGGAAGTAATTGCTTTGGCCAGCCGGTATGGTTCCGGTGAAAATGGTTTGGGTGCATTGCCCGAACGCATTGTACAGCCGGATATCGGCTTCGATCGAATGGCTGGTTTGCACCGGCACCACCGTTATGGCCGATGCCGGATTGGGATAAATGCCGGTGATGCTCACGTTTTGCACTTCGGCAGCATCCAGGGCCGCATCCGTTACACAAAACGACCAGTAGCCCTTCGGCGCGGGGAGCGGGCGTACGACACTTCGGCCGTTGCCGGCTGTTGCCTCGATATAGTAGTATACCGTGCTGCCGGGGGCCTGTTTCGGGATAAACCCTTTGTGGGTCCAGGAAGTGTCGTCCTGCAGATAAACGGGCAAATCGACGGATTGCCAGGGCTGGTTCAGGTCGGTTGTGTAGTGAATTCGGGCATTTTTGATACCGTTGCGGTGCTCCAGTGTCGCCCAAACCGGGTATTGCAGGTAGGCCTGGTTGTCCAGGCAAGGTATTTCTTGGTGCACGATCCGCAAGGGATCATCTACCCCAATTTCCTTGGTAATACAGTGGATGGCGCCCAAAGAAGGGATGATGGCGTTGCAATCGATGCCCTTGATGGTGTAGCCAGGCAGCGCCTCCTCCCAAATCCGTTGAGCAGTGCTGTCATATTGGGTTTCATAAAATGGCAAAATCACGGTTTTGTTTACAAAAACAGCGTTTGCATAGGTCCGGTAATCGCCACCGGTGTCGGGGTATTTGCCGCCTTTGGGTGGCATAGGAATCCGTATCACTTTAAACGGGGTGCCGAACGCGGTGGTAAACTGGCTGAGCACATATTGAATGTTGGCCTCAATTTGAGGGCCGTCTGCTATGCCATCGGGGTATTTACCGACCAGCAGCGTCTCCTCGTCCAGCAATTTCATGTGCATGTCAATGTGGTGAATGGCATCGTAGGGCAGCGTATTCATTTTGATATACCGCTGCACGCCCATGTAGTCGTATAAAATCTGGTTGATCTGGGGTTCTGTTTTCGTCGAAACGCCATAGGGATTGCCGGATGCGTTTTCTTCCAGGATGAGTCTTGAGGCAAACGAACTACCCATGCCGTCTGACATAAAATTGCCGCCGGTATTGACCAGGTCAGCCGGCGCCACACTGGTGGTGTACAGCGGAATGTCCAGGAACTTGGCCATGGTGGTCGATAAGGTGTCGTCTTTAGGGCGGGTAACGCGGTTGTATTTCCAGTCTATGAGGTACAGCGAATCTACCTCATTGGCATACACGCAGTTGGGGCCATAGTCGCGTATCCAGATGGAGTTGTTCGGCACTACGACGAAGTCTACATTGCTGGAAATGTCTACGCCGGCGTTGTTCAGGCTGCTTTGGGCAGCAGCTACTATACTTGAGTTGTCACAGCAGATAATCACGCGGCATTCTTCGCGCGCAACCCGCACGATTTCGGTCAAAATGGTGGGGTGGCTGCGCCAGGTAATCAGCAGCGCCTGCAATTCTTCCCATTCGGCCATCGCCCGTACGGGCTTTGTGGGCGGGCTGGTAAAGCCAAAATCGGGCTCGGCGCTGGGGAATTTGTTCAACAGCATCTGCTGTTCGTCCGGGGTGAAAAACCGGGGCAGATCGGGGTCCGTTTGCGCCCGAAGGCTGGTGATACTGAGCAACAGGAGCAGAAGGAGGTGTAACGGATTGGTCATAATCAGTTGTTTTGTATTTGTTGGTGCCCAAATTTCCTTTTTATTGCTGAAAGGAGCCCAAAAACTTAGGCTATAATTTTGCGAAGGCTTGTTTTGTAAAAAAAATTAGGCGACGTGCCATTGCACGCCGCCCGAACAAAACCCATTCTATCGTATGAAGCAAAACTGTTAACCAAAAGGGAAGCAACGATTTTTTTTCTCCGAGCAGCCGTTACACAGCGATCGGCAAGGCATTCAAATCGCGGAAAAGAATTTTTTTGCGGTTGAAATACAGCACGTTGGAGCGTTTGAGTTGGTTCAGCACGGCCGTCACCATTTGGCGGCTGGTGCCCGTCAGGTCGGCAATATCCTGGTGGGTCATATTGTGCCGAACGAGTGTTTCAAAACCGATTTGTTTGCCGTGTTCAATGCCCATCTGGTGCAAATATTCCATGATGCGGCTTTTTGAATCCTTCAGGACTACTTTTTCCAACTGGTTCTCGGTGTACCGCAAGCGTTCGCCAAGAAAGTGCAGCAAAGACTGGGCAAAGGCAAAATTGCGTTTCATCACGTTCAAGAGCGTCTGGGCATCCAGTTCGATGACTTCCGCTACGTCTTCCATAGCGTAGGCGAAATCGCGCCGTTGCAATTCACCCGTCAGGCAAGACTCGCCAAACAAGGAACCCGGACGAACGACATACTTAATTATGTCCTTCTTTTCTGCGTGAACCGCTATCTTCACCGTCCCTTTCAACAAAAAATAAACCTTGCTGGCCGTTTGTCCGGGCTTGTACAGCACCTGATGCTTGGTAAAGGTTTGTACCGCAGCAGTTTGGTGCAGCAATAGAAGTTCTTCCGGAGTCAGCACCGCAAAAAGCGGGTTGTTGTCGAAAATGGGTAAGGCGACTTTTGTGTTCATCATGTCGGGCAAGAGCAGTAAAGGAGTAAGAAGTAGTTGCTTGTGTGTTTGATAGATAGACAGGGCAAAACCAGTTATCCCCTACGCCGCCGGTGAAATTTTTTCGGGGTGCATAGCGGCAAACACCTCCCTGAACCTGAAATTTGTTTTTGTTTTTGAAATTAAATTTTACGAAATTAAAATATTCAAAATCATCGCATTTTTTGCGCCGGCAAAATGGCGGTGTTTCCGAATAATAATTTTTTACTAAAAATCGGGCAAATTTTACCCGGTCGTTTATTCCGGAATGCAAGGCACAGTAGATGTAGCAGAACAAGCATGGCTCAAGGGGCTTCGACAGGGCGACGAATCCGCGCTTCGGCAGATTTTTGACCGGCACTATCCATTGTTACTGGCCGACCTGTACCGCCTGATTCCGGACGAGGACACCGGCAAGGACCTGGCCCAGGAAGTTTTTGTCGAGCTGTGGCGAAAACGGCAGGACCTGGACATTCATACCTCGCTGCGCGCGTACCTTCGCCGCGCCGCGCAAAACCGGGCGATCAATTTTATCAAAACACAACGCCGGATTTTGCTCGATGAGCCGGAAACCTGGACGGATACAGCCGATTCTTCGAGCCAAGATATCCAGCAACAAAACCGGCAGGAAGGCCTGGAAGTTGCCTTGCACGAAGCCATCGGGCGTTTGCCGGAACGCTGCCGGATCGTTTTCGCCCTGAGCCGCTTCGAACGCCTTTCGCATAAGGAAATCGCCGAGAAACTCGATATTTCAGTTAAAACCATTGAAAATCAAATTACTAAAGCGATGAAACTACTGCGTGACGCACTGACCCAATATTCGGATTTGTCGCCGGTAATCATTTTGCTGCTAAATTGGTGGTGGATGGGGTAGGGGGTATCCCGGTATTCTTTGTCTTTAAAGAAACCGGAGCCTGCTCAGGTCCACATCACCGCACCCCGGCAAACCGAAATCGCCATATCATGCAAGAAAACGACATTATTTTACTGCTTTGCAAACGCTTTTCCGGTGAAATCAGCGCCGAAGAAGCTGCTCAGTTGGACGAATGGATCAATCTTTCGCCAAGCAATGCAGCCCTTGCCCGGCAATATCAACAGATCTGGGAAAAGGCGGATGCCAAGGCCCCGTCGGGCGCCCTGGATCTGGATGCCGAATTTCAACAAGTCCAAGCCCGTCTGCGCACTACCGATGCGCCAGCGGCGAAAATCATACCCATCGGCAGCCGTTTACTGCGTCTGGCCGCCGCGCTGGCCCTGCTCCTCACGGCAGTTTGGGGATACCGCCAATGGAGCGGCTCCACTCCTGTGGCCGCCCAAACGGTGGTCGCCACCGGTGAAAACCGTCGGCTGGAATTGCCCGACGGCTCACAGGTTTGGCTCCGCGAAAACAGCACCCTGGCATATCCAGCCGTTTTTAGCCAGGCTACCCGTGACGTGCAATTGCAAGGGGAAGCCTATTTCGAAATACAACACCATGCAGCACAGCCTTTCCGGGTAGATTTGCCAGGAGGCGGACAAGTTGAAGTCCTGGGCACCCAGTTTAACGTGCGGGCCCCGACGGCGGATGCCGAAAGTATGGTGCTGGTGCGCGAAGGCAAAGTACGCTTCACGCCGGTCAAAAACCAGAACGGGATGGTCTTGCAAGCCCGGGACAAGGCGGTTTTTGACCGCCAAACGAACCAGATCCGGCACTCTACCGTCAACACCTTCAACGATTTGTCCTGGCAAACCGGCGGCCTTGAGTTCGTCAGTACGCCGCTCCGGGACGTCATCGCTGATGTAGAAAAATATTACCAGGTAAAAATCGAACTCCGCAACCCGGCGCTGGCCTCCTGCCTGCACACTGCACCACTAACAGATCAGCCCGTCGAACAAGTGCTGAAAAGCCTCTCCCTGACCTATCAACTGCGGGTAGATCAGCCGGCGCCGGGGGTGTTCATTTTGTCCGGCGGTTCTTGCGGCGACTAAGCAACTGTATGGTTGGACAGTCGCTGCCCGAAACACCGCCCGGGTAAAGAAAAAACGGAAGGTTTTCAAGCCCTTTCCTAACTTGCGCCGTACTTTTCCAGGCATGGCGATTCGTATTTCCATATTCTTGTTGGTTGGATGGATACTCGGGGCGTACAATCCTGTTTACGGCCAAAATCCATTGACCCGTCCGCTCGATTTTACCTGTACATCGTGTACGCCGGCTGAAGCGCTGGTGGCCTTGAGCCGGCAAACGACGGTCAATATCGTTTTCAGCAACCGCTTTTTTGAAAATTGCCCGCCTGTCGATATTTCAGTCCGCCAACAAACCCTGCAAGCCATTCTGGAACAAATCGGCGCTTGTGCGAAAGTCTCGTTTCGCCTCGTAGATAACCAAATCGTTTTTACCCGGAGAACAGAACGTTTCACCCTGAGTGGTTTTGCCCGGGATGCCGAGACCGGCGAACGCCTGATCGGCGTTAGTATCTACCTGAATGGCACAGCACGCAATGCTATAAGCACCAATGAATACGGCTTTTTTAGCGTGCCCCTCGAGCCGGGCGCTTACACCCTCGTCGGGCGTTACATCGGCTACCAGCCACTGGTGCTGCCCCTGGACTTGAGCAAAGACATGTTGCTCACCCTTAGCCTGGTCCCGGACGCCGCCCTGCCGGAGGTCATCATTAAAGCGCCTTCTATTCGCAAACAAGGCACCCGGGATCGGGAAAGCCAACACAACCTGCCATTGGCGGACATGTTTAAATTGCCAATGCCAGGCGGCGAAGCCGATTTATTGCGCCTGGCCGCGCTGCAACCCGGCGTCCAATCCGGGGTGGATGGGCTTGGTGGTTTGCACGTGCGCGGTGGCAATGCCGATCAAAACCTGATCCTGCTAGACGACGTGCCGGTCTACAACCCCAACCATGCCCTCGGCCTGCTGTCGGTCTTTAACCCGGCCACCGTTAATAATGCCCGCTTGTGGAAAGGCGATTTCCCCGCCCGGTACAGCGGCAGGGCCTCTTCCGTGCTCGATATCCGCACCCGCGACGGCCATTTTCGGGAATACCACGGCGACGTATCGGTCGGCTTGTTTGCCACCTCCGTGACCCTGGAAGGCCCGCTGGTGCGGGATACCAGTTCATTGCTGATCAGCACCCGGGCTACCTACTTTGGCCCCTGGATCGATTTTTTTAGCCGGCGGGATAACCTGCTGACCATTTCCGGCGATAATGTCGGCTACCGGTTTTATGATGTAAACGTCAAGTGGAACTACATTTTTTCACCCAAAAACCGCTTGTATTTTAGTTTTTACCGGGGCGGCGATGTGTTTCAAAATCAGTTTGAACAGCGTTTTGACGACCCTGAAGGCTTGTTTACCGATACCTATGGCCTGGCTTCCGAATGGGGCAACTCTATCGCCGCACTGCGTTGGAACCACCTGCTGCGCAAGAATTTGTTTACCAATACCACCATCCGCTTCAGCCGTTTTTTTTACCAGAGCCAATTGACCTTGTTGTCTACCTTTCTTTCGTCTTCGGGCAAGGAAAGTCTGTTGGCCAACTACGGGCAGTTTTACCAAACCCTGATCCAGGACTGGTCGGCCAAAACGGATTTTAGTTATTTCCCGTCGGAGCGACTGACCCTGCGCTGGGGTATTTCCTACACCTTGCACACCTTTCAGCCCGGCGCACTTTCGGTCAACTTTTTGGTGCCCGGACAATCGCCGATTACCGTCGATTCCTTGTCAAAAGCCTTGCTCAACAACGAAAGGTTGCTGGCGGATGAAGCGGACGCCTATATCGACGCCGAGTGGCGCTTCGCCAAAAAATGGAGCCTGGCGGCTGGCTTGAACACCACCGTTTTTCAAATCCGGAACAGCAACTACGGCGCTCTGCAACCCCGAATCCGCCTGCAACGCAACACGGAAAGCGGCTGGAGCCAATGGCTGGGTTTTCACCGGACTGCCCAAAACCTGCACCAGATTGGGTCGTTCAACATCAGTTTGCCCTTCGAACTGTGGGTGCCCTCTACGGCGAAGGTGCCCTCGGAGAAAGCCTGGCAGAGTGCTATGGGACTTGGTTGGACGGGCCAGGGCTGGAGGCTCCAGGTGGAAGGCTACTACAAAAAACTAGACCGGGTGCTGACGTTCCTGTCTTCCAACTCCGCCATATTTGCCGGCGGCGCCGAAGACGCCAGCGGCTGGGAAGACCGCGTGGCCGCCGGCGAAGGGCAAGGCTATGGCCTCGAAGTAACGCTCGAAAAATCGTTTTCCAGCACCCTGTTCACGACCAATTATACCTGGTCGAAAGCCGAGCGCCGCTTCCCGGATTTAAACTCCGGCCGCCCGTTTCCGTTCCGGTTTGACCGGCGGCACGACCTGAAAATCACCGTCCAACAACGCTTGGCCCCTTGGCTGGATGCCAGCGCCATTTGGGCTTTTGCCACCGGAAACCCGATCACCCTGGCCGGGGTCAAGTTTCAACACCATTCGCCCAATGGCGATATTGAACGCACTGTTTACGCATACACGGAGGTGAACGGTTTTCGCCTGCCCAACTACCACCGCCTCGATATCTCCATGCAAGCCCATTTTGGCAATGATCAGGTGCGACATGCCATTCAGTTGGGTGTGTACAATGCCTACAACCGCGCCAATCCGTTTTTCCTGTATGTCGACAGCGGTAGCGGTACCAATGCCAAGGCCATCCAATACACCTTATTGCCCTTACTCCCGGTATTTCGATATGAAATCAAATTTTAATCCGGACAAATGACGGTTTTGGGTAAAGGGCGCGTTTTCATCCGGCTTTTTTGAGAATAAATTCGAAACTGGCCGTTTCTTTGCGTCAGTAATTTTCCGGAGATTACAACTGACTGATTTTCAGAGAAATTTTGAGTGAAAAAGATTGGACCCCGCGTTTCGGGCCAAGGTGCTTCTAATCACATTTCCGATGCAATCGACAAAGGCAACACTACTACTGCTTGGTTTGGGCCTGCTCGCGGTGCGGTGCGTACGAGAGGCCTCGATTGATCTTCCCGAATTGCCAACCCGGATCGTGGCAATCAGCCATTTTTTACCCGGTCAGCCCGTTCAGGTCGAAGTATCGCTCAGCCAAACCCTCACGGATGCCGGCGACCCCGATATCCCGGCCAATGCTGACGTCTCCATTTCTGTGGAGGGTATTTTTTTGGATAAACTTTATAAGGTTACGAATGGCACCGACGGACGAATCTATTGGGAAAGCCGGGATACCGTCAAAGCCGGTGTGAAGTACGCGTTGTCGGTGCGCATCACCGGATACGACGAAGTAGAGGCGGTCAGCGCCGCACCCGAGCCGGTTGTGCTGGGCGCAGTGTCGATCGATACAGCCAATATGCGGCTGGTGCCCCTCAGCGACGGCAAACTGGCCCTACGGGTGCCCCTGGAAATCCGGCCAGCGTCTTTGCCCGCCAATGGCCGATACTTTGCCTTTGGCCTGCAGCACGAAATTGAAGTGTTTGAACTGGTCAATGGCCAGCCGGTACCCGACGAATATTACCAGGCCTCCACCAAGTTTTTGGCCGATGGCCGCACCTTGTCGCTGGTGTACGACACGCCCGAAAAGGTAGTCCTGGTGAATGAAAATTTGTGGAACGGCAACAACGAGGTACTTACACTCGATGCGCTGATTCCGTTTAACCCCGAAAACGAACGACCGAGACACCTGTACCTGGAGTGGCGCACCCTATCCGAGGAATTTTACCGGTACCACCTCTCGCTCGCCCGCCAAGGCAACAACCTGCCGCTCAACGACCCCGATGCCCTCTACAACAATATACAGGGCGGGTACGGCAACTTCTCCGGCTATTCTTTTATCATCGATACGCTCTCTATTCCCAATCCATTTTAGCATAACTTTTATCTACTTTTGCTGCGCAAAAAGTATTTCGTTTTAAAATTCAAATAGCCTTATTGTAATGAGTAAAGTAACCATCGTCGGCGCCGGAAATGTGGGCGCTACCTGTGCCAACGTGCTCGCTCACGAAGACATCTGCAATGAAATCGTGTTGATCGACATCCAGGGAAATATGGCCAAGGGCAAAGCCCTGGATACCTGGCAACAAGCTCCTGTCGACGGGTATTCCACCCGCGTCACCGGTGGCGACGATTATGCCCTGACGGCAAACTCCGACATCGTGATCATCACGGCCGGCATCCCGCGCAAACCGGGCATGAGCCGCGACGACCTGATTAGCACCAATGCTAAAATCGTGGTCTCCGTTACCCAAAACATCCTCAAATACACCAAAAACCCGATCATCATCGTGGTGTCCAACCCGCTCGACGTCATGACCTACGCGTGCTGGAAAGCCTCCGGGCTCAGCGACAAACGCGTGTTGGGTATGGCCGGTGTACTCGATACCGCCCGCTACCGCGCCTTTCTGGCGGAAGAAATCGGTTGCTCGCCCAAAGACATCCAGGCCATGCTCATGGGCGGTCACGGCGATACGATGGTACCCCTGCCGCGCTACACCACGGTAAGCGGCATTCCGGTGACGGAACTGGTGAAAAAAGAACGGCTGGACGCCATTATTGAGCGTACTAAATTCGGTGGCGGCGAATTGGTCAACCTCATGGGCACCTCCGCCTGGTATGCACCGGGTGCAGCCGCAGCACAAATGGCGGTTTCTATCCTGAAAAATGAAAACCGGATTTACCCCTGCTGCGTGCGGATGAACGGCCAGTACAAATTGAAAGACATTTTTGTGGGCGCCCCCGTCAAACTCGGGAAAAAAGGCATCCAGGAAATTATCAAGTTGCGGCTTAAAAAAGACGAACTGGAGTTGCTGCACAAGTCCGCCGAAGCGGTGACGGAAATCGTGGGCGCCCTGGATAAGATGAATTTGATTTAAAAAAAAGTCTATGGCGGAAACCCTTCGCAATGTGCTGCTTCCCAATGTTTGGGAAGCCATGATTACCCAAAACAGTGGCCTTACCCTGGCTCAACTAAGCGAT
>JADLDL010000237.1 GCA_020846655.1 Saprospiraceae bacterium | reverse complement strand
GCCTCGCTGCAATACGGCCCGCAATTCGGCGGTTTGCTCAATTATAAATTAAAATCGGCGCCCAGCGACGACAAAATCAGCGTCGAAAGCAAACAAACCCTCGGTTCTTTCGGTCTGTTCAGTTCGTTCAACGCCGTCGGGGGCACCCTCGGCAAATTCGATTACTACGGCTACCTGCACCACCGCAGCGGCGAAGGCTGGCGCGACAATAGCCAGTACACCGCCAACCACGGCCACCTGCGCCTGGGCTACCGCTTCACGCCCAAACTGCGCGCCGAAATCGAATATACCCGCATGAACTACGAAGCCCAGCAAGCCGGCGGCCTCAGCGATGCCGCGTTTGCGGCCGACCCACGCCTCTCCACCCGCGCCCGCAACTGGTTCAACGTCCCCTGGAACCTGGGCGCCCTGCGCCTCCGCTACGATTTTTCCCCCAAAACCCACCTCGAACTCCAGGCTTTCGGCTTGCTCGGCGAACGCAACAGCATCGGCTACCTGCGCGCCATCAACATCCCTGACACGATCAACCGCAGCACCGGCGCCTACAACGCCCGCCAACTCGACCGCGATGCCTACCGCAACTGGGGCAGCGAACTACGTTTCCTCACCAATTACACCCTCGGCGGCCGCGAACAAACCTTCGCCGCAGGCCTCCGCTATTCAGACGGCCATACCCGGCGCCAACAACTGGGCCGGGGCGATACCGGTTCGGTATTTAACACTGACCTGCAAACCGACTTGTTTCCCCGCGACCTGAATTTTGAAACCCGCAACGCCGCCCTGTTTGCCGAACATATTTTCCGCGCCGGCAATTATTTTGCCTTCATTCCAGGCCTGCGCTTCGAAAACCTGAACAATAGCGCCGAAGGCCGCATCAACCTCAACGGCGCCGGAGAACCCCTCCAAATCGACCCGCAACGGCGCAACCGGCATTTCCTGCTGGCCGGCTTCGCCACCGAATTCCACGCCAGCCCTACCTCCGAAGTGTATGCCAACATCGCCCAAGCCTACCGGCCCGTAGGCTTCAGCGACCTCACTCCCGCCGCCACTACCGATGAAATTGACCCCAATTTGCAGGACGCCCGAGGCTGGGTCAGCGACCTGGGTTACCGCGGCCGCTGGAAAAATATCCTCAACTTTGATATCGGCCTGTTTTACCTGCACTACGCCGACCGCATCGGCAGCCTCGCCCGACTGAACCCCGACGGCAGCGTCTACCAGTTCCGCACCAACCTGGGCACCAGCGTCCACAAAGGCATCGAAACCTACCTGGAAGTGAATCCCCTGGCCGCCATACCTGGCGCGAGCCGCCTGGGCGCGCTGAACCTGTTTGCCTCCCTGTCCTGGACCGATGCCCGCTACACCGACTTTTTGGTCACCACCGTCAGCAACGGCCAGCTCGTCGAGTCAAATCTGAAAGGCAAACACGTCGACAACGCGCCCCGCTACGTGCATCGGGTAGGGGTCACGTATGCCAAAAACGGTTTCTCGGCTACCTGGCAACTGAGTTCAGTCAGTGCGGTTTATACCGATGCCAACAACACCGAAGCGCCATCTGCCAATGCCCAGGTTGGTAAACTTCCGGGCTACGAAGTCATGGACCTATCGGCCACCTATACTTTCCTTACCCACTACAGCCTGCGCGGCGGCATCAACAACCTGGCCGACACGCGCTATGCCACCCGGCGTTCGGGCGGCTACCCGGGCCCCGGCTTGCTGCCCGGCACCGGCAGAAGTTGGTACCTGGGGGTTGGCGTCAAATTTTAGTCGATGAGGGGTCTCATAAGACTTGAAAATTGGGCATTGAACATTGTATATTGAACATTTTAATTTTATAAATTATTGAATTTTAAATTTTTAAATACTAATGTTCAATGAACAATGCACAATTTTCAATTTGCAATGATTTATAAGACACTCACTACTACTTACGCACTCAATCCTGTTCCACCACCACCTCCCGGCATTGCGGCGCTTGTCCGGGAGCTGCTAAGGTGACCACCTACACCCCGGGGTCCAAGGCGCGCGCATCCAGGTAGCAAATCGTGCTGCCGGGCAGTATTTCGGCGCGCTGGAGCAGTTTTCCGGACAGGTCGAACAGGCGTACCTCTATCTCGTCGCGCAGCAAACCCGTGGCCTGCACGGCAAAAAACTCCCGCGTGGGGTTGGGGAAAATGCCGATCTGCAAGGGCGCGGCCTCATTTTCCGACACCGCTACGGAAGGGTTGTAGGGGGTAACCGATTCGCTGATGCTTTGCACTTTTGAGGCGCTTTTTACACCATAAAACGTTGGCCCAACGGCATACGGATAGGCTGAATTCCAGTCTTCATCAACTGTACAAAAATACGCGTAGGTGCCCTGTGGATACTCCGGCGTCACACAGAACCGGCCGTTGTGCTCGTCGAGCACGTCAGGGGATGCAGTGGCGACATACTCGTAGTCCTCGCGGAAATAACCCAGCGGGTAGTTGGCGCTGACAATGGGCCCGTCTGTCACGTCGCTGCCGTCGGCATAATGTGTCCGCACCGCAATGTTGCGCAACTGGTAGCCCGATTTCAGGCGCACGATGCCGCCGCTGCCGTCGGTGTTTTTATACCCGTAGGCCCCGTACATCGGGAACCCGTCGTAGGCAAAACCGAGCAGCGGTGCGTGTTGAGTGCTGTCGATCGCATACAAACCGTCGGCCAGGTACAAATCGCAGACCGTGGAGATCACCGCCAGGTCCAGGTTGAAGGCCGAAGGGTTTTGGTGGTGGTGGTAATTGCCCATGGCTGGGTGCCCTTTGGCGCAGTCGAAACCCACCCGCTCGGCTACCACGGCGTCGCGGTTCCACACGCGGTCGCCCATACCGCCCAGCGGACCGCCTTTCAGCGATTGGGTGGCGTTTTGCCAGGACACCCCGTCGCGGTAGTCGAACAGGGCTACGCCGTTGATGAACACCCCGATGTTGCCGCCGGTAGTGGCGGTGGGTGTGCCGGTGTTTTGCAGCGGGTGCAGCGGAATTTTGAAATAACCAGTTTGCGCCTGCGCCAGCGATGGATTGCCATCCAAAAACGGACCCGTGATGTAGGCCGGAATACCCGTTGCCTGCACATAGGCCCAGTCGGCAGAGTACTGCACGGACTGCACGTTGGCCAGCACATTGTCTTCGATAGGCGTGGAATTGCCTTTGGCGTAGTGCCGGCCGTTCAGCCCACTCGTATTGAACAGCCAGGCGCCGACAGCCGGGTTGGTTTGGGCTTGCAAAGGGAGTATGGAGATGAACAGCAACAGGGAAAGAAATCCTTTTTTCATGCGGAATTAAATTGGATGATGGAAATATGTGCTTGGACGATATCGCTGCGCCAATCCTTCGCCGGCTGCGTTATTTTTCCAGGGGAAATCCGAAAGCCGGGTCAAAGAGGAAGGCGCGGTCGGTCAGGGTGAGCAAAAAAGCGGTCAGGTCTGCTTTGTCGGTGGCGGAAAGTTCGGCCCGGGCGCCCGGGGCAGTCGTTTGGGTGTAGTGTTGGAGCACCTCCCGCAGTTTGCGAAAGCGCCCGTCGTGCATGTAGGGGTATGAAAATTCGATATTCCGCAGCGTCGGCACCTTGAATTTCAAGGAATCGGCTGCCTGCCCGGTGATGGCCATGCGGCCCAGGTCGCGCAGCGCCGTATCGAGCGGTAAGCCATTGTTTTCAAAAGAAAAATTGGTAAAAAACGGCTCCTCGTGGCATCGGGCACAGTATTGCCGGAACAGGTGGTAGCCGCTTTGTTCCTGCCTCGAAAAGGTATCGAGGCCTGCCTGCACGCGGTCGTATTGGGAGCGGTCGCTCAGCAGCGTCAGTTCAAATTGCGACAAGGCCTTCAGTAAATGCTCGCCCGTGGCGCTGCTGTCGCCAAAGGCTTCCCAAAATAATCTCGGGTATGGCTGCTTAGCCTGAACTTTTTGAAGGACATGCGCCAGGGTCTCATCCATCTCGTCCGGGTGGCTGATGGGCGCCAGGGCCTGCACGTCGAGGTGGTTGATGGCGCCGTCCCACATCAGGTGCCGGGCCCAGGCCAGGTTCATCAGTGCCGGGGCATTGCGCCGGCCGATGCGGTCGTCGATCCCGTGGCTCAGGGCGTGGTCGACGTGCGCAAACGCCGTGAACGACAGGTGGCAACTGCTGCACGACACCGTACTGTCGCGCGACAACACCGGGTCGTAAAACAAACGCCGGCCCAACTCGATACCCTGCCGCGTCAGCGGATTTTTGGAAAAATCATAAACCGGCGCCCGCCAGTGTGCCGGATAGCGCAGCGTCACCGGGTCGGGTGGGGGAGGGCCGGGCAGCGCGAAGGCCAACAGCACCAGCGCGGCCACCGTGCCGATGGTTTGGAAAACAGGCTTATGGCGCATGGTTCCGGAAGGCTTGTGCCAGGCGAGTCGCCGCCTGCGCAGCGGCCGGTCCCGGCGACATGATGCTGTGCTGTGTCGGCCAATCGATCTGCTCAAAAAACGAGGCCAAATCCCAGTCCAGGCGCAAATGCCGGGGCTTGGGGGCTGCCGAAACCACCACCTTTCGAAGGGTTTCCGCAGGCGGCAAATACCCGCCGAGGTGGAGTTGAAAATGATGCCCCCGGGCTGGTGAGCGCTCGGCCTGGCCTTCGATTTTGGCGTTGATGTAACCGCTTTGCCAACTCCAGTACATGCCCCGGCTTGGGTCGAGCGCGCCGCCAAGGGCGCCCGACACGTTGCTCAGGCTGTCGGTGCCGAACGCGAAGCGCAGGCTGTCGAAGTGCAGGTTTTCGGGCAATTTGAACAGTAGGTCGAGGCTGTTTTCTGCTTCCAGGTCCAGCAGGTGGTAGCCCGGGTCCTGAAAAACGGTGGCGCCGTGGTTCAAAAATTCAAAATGGCCGAGGTAAAATTTCAGGGTGTGGAACAGCAACGAGTCGCCGGCTGGGCCTTGCACGGCTTTGTCCAGGGCGATGGCCTGCCCCCGCCAAACCGGCCGAACCTCGATCCGGAATGCCTGGCCGGATGCCGGCGGCGGCAACAGCCACAGGGCCAGCAAAACCAGGGCCGTTTGCCTGCTCAACCACGTCGTTACCCTGTATTGCATAGTCTGTTTATTGTTTTTTGTGGCGCGGTGGGCCGAAGTATTGTCCCAATTCGCCGGCCAGCGCCCGGAAGGCTTCGTCTTGCTCCACGGTAGCCTGGCAGAGGCCTTTTATGTCTTGAAAATGGCTGAAGTGGATCTGTTCAATCTCCTGCTGCAAGCGGCCGATGTGGGCGATCAGGCTGTCTTTTTGGGGAAAACTATCACCGGCCAGTTGCGCGTAGAGTTGCTGTTTCGCAGTGGCCATTTCGTCTTGTTTTTGCCGGATGGCGCTGCGGTGGGCGGCAATCAGTTTGTCGTAGGCCGCAGTTTGCTGCTCGTTAAAGTGCAGGCGCTCGAGGATGACCCGGCGCGGGCCTTCCCGCCGGGGCGGTGGCAATTTGCCTGAAAAAAAGAGGGCGGCGGCAATGAGGTCGAGCAGCACCAGCGCTACCACGAGCAGGCTTAGAAAACGGATTTTACTCATCGTAAAGTTGGTTGGAGGCGTGAAGTTGGAGGCTGCTGACCAGGCTTTCGGCTGCCGAAGGGCTGCCGGCGCCCTGCCACACGGCGAGGTTCAGGACCAACAGCGCGGCAAGTGCCAAGCCAGTAGCCCAGGGCCACCAGCCGGGCGCCTGTTCGGCCTCCCCTTGCCGGAGTTTGGCTTGAATGCGGGTGAACAGCCAGGGTGGCGCTTCCGTTTTGCCTACTTTTTTCAGCAGATCGATGTTTGATTCGTTTTTCATGGTGACGGGTACTTGGACGACAGTTTTGGTGGAATCCTTCGCTGACGCATTTATTTCTTTTTCAATCCTTGTTTGGCGCGTTGCAGCAGCGACTCCACGGCTTTTTCCGACAGGCCCATGATCGCGGCGATGTCGCGCTGGGGCAGTTCGTCGAGGTATTTCAGGATGAGGGCGGTTTTTTGCTGCTCGGGCAGTTGGTTTATTTTTTGGAACAATAGTTCGAGGGCCTCGCGGTCTTCGAGTTGTACGCCGGGGTGGTCGAAATTGGTGAGTGGGGCGGGCGTTTCGGTGTCGCTGCTGAACAGGGTTTTGAAAAAAGCGAATCGTTTGTGCCGCGTGCGGGCTTTCAGCACGTCCAGGCAGTGGTGCACGGCGATGCGGTAGATCCAGGTCTTCAGGCTTGATTTTTCCTGAAAACCGGGAAGTTTGCGGTGGATTTTTACAAAAATATCCTGCGCAGCCTCCTCCGCGTCCTGGCGGTTTTGGAGGTAGTGGAGGCAGAGGTTGTACACCATGTGTTGGTGCGCCTCGTATAGGTCGGAGAAGGAAAGCATGTCGGAAACGGTGGCGCAAGTACGCAAAAGCGCCGCTTATTGCGTTGCCCTGAGTTCAAACAAATACAGCTGCTGCGGTCCGGTGGCCAGGGGAAAGACCTGTGGAGCCGGCAGGGCGTCCAGGTAGTTGCCCAGTTGTGCGCGTGGCAAACGCTCGCCCACATAGGCCCAATACCCGGCGCCTTCCTCCCGGCACAGCCTTTCGATTACTTGCGGCCGCAGGGCCGCTTCCTCCACAGACCAGCCCCGGCGCCGCGCCCGGTACAAAATTTTGGGATTCCGGCAATCCAAATCCCGGTAGCTCACAATGACCAGGGCTGCTTCGGGGGTGTGGGCCTCGATCAGGCGCCCGATGTCGACGTGGTCTTCGGCCACCCGGTACCAGTTCGTTTCGGCGTAGGCCACATTGGCGACCAGCAAGCCTGCGAACAGCCCCTTGGCCAGGGCCGGTTGTTGAAGGGCCAGCCCTCGCAGCGCCAGCGCGCAAAGCACCGCCACGGGGCCTAACAAAGGGATTTGGTAGTAATTGTGCACCACATTGAGGTTGAAAAACAACAACACATAGGCCGCCAGGCCCAGCATCCAGCAGGCCAAAAACGCCCCGTTGGCCATCCGCCGCAGCCGCCAGGCGCCGGCCAGGAAAAAGAGGATGCCCCCCGGCCCGGCCAGCTCCAGTACGCCGCGCTGCAGCAACACCCACCAGGAATACAGCGACAGCCGCTGCTGCCAGGTACCGAAATACCAGCCCGCGCTTTGCACCATTTTGCGGTAGTGCAGGATGTAACTCCAGTCGGGCGCTGCATTGTTGATCCGGTAGACGTGCTGCTGCCAGCACACAAACGCCAGCCCGGCCAGGCCGTAGCCCCAAGCGGAGCGCAGCGTCCAGCCCAGGGCTGGTTCCCGCAGGGCAAACCACAACATCGGCGGGCCAAAGGCCAGCACATAGGGCGCTTTGACCAGCAGGGCCAGCGCTGCCGCCGCACTGCTGAGCCAGAGCCAGGACCGCCGCCGCTGCCGCACACCCAGCAGAAAATAATAGAGCATGGCGTGGGTCAGCAACAGCACCGAAAAATCGATGTGGATGGCGCGGGAATAAAACAGGCTCAGGGGCAGGGCCAGGTAGGCCAGCGTCGCCCACTGCGCGGTGGTGCCTCCGAACAACAGGTCGACGGATCGGTAGAAATAGTAGAGCGCCCCGCCAAAAAAACACAGGAACAGGAGGCGCGCCAAGGGAATGGATTCGCCGCCCAGGTGGTAGGCCAAGGCCACGAGGGCCTCCGGCAGCGGAAACTCCAGGGCCAGGGTGTCGGCAGCGCCCATCCAGCAGACGGCCGGGTGGAGCAGGTCGATGCCGTTTTGGTAAAAATCGCGGATGTAGTAGGCCGTGTCGCATTGCCGCCAGTCGTGCGGAGCATCGATGGCCGGGCCCAGGTGCCAAAGGCGGAGGGCCAGGAGCAGGGCGATGGCCCAGGGGAAAAAAGCGTGTTTCGTGTTTCGTGTTTCG
>JADLDL010000236.1 GCA_020846655.1 Saprospiraceae bacterium | reverse complement strand
TACTTCGACATTCGATATTCTGCGGTTCGATATTCGATATTCCAACGTAAATGGCTTAAAAAATATCGAATATCGAACCGCAGAATATCGAATGTCGAAGTAAGTAAACCTTAAGTTGATGGCTATGCCCCCTACCGCACCACCACCTTCCCGCTGCCCACCAGTTGTGCGCCGCTGCGCAAGGTGAACCAGTACAATCCCGGCGCCAGGCCCTCCCGTTGCAGCAGGGCTTGCTGCTGCTGCAGCGGAAGCGTGCGCACCAACTGGCCGCTGGTGTTGTACAAGTCAAACTGCAGGTCCGGCAATTCCAACCCCGATATTTCGATCCGGAGTTGTTCGGAAAACGGATTCGGATAGGCACTGACCGCAATCGAATGCCCGGGCAATACCGGGCTGAGGGTGGTCACTTCGAAAAACGGCTCGTGTATGGTGTGGAACACCGTGTTGGTCAGGACCGGCAGGTTGAAGTTGAAATAAATACCAGCCCGGTTTTCAATACGTGTTCCGGCGGGGTTGTGCGGTTTTTGCGCCACCCGAAAGTGCACGTAGCCCTGCGAGCCTTCGAAATTGGTCGTGCTGTCGGGCAACTGGATATCAGCAAAGGTGAAGCGCAACACGCCATTTTCCTCCAGTTCAAAACGATAGGGATGGCTCGCAGCCCCCGGCAACACCGTAGCCGGATCCAAAAAGGCAGACAAGGTGTCCAGCAGCACCACCCGGAAAGCCGTGTCGTTGCCGGTGTTTTGGAAACGAATGGTGTACTCCAGGTCGGTATTGTCAAAAATATAATGCTCGTCGTCGAAACCCGTAGGCAGGCCCTGCTTGTCGTTCGGGTCGTACGCATTGCGCACCACCGGACAATCCACCGAAACGGAGTGGCTTTCGTTGCCCAACGAAAACTGGTTGAAAAAGCCCAGGCTGATCGGTCCGCCATTGCCTGCGCAGCCCTCTACAGCAGCCAGCGGCAGGCTGTTGCCCGGCGCCAAAGGCTCCTGTTGCGCCAGCAAGTGATAGGTGCTGCCGGTAGCCTCCAGCGGGATATTGATCGATTCCAAGCCGTCCAACTGGAAATCTCCCTGCATGAGCAGCACGGCATCTTCGATAATAATATAGTCCAGGGCGGCCGGCATGGGCTGAATACCGGTATTGGTCAGGATAAAATGCACCGAATCGCCGTTGCAAATGCCTTCCACCTGCACCTGTGCCCCCGACCAGTTGGGCGCCGTTGGCAAACAAAGGCTGTCCGGGAAAGTATGCGCTTCGGAGCAAGCCACCGTGCCGAGTTCGGCGCTGCAATCCACCAGCGCCGCCACCTGAAAACTCCCACATTCGCCCGACGGAATATCGCCCAGCGGAAACGAAAGCACATTGCCGGGTTGCACCGTGGGGGTGATATCGGCAAACAAAAAGGTAAACAGGTCATCGAGGCTCAATTCCAGGTAGGCGCCCGCTGCTGTGCTCGGGCCGAGGTTGCAATAACTGACGGTAAAAAAGGTGGTGTCGCAGGGCCGCACGAGGCTGGTGGCATGGTCGACCGTCAGGTACGGACAATCGACGCTGTCCTGCAAGGGAAAGTCCAGGGTCAGGGTATCCTGATAGCCGAGGTACACCGGAATGTTGTTCGCGCAGGCCTTCCAATAGTCCACTGGTAGGATCACCCGCACGGTATAGTTGCCCGTGTCGCACTCGAGGCGATAGTTGCCCAGGGCGTCCGTATTGGCGTAAAATATCTTGGAACTGTCCTGAAAGGCTTCCACGACCCAGTTTTCCAGGGCTTGGTCGCCGGTAGTTTGGGTACAATCCAGGTCGAAGTCGCGGAATACATTTCCGGCCAGCATGGCCGGCTTGATGATACCGTTGAGGTCGGTGCGGAGGAGATACGCCAGCGGGTCGCCGTTCGGCGGCTTGATGGAAGCCCCGAGCAGGAACCCGCCGTCGGCGCAAAGCGCGAGTTCATCCACCCGAACCGTGCGCCAATCTTTGTATACGATGAACCGTTCCCACAACGGCGCTCCGGCAGCCGTACATTTCATCAGCAGAATACCGGCCTGTTGGCTGCTGCTGTCCACCTGCAAGCCACACAGCACCAGATCGCCCTGCGCATCCTCCAGCACACAACGACCGGCAGCCGAGCGGCCGGGCATCAGCACGTCCTGGCGCCACAAAACCGCGCCGGCGAGGTCCACTTTCATCAAAAATGCGTCATCGCCGACCCGGTTGGTGCCCGAAACCACGAGATTGCCATCGGCAGTAGCGATCAGGTCAAACCCCTCGTCGGAGCCCGAACCGCTCAGATTGGTTTCCCAGAGCAGATCGCCGTTGGCATCGGTTTTCAGCAACCAGGCTTCCCGGCGGAGCGGATCGGCCAGGGGCTGCCGGGTTTTCAGGATAAAAAAACCGCCGTCGGCTGCTTCCAGCACCTGTGCGCCAAGATCCGAATCGGGAGTAGCCAATAGTTTGGACCACAGCGGCTGTGCGTCGGCGGTAGTTTTGACCAACAAAAGGTCGCGCTGCCCGCCGGCAAGCGGCTCCACGCTACCCAGCACCAGCAGGCCGCCATCGGAGGTAGCAATCAGGCTATGGGCAAAGGCGTTTTGGTCGAGGCCGGCAAAAATGATTGGATTCCAATGCTGGGTGTACAAATTTGCCGGCAGGCCGATCCAGGAATAGGCCGCAAGGGCCAGGTTGCGCTGCCCGCCACCTTTCGGGATGGTTTCTTTGAGCACCAGCAGCGTGTCGCCGGCGGTCAGCAGGCTGCTTTTGGCAAAATGGCTGCCCGAGTTTAGGTGCGGATTGCCACCGTAAGCCCCAAAAGGGCTGTTCGGGAAATTTCCCAGAAAATAACCGGCATCGCTTTCCGGCGTATTGACGACGACCCAAAAACTGCTGTCTGGCCGCAATTGCACGCCGGTGATGTAATTGCCGTCGGCCGCATAAGGGCCAGGCCCCGAAAAGAACCCGAAGGTCGTGCGCCAACCCTGGGCTGACACTTCGGGTGAGCAAAGTATGCCGGCCAACAGCAGCATGAGGAGGCGCAAGGTGTTTATTTGAATGTGCTTCATAGCAAGTAGTGTGAATCTGGGTGATCTGTAAAAAAAGGAAGTATCCCTTCCTGATGTCCGACGATACAAAAGTCCAGTACCGGGCGCCGGCATTCAAGTACAAAAAATGCGGTTTGTGGAAATAATTTTTTACACAATTGTACACTATGCTGAATTCAACCGCTTCAGCCAGCGTATCGTGACTATTTTTGTGGAAATAATTTTTCAGAAGTGGCCAATTTTATCTTGTACGAGGTATTGATGAGCCTCGACAAACCGGAGTTGCGGCGGTTTGGCAAATTCGTGCGCTCGCCGTTTTTCACGCACCGCTCCGAAATGGAGCGCATGTACGCCTGTTTGGCCCGGTGCCGCTATGCGGACAAAGCCCTGCCGGATAAGGAATTGTTGTTCCAAAAAAGTTTCCCCGGCCGCGCCTACGACGACCTCTTGCTGCGCGGCACCATGAGCGACCTGCGGGAATTGCTGGAAGAATTTTTGCTGTGGCAACGCCTGCGCGCCGACGAACTGGGCGCCCGCCTCGCCCTGGCCACCGAGTTTCGGGAACGCAACTTGAACAAACTGTTTCTGCAAGCGGCCGGCAAAGCCCACAAGCAACTGGAACAAGAGGGCATGCGCAACGCCCGCTTCCACCGCAACAACCTGGACTACCTCATCGAAATTGCCCAGTTCCAAACCCGCACCACCCGCACCAGCACCCTGCCCCTGCAAGCCATCGCCGATTCGATCGACACCCTGTACCTGGCCGAAAAATTGCGGCACAGTTGCATCCAACTGTCGCACCAGGCCGTGTTCAAAACCCAGTACCAGTTTGGCCTCCTGCCCCAGGTACTCGATCAGGTGGAAAAGGGCGACTTCCTCGACACCCCGGCCATAGCGCTGTACTACTACTGCTACCGCTTTTTGACCGAGCAATACAGCCTCGATTATTTTCAAAAATTCAGGGCCGAACTGGCCCAAAACGGCCGCCTGTTTCCCGACCAGGAGTTAAAAATCCTATACCTCC
>JADLDL010000235.1 GCA_020846655.1 Saprospiraceae bacterium | reverse complement strand
TACTTCGACATTCGATATTCTGCGGTTCGATATTCGATATTCCAACGTAAATGGCTTAAAAAATATCGAATATCGAACCGCAGAATATCGAATGTCGAAGTAAGTAAACCTTAAGTTGATGGTTATGACCTACTTCCCGCCCCCATCAAAATTCGGCGTCACGCCCAGCCACTGCGCAAGTGTCTGTTTCACATCTTTTTGCATGGCCTTGTCCATGTATTTGATCCGCGCCTTGCCGTGGTCTTTGCCGGGCAGGATGTAGGATTTGGAGTTGACCCGCGCGGAGGGCGTGATCCGGTCGGCGCTCCAGGTGTCGTTGCCGCCGTAGATGTAGATCATGTTGTTGCCCTTTTCGCGCAGCCATTGGTCCACTTTTTCGTTCAGGCTGTTGTCGTACACCACCTGGCCGGCGCTTTTGGGTGCGAAGGTGGCCAGCGGGTTCGCGGTAAAATGCTTAAGGTATTTGCGGAACGGCGCGATGTTGTAGCCGTAGTAGCCCATTTGGGTGGCCGCCTGGTAGTAGTGCGAGGCGTAGTTGCTCATGCCCGCATCGGCAAAGAAGCCCAAGTCGGATACTTTGAGCAGGTGGGCCAGGCAGGAGTCGAGGGGCTGGCCGAGCGGAATGTCGGCGCATTGACTGCCCCATTGCCAGAACGAAAAGGAGTACTCCAGCACGGTGTATTCAAAGGCTTTGCCCAGCGAATTGTCGAGGTACTGAAAACTCAGACCCGCGCCTTTGGCGTACCAGTGCAGTTTTTCCAGCGCTTTTTCTTCGTTTTGGAGCAGGAAAATCTGGAAATCCTGGATTTTTTTGCGGCACTCGGGCGTGCCGATGGTGTCCAGGAAGGTGTAAATCCGTTTGTCTTCGAGGCCGTTGTTGAAAGGCGCCACGTAGGGCACCCACACGTCCACGTCGTTAGGGTAAAAGTACTTGTAAAAAATGGTGGTCTGGCCGCCTTTGCTGATGCCCGTGCTGATCCATTTGCCGGTGTAGAGGCTGCGGAACAACTGGTTGATGTGGTGCAGGTCGGCGGTCACCTGCTCCAGGCTGAGGTACTTCCACTGGATGGAATCGGGCTTGGATTCGCCGAAATAGCGGTGCTCGATGTTCAGGTGGTTGGCGTCGAAGGCCAGTTCCAGTTCGTTTTTGCCGTTGAACAAGTCGTAGCCCTGCGTTTGCATGAGCGTGGGCTGCCCAAAGCCGTGGTGGGTCAGGATGACGCGCTGCTGGAAATAGCCCCGCGAAGGGTCTTTGTGATCCAGTGGCTGCTTGATCCGCAGCGCGTATTGCAGGGGCTGCTGGCCGGGCTGCGACACTTTTTTGAACGACACATCGGGCAACTCAAACAAGGCTTGTTCGAGGCGTTTTTCATCGGCTTGGGCCGACAACAGCAAGGTGGTCAGCAAGAAAAAACAAGTGCTCAGCAGGCGCATGGCGATACGTTTTGGCTGGGTGGAAAATGCGCCGGCCCCGTTGCCGGCAGGCAAAAATGCAAACGATGTGGGTGTTTCATAAGACTTGGAAATTGGGCATTGAACATTGCATATTGAACATTTTAATTTTATAAATTATTGAATTTTAAATTTTTAAAAATTTAATGTTCAATGAACAATGTCCAATTTTCAATGTACAATGATTTATGAGACACCCACTTTTTGCGGCTCAATACCCGTGCAGGTTGAAGCCTTCCGTCTCGACCATATCCACCCAGGCGCCCATTTTTTTCTGAATGACGCGAAAATGCTGCACATCGTCCTGGGTCACGAAGGAAATGGCCGTGCCGCTGGCCCCTGCCCTACCCGTGCGGCCGACGCGGTGGATAAAATCCTTGGGCGAGCGCGGCAGTTCGTAGTTGATCACCATGGGCAGAAACGGAATATCGAGGCCCCGGGAGGCCAGGTCGGTGGCCACCAGCACTGCAATGTCGCCGGCTTTGAATTGCCGCAGCGCTTCGGTGCGCGCGCCCTGGCTTTTCTGGCTGTGCAGCGCCACTGCCGACACGCCGTTGCCCTTGAGTTTGTGCACCACGGTATCGGCTTTGTGCACCGAGGAGGTGAACACCAGCACTTGTTTCAGGGCCTGCGTTTTGATCAGGTAGCGCAGCAGCGGCCCTTTGCGCTCTTCGGCGACGTGGTAGCCGACCTGCTTGATGCTCGCCAGCGTTTCCGGCTCCCGCGCAATCTCGATTTTGACCGGGTTGCGCAGCAACATTTCCGTGATGGTGTCGATGTCTTTGCCCAGGGTGGCCGAAAACAAAAGGTTTTGGCGGTTGGCCGGCAGCAGCCCAAAAATGCGGGTCATTTCTTCTTTGAACCCGAGGTTCAGCATTTTATCGGCCTCGTCCAGCACCAGGATGTCGATCTCGGACACCTGCATGGCTTTGTTGTCGAGCAGGTCGAGCAGTCGGCCGGGCGTGGCCACCAGGATTTCCACGCCGCCCATTTGTTTCATTTGCGGGTTGATGGACACGCCGCCGAACACCGCCAGGGTCTTCACCGGGCGCGGCAGGTGTGCGCCGAAATACGTAAACACGGCAGCTACCTGCACCGCCAGTTCGCGGGTGGGCACCAGCACGAGGGCTTTGATGTGGCGGTTGGGTGCCGGGGCTTTGCGTTGGAATTGCTGGAGGATGGGCAGCACGAAACTCGCGGTTTTGCCCGAGCCCGTTTGAGCGACGCCCAGGACGTCTTTGCTGCCCATGATGGCCGGGATAGCGGCGAGTTGGATGGGATACGGCGCGGTGTAACCGGATTTGGCTACCAAAGCCAGCAAGGGCGCAGACAAACCCAGTTTGGAAAAAGACATGGAAAAACGGTTGGTGAAAAGTAGGCCGCGAAGGTAGTTGATTTTTGCTGCCGGCGTGCGTCCGCCGCCCGAGGAAGGCCGCACTACCCTACCCGATCCGGCTGCGAGGGCCTGAAAAATGTCTCCAAATTTGATTCTTGGTAGATTGCTAAAAGCCCATACCTTTGCCGCGCCTTAACCAGTGTGTTGTTTCATCTTTAGCAATTACAGGAGCCTCGTTTTTCAATGAAAAACACCTATTTCGATCTGGTCGCCCAGACGTTTGATTTCCCCCAGGATGGTTTTAGCCTAAAGGATAACCGATTGTTGTTCAACAACATAGACGTACACGAACTGGTTCAGAAGTACGGTTCTCCGCTCAAACTCACGTTTTTACCCAAGATCGGCGAAAAGATCCAAACGGCGCGCAAACTGTTTCGCGACGCCATTCAGCGCCACAACTACAACGGCAAGTACATTTATTGCTACTGCACCAAAAGTTCGCATTTCGCCTTCGTGCTCAACGAAGTGCTGGAAAACGGCACCCAACTGGAAACCTCTTCTGCGTTCGACATCGACCTGATCTGGCGCCTGTACAAGTTGGGTAAAATCAACAAAAGCACGACCATCGTCAACAACGGCTACAAACCCCGCGATTATGTGCAAAAAATCGCCGGCCTGATCGACGAGGGTTTTCAGAACGTCACGCCGGTGTGCGACAACGCCGCCGAACTGGAGTTGTACAACCGCCTGGTGAAAAAATCCAAATTTTCGATTGGCCTGCGGATGGCCACCGAAGAGGAACCCAATTTTGAGTTTTATACCTCGCGCCTCGGCATCCGCCAAAGCGAAGTGATCCCGTTTTTCAAGGAAAAAATAGCGACCAACCCCAAGTTTGAGTTGAAAATGCTCCACTTTTTTGTCGATATCGGCATCAAAGACACCATTTACTACTGGAGCGAACTCAAAAAGGGCATCAAAACTTACTGCGACCTGCGCAAGTTGTGCCCCACCCTCACCTGCCTCAACATCGGCGGTGGCATGCCCATCCGCAATTCCCTGGGTTTCGACTACGACTACCCCTATATGGTCAACGAAATTATCCGACTGATCAAGGAGTACTGCGACGACGAAGGCGTGCCCGAGCCGGATATTTACTCCGAATTCGGAAAATTTACGGTGGGTGAAAGCGGCGCGACCATCTTTTCGGTGATTGGCAAAAAACAACAAAATGACGCCGAGCAATGGTACATGCTCGACAATTCGCTGATCAATACCCTGCCCGACAGCTGGGGCATCAAGGAGCGTTTTATCCTGCTGCCCATCAACCATTGGGACAAGGAGTACCAAAAGGTCAATATCGGCGGCATCAGTTGCGACAATGCCGACTACTACAACTCCGAGGCGCACATCAACCAGGTGTACCTGCCGGTCTACGACGATCAAAACGAAGACCCGCTCTACATCGGGTTTTTCCATACGGGCGCTTATCAGGAGGCCTTGAGCGGTTACGGCGGGCTCAAACACTGCCTGCTACCGGCGCCGAAACATATCCTGATCGACAAAAATTACTACGGCGAGTTCACCGATTGGGAAGTGTTTCAGGAGCAGGACGCCGATTCGATGCTGCGCATCCTGGGCTATGATTCGCCGTATGCGTCGTAGAGCACCCTGGCGATTTACAAATTCCAGTTGCCCAGGTATTTCAGAAAGAGTTTGGTCAGGTTCTCCGCATCGGAGATACCCCGGTGGTGCAGGCCGGTGAAGAGGATATCTTCGCGTTCGACGGCCTTGCGCAACCCAATGCCGGAGCGCATGCGTTTCAGGATGCGGTATTGTTCTTTCAGGTTGACATGGTGCTCCGCCCAATCGGTTTCGAGGCGGTGCAGTTTGCAGTCGTGGATAAACAATTTTTTATCAAAAGAGCCCCAGGAGCACAGTACGTAGTCTTCCTCTTCGATGCGGCCCCAATCCCAGAATTCTTCAATGACCTTCGGGAAGGTACCGGCTTTGTTGACTTCCTCCTGCGTAATGGACGTCAGTTGGCGGCAAAACGGCGACAGCGTCGGGTGCACCACCGGCTTTACGAAGCGGTTGAATTTGCCCCGAATTTCGCCGTAGTGGTTCAGCCGGAAGGCTCCGATTTCGATCGTTTCCTGCACGTATCCCGGCGGCATATTTTCCCAGCAAGTGGCTTCCAGGTCGTAGATTATGAAGTTTTTCATCGCGTACCAATTTCACACAAAGGAGTAGTTTTTAACAAGTTAGCGCAGGCCCAGCCAGCGCAACACCGACCACAGGCGCAGGCGGAGCCGGCGTTTTTGGGAAGTGTAAAAAAAATGTTGTTCCAACGCAGGGTCCACCTCAACATCCGCCGGATGCAGCAACGGAAAAGACATAGCACGGGCCGGTTTTTCTGCCAATCGGTTCCGGCTCGTGGTGTGGGTGGCGCCGGCCTCCCCTACCCCTCTGTTTTGGACCAGGTTGGTCTTCGGCACAATGCACAAGCCCTTGTTTTTCAAAATACTATAAAACCAGGCATAGGCCCAGGAGTTGTTTTTGCCGGCGGCTGTACCTTCAAATTTGTCCAGCATGTAGGCCTGCGCCTGCTCGTCGGGTACCAATTGGCGGATTTGTTGTTCCAATTTGAACTGTTCCAGGCCTTCCAGGTCAATTTTTATGTGCTGCCAGGCGCGGCGCCAGGAAGCCCAGCCCCAGACAAACGAGAACCGGGAAAACACATAACTGTCCGACTTGTTTTGGGTAAGATCTTCCGCCAGGTTCGAGCAGCCGATGTGCATTATTTGCGGATTGTCTTTGTACCGCAGCAACAGTTCTTCGCAAAACGGAAACAAACTGGGGTCGGGCACGCAGTCGTCTTCGAGCACGATGCCGTATTCTTCCTGTTCAAAAAACCAGTTCAGCGCGTCAAACACGCCTTTCCGGAGTCCCCTGTTTTCAGACCGAAAAAGGGTAATTACCGGCGTCCCGGCGCCTAAAATTTCCGGAATCATTTGCCGAACGGCAGCCACCCGCTCGGCATCTGTCGGCACCTGCGCGCGTGACCCGTCGCTGTGGACGTACAATCGAACGGGCCCCGCTGCCTGGATTTGTTCCAAAACGCGACGGGTCTGATCGGGCCGGTTAAATGTTAAAAGCAAAACAGGGACAGAACAAGGCATCAGGTTTGCACAAAAGTTTAGAGTTTTGGGCCAAAATAACGGTAATCTGCAAATGCATCCAATTCTAAAGAGGTTTTACCATAAACTGAATAAATGGGTGGAGCCCCCATTGAATCTTCCGATCCGCAGCGACATCCCGACGGAGCGCCTGGGCACGCCCTACGGCGGTTGGATTATTCCCGCCAATACCCTGCGCAGCGACTCGGTTTGTTACCTGGTCGGGGCCGGCGAAGATATTTCTTTCGACGTGGCGCTGGCCGCGCGCTACGGCTGCCCGGTGCATATTTTCGATCCGACACCCCGGGCAATTGCCCACGTGGAATTGGTCAAATCCAAGATTGCCCTCCAGGAGCCCGTCGCCTGTGCTACCAGCCCTACGGGTTTTTATCCAGAAACACCAGCCTCCGTAAGCCCCTTGTTGCAGCTCCATCCCTACGGTATCTGGAGCGAAGACACGACGCTTCGGTTTTTTGCCCCACAAAATGAAGACCATGTGTCGCACTCGCTGGTCAATTTGCAGCAATCTGAAGCCTCCATCGAGGTGCCGGTGCGGCGCCTGGCTACGCTCCGCGAAGAACTGGGACACCGGCACATAGATTTGTTAAAAATTGATACCGAAGGCGCTGAATATCAAATTCTGGAGTCGGTTTTGGCAGATCAGTTGCCGATCGATATTTTGTGCATCGAGTTTGATGAATCGGCTAGCAACCACATCGACCGGCACTACATCCGACGCATCCGGCAATGCCTGGAAAACCTGCTGGCGGCCGGTTATGAAATGATTGCCAAAGAGCCGGACAGCCGGAACTACACCCTCGTACACCGCCGGCGCCTGAATCCATAAACCCCTTACATGAACATTCTCCTGCTCAACACCTACCCACACGGCGGAGCCGGTACGGCTTGCCGGCGGCTACAGGCGGCCCTTCAGGAAAGTGGCCAAACAGCCACCTTGCTGTCGGCAGACCAGGTGCCGGGCAAATGGCCGTTTTACGCTGAGCGCTTGTCGTTTTTGCCATATGAGCGCGACAAATCGGTCCGTTTTTCTTTTTCACTGGCCAATTTTGGCCACGATATCAGCCAACACCCTGCTGTGCAGGCAGCAGATGTGTTGCACTTGCACTGGATCAACCAGGGCTTTTTATCGCTGAAAAACATTCGCCAATTGGCTGAAACGGGCAAGCCAGTCGTCTGGACCCTGCACGATATGTGGGTCTTCACCGGCGGCTGCCACTACAGCGGCGAATGCCGGGCCTACCGGCAGGCCTGCGGGCATTGCCCCTACCTGCGCCGACCGGGGGTCGGGGATTTGTCGCAGCGCATTTGGTCCAACAAGAAAAGATTGTTTCCGAAAAATATACATTTCGTGACCTGCAGCGATTGGCTGGCCGAAGAAGCCCGGAGCAGCGGCTTGTTGCGCGATTATCCGGTCCATTCCATTCCCAATTCCATTGATACCGAGGTATTTAAGCCGGCTTTGCCGGAAGCGCGCGCACAACTGCGCCGGCAACAGGGCATCGCGCCGGAAGCGCTCGTTGTGTTGTTTGTGGCGATGAAAGTACGCGAAGAACGCAAAGGCTTTTCCTATTTGCTGGATGCGCTCCAGCGCCTAAAAAGCAGTCACCCGGAATTGCCGGTGGAAATCCTGGTCATGGGGCAGTCTGCTCCCGAAGACCTTTCGCGCCTCCCCTACCCTGCCCATTCCCTGGGCATGTTACGCGACCCCCTGGAAATTGCCTCTGCGTATGGCGCGGCCGACGTGTTTGTGATTCCATCCCTCGAAGATAACCTGCCCAACACGGTCATGGAAGCCCTGGCCTGCGGCACGCCCGTCGTGGGTTTTCAAACCGGAGGTATCCCGCAAATGGTGGAACACCTTGCACAGGGTTACATAGCTCCGCAGCGCGACAGCGAAGCCCTGGCAGCGGGGTTACAATGGGTGTTGCAAGGACCAATACCGCTGGCCGAACTACGGGCTGCGGCGCGCGAAAAAGTAAGCCGCCACTACGCTAACAACGTAGTGGCGGCCCGATACCTCGACTTGTATCGCCAAGTCCTTGGTTTACAATAATTTATTTTTTCTTCTTGGGTGCGGGCGCCGCTACCTTGGGTTTGGGTGCGGGCGCTTCGGGTTCCGGCAGCAGATTGGCCTGTCCGAGAGCATTTGACCGGAAATGCAGGTACATGGACAAGGCAAACAACAGGAGCACCAGCCCGGAACAAATCATCGCAATGGTTTCGCCCAAATAAAAGGAGCGCGGCTCGAAGCGCATCTCCAGTTTCATATTTTGACCGGCCGGCAGGCGCATGCCCCGCAGCAGGTAGTTGACTTTTGTAAAATCCGGAGCAGGTTGGCCGTTCAGGTAGCATTTCCAGCCCTTGGCCGGCGGGTAGTAAATTTCCGGAAATACGGCAAATTGTTCGCTGGCGGCAGAATACTCGTACTCCATCTTGTCAGGGTGGTACTTGCTGAGGCGGATCTGTGCCGTGCTGTCGGGTTGGATTTGAAAACCCTGGAGGCTGGCTGCGAAGGATTGTTGCACCACTGCCGAGTCGCGGGTATTCAGCCGGTGCAGGGCCTGGAATTCGGCATCGCCGGTGGGCACCACGGCCACATGGCGGACAAACCAGGCCGCCCCGCAGGCTTTGGGATTGGCGAATACCTTTTCCTGCTGGGTAATGATGTATTTTCCATTGAACATCCCCACGATGTGCAGGTTGTCGAGCAGGCCCTGGTAGAAGAAGGAGTCCAGCACTTCCTGGTAGCGCTGGATTTTGGCAGCGTGGTAGCCGGTCAGGCTTTTATGGAAATACGAGGGCACCCAATTGGCGGTGAAACTGCCGCGGGCAAGGTCCAGCACCCGGTAGTGCGGGTCCGGGTCTTTTTTGATTTGCTGGTCATATTCGGTCTCCGGCGGCGGCGCAATGGCCGTACGCTTGCTCACGTATTTGTCGCTGGAAATGGTGCGGGTACACACCATCCAGTTGTCGAGCAGGGATGCCAGTGCGATGACAATGACCATGAGGCCTGCCTGGATGCGGTTTTGAAGGTACAGCCACAGCATGCCGGCGGCCAGGGCCACAAATCCGAGCGAGCGGAACACGTCGCTGCGCAACATTGCGGCGCGGTCTTCGAGCACCAGGCTGTATAAATCCGGCCGGGCTTTGGAGAATTCTTCGTCATTGTGACCGGCGCCTCCGCCGAAGAGCCAGGCGAAGATGCACAGCCCGGCGGTGATGCCAACGGCAACGTAGAGGGCCAGTTTCTTCTTTTCAGCAGAAATAGCGGGGTCAACAAATTTTTGCAAACCAACGGCGGCCAGGGCGGCAGCGCACAACTGGCCGAGGCCGAGAGCCATGGAAACCGCCCGGAATTTTTTAAACATCGGCAGGGCATCCACCCAAAAGAAGTTCAGGCCGAAATTTTTGCCCCAGGCCAGCGACAGGAAGAAAAACCCGCCGCCTACCAGCCAGTATTTGGTAGAGCCGGGCACCAGCCAGGCGCCCAGGAAAAACAGAAAACACACAATCGCGCCGAAATAAATGGCGGTACCCACAAATGGCTGGTCGCCGGTATAGAACAAGCCCCGGATCTGTCCTTTGGCTTCGGGCGGCACGGCGTCGTACAGTTTGGTGTCTTTAAAGGATTCCGCTGCGCCACCGCCGGCGTAGTGGGGCACCAGCAGCGTCATGCTCTCGCCTACACCGTAACTCCAGTCGAACATATAGGAAGTCGGCAAGCCATCGCCTTTTTCTGCTTTTTGCTGGAGTTCGGAGCGGCCGCGTATGGTCTCCTGCCCGTATTCGTAGGTGGGCCACAGGCGCGACAAGTTGGAGCCAAAACCCAGCGCCAGCGCCAGGCAGGACACTGCCACGGCAGTTGCCCATTTTTGGCCGGTATTACGCCGGAGCGCGTCCACAAACTGGGCCAAAAAGTAGATCCCGCACAGCAGCAAGGTGTAGTAGGTGATTTGCACGTGGTTGGCATACACCTGCATGGCGGTAAAAATAGCCAGCAAGGCGCCGCCCAGCACCAGGCGGTTTGAAAAGGTCAGAACCAGGCCTGCCAGCATACCCGGCGTGAGGGAAAGAGCCAGCACTTTGGTCGTGTGGCCGGCTTCAAGCAGGTCGATGTTGTACGTGGTTATCCCATAGGCTGTTGCGCCAAAGAGCGCGATGCGCCAGTCGGTTTTCAGGACCCCTAGCAGCAGATACATACACAGCATGGCGAGGAACACCTGTGTCCAGACGGTAGTACTGATGTCCGACCCAAGCAGCAGGGCGCGGTATATTGGGGTGGTCAGATTGCCGTGTACGGGGGCGTAAATTTGGTAGGATGGCATACCACCGAAGCCGCTGTTAGTCCAGAGGGGCGCCTTGCCTTCTTTTCTCAGGTAGGCCTGAATTTCAGTTTGCATGGCCCGGGCCTTATCGTTGTCGGCCTGCGGCAATACTTTTCCATTGAAAGCATTGGGGGCAAAAAAGGTAGTGGCAACGGCCAGCAACACGCCCACTGCAATCAGGTGGGGAAGAAGATGCTTACTATTCATTCGTTGGAATATTCAAGAGTAGGTTGAACAGGTAATTTCAGACTTGAAAGGTCCCTTGGGGCATCTGCGGCGGCGAAGGTATTGAATCCCATGGCCTTGCCCAATGGCTCAGTTGAGTTTTTGCAAAAGATCGCGCAGGGCGTCTCCCGGGATTTCATGGCCGCCTTCAAACCGTTCTTCGGCAAAGTCGATATGGCCCTGGATTTCAATTTCCTGGAGTTGCGTGAGCCGGTCCGGCGTCATAAACGGATCGCTGGAGCCGTAGAGCAGATAGAGGTTTTTGTCCTCCAGGTAGGGTTTATGCGGCTGATAGTCAATGTCCTCTGGTGGTAAGCCGGCCCAGAGCACCAGGTCGTGAAAGGCCGGGTGGTAGCGCATGATCCAGCGGCAAACGGTGGCGGTGCCTTGCGAAAAGCCAAGCAGGATCACGCGGACATCGGCGGGCAGTTGGGCCATATACCGGCTGTAGAGCGATTGGAGATAGGCGGCGTTGTCGGCAATTTCGTCTTCGCGGCAGTGGCGAGTCATCCAATTGGCGCCTACGGCGCCGTTAAATCCTTTTTTATAAAAATGATTCAGGCCTTCGGGCGCTACGACCAGCGTTTGGTCGTTATCCAAGATGTTAAAGTCTTGTAAAAATTCGGAGGCCAATTGTGCGTAACCGTGGCAAACCAGCCAGAATTGACGGATTTTGGGCCCTGGTTCGCCTAAAACGTAAAATTGGGCCGTTTTGGAAACGTTTAATTTGTGGTGCTGCATCATGTACCTTTTCCTTACTTTTGTCGCGAGTTTTTACAGACTAATTCTATCACACAAAAACATTCAAAAATGAACAAAAAACTCTTTTATCTCTTCGCGCTTCTCTGTTCCATGTCCATTTTCATGACCTCTTGCGGCGAAACCGACCCATGCAAAGACGTGGACTGCGGCGCCAATGGCACTTGCTTCGAGGGTTCGTGCGTGTGCAATCAGGGTTACGAAGGTAGCGATTGCAATACAGAATGGTCCGCAAAATTTCTGGGTGACTACTCCGCCAAATCTTCCTGCCTGGCTGCTAACGAGACCTACCAAGGCGATATCGCACGCATTTCGGCTACCGAAATCCGGATCAATGAGTTTGGCGCGTACTCCGGCACCAACAACATCAAAGCCACGATCAACCTGGCCAGCGCCAGCGATGTAAGCGCCAATGCCCTGACCATCACGAACTACGACGACGGCTTCAACCGCGTTTTCAATGGTACGGGTACGATCTCCGGCAAAGTCATCACCATCAACTACACCGTTGATTACAAAGACGGCGGTCCGGTGGAATCCTGCACGGAGACCATCACGCTCCAGTAGTTTTTGAAGTAACGCAATAAAAAAAAGCCGGTTGTTGGAATTCCAACAACCGGCTTTTTTTTATTGCGTGTTGTACCAGTTTTAGTTGCCTCCACCGCTTTTTACGGCATCACCCCGGCGACGGTTGTCGGCCGGTTTGGCATCCGTCTTGGTCGGATTGACGGCATCCCCGCGCTCGCGGTTGTTGGTGGGGTTCACCGCGTCGCCGCGCGAGCGGTTCGTGTTGTCGGCCGGTTTCGTTTGCGGCAGCGGGTCTTTTTTGACCGTTGTCGGTTTCTTTTTCGTGCCCGATTTGGCAACCGTCGGTTTGGCGGCGGCGGCGGCTTCTTTTTCCGTCAGGTAGGTCTGGAAACGGGTTTGTGCTTCGGCATCTACCCGGCCGGTGCATTCTTCTTCTTTCTGGGCGCGGAATTCGTCCAGTTTAGCAGTTACGGCAGCCGCAATTTCTTGCTTTTGCTGCTCGAGGGTTTTGCCACCGAAGGCAGTCAGGGTTACAAAGCCGGCTGCAAGTACGAATCCGGCCAACAGGATTTTCTTATTCATTGAGTTTGTTTCTTTAAAAGTGAGAAAAGGTTGCACGCCGGGCGTGGCGTGCGGCAGGGTGGCTTCAGTTACTGGGCCGTTTCGCTGGCTTCGGCTTCGGCTTTCATCCGGTCTACTTCAGCCGTCACGCGGGCTTCGAATTCAGCATCACACTTGTCGTTCATTTCGGTTTCGATGGCGCCTTTTCCGTCGGCAAAGCCTTTTTCGATTTCGGCTTTTACCTGCTCATCGGTCAGCAGTGTTTCGCCGCACGAGCTCAGACCAAACGTCAACAGGCCTCCAACGAGCATTCCAAGAAGTGTTTTTTTCATGTGTAAATGTGTTTTACAGGTTTAAAAAATGTGGCACAAAAGTAGCGGATATGCCAATTGGTTTTGAAGTCTTTTTCTTAAAATTTGTCATAAAAATTGGCCTTCCGCCCGCTGTTCACGCCGCTGTTTTGATTTTTTTTTGTATTACAAGGAAACGGCGTTTTCTTTGGGTTCATTGTGACATACTTTCGCACCCCGTATGGATGCTCCGGTTTCAAGATTTGCACAAGATCATGCCTAAAATATTTCTACGCAGCGGCTTGCTGCTGTTCTCCCTGGCCCTCGCTCCGGCCTTGCAGGCGCAAATCGAGGACCCGGCTACAGGCGAGTTGCTGGAAAACCTGTCCCGCGACAACGATCAGGTCAACGAAACGGATGCCCAGATGTTGCTGGAGAACCTCGAAAACCTGCGGCTTCACCCCCTGGACCTCAACCGGACGAGCCGGGAAGACCTCGCCGCCCTTCGTTTACTGAACGAACTTCAAATTGAAAATTTCCTCGCCTACCGGGCCCGCTTCGGGCCTTTGCTCAATGCCTATGAGTTGCAGGCCATTCCTGGCTGGGAACTGGCCGACATACGTAAAGTACAACCCTACGTGCAGGTGCTCAGCGGTCTCGATACCCGGAATGTGGCCCTGGCCAAGGGCTTGTACCAGGGCGAAAACGAATTGCTGCTGCGCTGGGGGCAGCAACAGCCGGCCAATTACCCCAAGACGGCGGAAGGCGGCCCTAATATCTGGGCGATGCGCTACCGGCATTCTTTTGACAATCGGTTGCGGTTCGGGTTTACTGCAGAAAAAGATGCTGGTGAAGCCTTTTTTAAAGGCAGTAACCCGCGTGGATTTGATTTTTACAGCGCCCATTTTTTTGTTCAAAATGCCAGCCGACGGGTAAAAGTGCTGGCTTTGGGGGATTATTCAGCCCGATTTGGCCAGGGTTTGCTCCTGCAAACGGGTTTTTCGCCCGGCAAATCGGCCGAAACAACGGCTGTGGCGCGCGGTGGCCGAAAATTGAATGCCTATGGCTCTTTCGGCGAATCGTTTTTTCTCCGGGGCGCTGCCGGCACCTTTGCGCTGGGTAAAAACTGGGAAATAACCGTCCTGGCCTCGGCCCGGCGCCGAGACGCCAATGTGCTGGCGCCGGCCGACACGATCGACCCGGAGTACCCGGACCTCGTGTTCTCCTCGCTCCAAACCTCGGGCCTGCACCGGACCTCGAGCGAAATCGCCGATGAAAAATCCATCCGCGAGTGGTTGGGCGCGGTGTCGGTGACGAAAAACTGGAAAAACGGGCAAGTGTCGCTGAACGGCCTCTACCTGGAATACAACAAACCCTTTCAGCCCACCCTGGCGCCATACCGGCGTTTTGCTTTTGCCGGCCAGCAACTCAGTGGCGCGAGCCTCGATTATTTTTGGCGGCGGCGCAACTGGTACGCCTTTGGCGAAATAGCCCGGAGCGACAACGGCGGCATGTCCGGCCTGAACGGTATTTTGTTTGCGGCCGACCGGCGGGTCAACCTGGCCGTCGTGCACCGCGCCCTCGGGCGGCAATACCAGTCGGTGTATGCCGCGCCCTTTGCCGAAACCTCGGGCGCTGCCAACGAACAGGGCTTGTATCTGGGTACGGACGTGCGGTTTGGTCGGCGCTGGCAAATCAATACCTATGTGGATGTGTGGCGGCATCCCTGGTTGCGGTTTGGTGTGAATGCGCCTTCCGTGGGCAGCGAATACCTGGGCCGGCTGACCTGGACGCCCAAAAGGGGGGTGTCGTTGTATGCCCTTTGGCAATTGGAAATAAAAGAGCGGGATAGTGATGTGGCGCAAGTGCCCGGCCTGGTAGAAAACCGGCGGGGGCGGTTCCGGCTGCACGCCGCTTACAAACTCAGCCCGGCAGTAGAAATGCGGAGCCGGGTGGAATGGTCCACTTTTCAGGTGGGGAGCCAGGCAAAAAGCCACGGCTTCCTGGCGTACCAGGAAGCCGTGGTGCGACCGCTGGGCTCAGCGGTGTCCGGATCGATCCGGTATTTGATTTTCGATACCCAAGACTATGATACGCGGGTATACACGTTTGAAAACGACTTGTTTTCAGCCATTTCTATTCCGGCGTTTGCCGGCCGGGGCTCCCGGTATTTCATGAACCTGAGCTGGCGGGTGAACCGCTGGTTCAGGCTGGAAGCACGATTGGAGCAAACCATTTATCGCCTTGCGGTAACGGATTCAGGGCAAACAGGTCGGGAGAACTATTGGAAAGTGCAGGCGCAGTTCCGGTTTTAATCTAAAAGCCGTTTATGGCTTCTACCGTAGCAATTTCTGGGATTTTGCCTTTTATGGCTTGTGTAATGCCGGCTTTGAGGGTCATGGTCGACATCGAACAAGATTCACACATGCCCATCCAACGAATTTTTACACACAGGTCGTCGGTCACGTCCACCACTTCCACATCGCCCCCGTCTACTTTCAGGTGTGGCCGCACGGTGCTGAGTGCCTCTTCGATGCGTTGCATGAGTTGTTCTTTTTCGGTGATCCTCATTTCAGAATTTGATTTGTTGCAAAGGTACAACAACACAAGCCGGTTTTTGCTCAATTTCCGTGCTACTGCTTTAGTTTTTCCTGAAACTTTTCCCGAAACTTCTTCACTTTAGGTCCCACCACGTACACACAATACGGCTGGTTCGGGTTGTCTTTGTAGTAATTCTGGTGGTAGGCTTCAGCCTTATAAAACTGGGTATAAGGCTCTACTTGCGTGACGACTTTGGCGTCCCACAATTCAGTGGCGGCACCTACAGCGGCGGCAGCAATAGTTTTTTGCTCCGGCGTATGGTAAAAAATAGCGGAGCGGTACTGAGTGCCGATATCGTTGCCCTGCTGGTTGGGGGTCGTGGGGTTGTGTACCGTGAAAAAGACCTCCAGGACCTCCTGAAACGAAACTACGGCCGGATCGAACGTGACCTGTGTGACCTCGGCATGGCCGGTAGTGCCGGCGCACACTTCGCGGTAACTCGGGTTTTTGACATGGCCGCCGGCATAGCCGCTCTCTACTTTCAGCACGCCGTTTAGTTCCTGGAAAACGGCTTCAATACACCAAAAGCAGCCGCCGCCTAGTGTGGCAATTTCGGTTTGGCCAGAGGTCGGTTTCAGGGTATCGGGCGTACTGTTGGTCGAATTGGTAAGCATAGCAGATTCCTTGTTTGAGGTGGTATTTTGTGCAGACTGACAGGCGTTGCCCATCAGGGAAATCAGGGAAATCAAAATGGTGTATTTCATGGTGCGGCAGATAATTTAGCCTATAAACGGGATTTATACCGGCCTGGTTTTCGCAGGCCCCGGCAGATGCTGCAACTGTCGCCACCAAAACAATTCGTAGCCCTATTCAAACGGTTTATGCGTTTTTTTGCAAAGCAGCAGACCGGTGCAGGGAAAAGCCAGCCGGCCCAGCCACGAGACGTAGAAAATGCTGCAAACCCAGCCATTTGGACTCGTCCAGGTCATAACTGATGTTGTGCCGGAAATACTCTTCCACATCGATGCCCGGTATGGCCGGGATGATCTTGGACAATTCCGGTAGGTGGTCGATGCCCGCTTGCAGCGCGGCATTAAACCGCTCCACAAATTTGGGGTCGAGGGGTCTGGTGCTCACCCAAGCGGCAAATACAAACGGCAAACCTGTCCATTGGACCCAGGTTTCGCCCAGGTCGTACACAAACGGAAAATCGCGGTCACGCCCGATGGCCCGGTCCCCGATAATAAGGCCCGCTGTGTCGCCGCCAATGTTCCGCTCATAGCCTTCGGTAGCGGGCAGGAACTCAGGCTGAATATGCCAGTACTCCCGGCAGAGCAAGGGGACCAGTGTCGCGGAGGTTTTGGAGTGAAAATCGAGGTACAGGTATCGGATTTCAGTCAGCGGTTTTTCAGAAAAAATACAAACCGTTTTGACCGGCCCGGTGGCGCCAATACAAAAATCTGAAATCAGGTGCGCTGCTTTGAGGTCGGGAATAATGGCTACCGGAGCGAGGGCGAGATCGGCTTCGCCCGAGGCCAGTTTTCGGGCACAAACGGAGGGGATATCCAGGCTCAGGTCGATCAGATCAGCAAAGGAACTCCGGAAAATGCCATAGATAAATGGCTTGGTGTTCAAATAACTAACGGCCGTGACACGCAATTTTTGCATCGAAAGATTCTGTTTCTTACTGCTGTACGACCGGCAACTCGTAGTAGCCCCGCCATTGTTTGTCTTCCTCAAACTCGACGTCGGTATAATCCTGCAGTATGTTGTATAAAGTATCGCGTTCAATGGGGCGGCGGCCCACTTTTCGGATTAAATCGACGAGTTGCGGGGTGCTGAGTGCGGGGTTCTGCTCCTCAGCACCGGCCATCGAATAGATTTTGGTGGTATCGTCGATGGTGCCGTCGATATCATCGACACCAAAGGCCAGCGACATTTGCGCCAGCGTGCGGCCGATCATCGGCCAATAGGCTTTGATGTGGTCAAAATTGTCGAGGTAAATCCGACTGATGGCATAATTCCGCAGGTCCTCCACGGCCGTATTTTCCGGCAAGTGGCTCATCTGGTTGTCCTGGTTGCGGAATTTGAGCGGGATAAACGTTTGGAAGCCGCCGGTTTGGTCCTGCAAGGCCCGCAACTGGTCGAGGTGGTCGACGCGGTGTTTGAACTGTTCGATGTGTCCGTAGAGCATCGTCGCATTGGAACGCCCGCCCAGTTCGTGCCAGATCCGGTGGATGTCCAGCCATTGCTCGGCGGTACATTTGTCGGCAGCGATTTGCTCGCGAATTTCAGGATCAAAAATTTCGGCGCCGCCGCCGGGCATGCTGTCCAGGCCGGCTTCTTTCATCAGCCGCATGCCTTCTGTGTACGAAATTTTGGCTTTTTTGAAAATATAGTGGTATTCGACGGGCGTGAGGGCCTTGACGTGCAAGTCCGGTCGATGCGCTTTGATTTGCTGGAAAAATTCCTGGTAAAAGGCCAGGTCGTATTGGGGCAACACGCCACCGACGATGTGCACCTCCGTTACCGGCTGGCCGTCGTAGCGGCGCACGATATCCATCATCTCAGCCATCGAAAAGGCCCAGGAATTCGGGTCGTTGCGTTGTTTGATCAGGCGCGAATACGAGCAGAATTTGCAATCGTACACACAAAGATTGGTGGGCTCGATGTGAAAATTGCGGTTGAAATAGGTGTTTTCGCCGTTTTTCCGTTCGCGAACGGCATTGGCCAGGGCGCCTGTGTAGGCGAGGTCGCCGTGTTCGAAAAGAAAAAGGCCTTCATCCCGGCTCAGGCGTTCCTGCTGCAGCACCTTGTCGGCTATTTGCCGGTGCTCGGTGCTGAGCGCCTGATGTTTGAGTACCGTATCGAGTTGTTCGATGCCCCGCATAGCAAGTATAGGTTGAAAAAGAAAACTGAGGCCGGCCAAAAGCAGCATCCGGTTTCAGAACCGTTGTTCGCCTGCTTTGTTCAGAGTTTTCAATTATTTTTGAAAATTATTCAAATTTGATCAATTCCATGAGTTTTCGGGCATTTTCCTGGTTGGAGTACTCGGTTTCGAGGATCGCTCGGCGTTCTTCAACCTTACTCGCTTCAAATGGCGCGTTGATGAGCGCTTCCACGGTTTGCCGGATAGCGGCAGCCGAGTTGCGCACATAACACAGGGGTTTCAGGTCCATGCCGGTGACCATGGAGTCGTTGACAATACAAAAACGGCCGCGGAACAAGGCGTTGAGCAGTTTGAGTTTGATGCCGGCGTTCTGGAACGAAATGAGCAAATTGATGTGCGCATTTTTGATCAGATCGACCATCCGGGTTTCGTCTGGGTTATCAACCAGGGTAATATGGTCGTACTTTTCAACCAGTTCCCGCAGGCGCCAGGAGGGCTCCATGCCGGCAATCACGAGGGGAATGTCGATGCCGGAAAATACTTCGGTAATCAGCCAGATGGCGGATTTTTCGTTGTCTGGCACGCTCAATTTGCCGTGAAACAACACGTACTCGCCCCGGCCTGGGAGGCTCTCTACTTTAGTATTGGGGTGAAAAGCCGGGATGTAGTGGGTGTTGGCTTTCATGTCGCGGTAGTAGGCCTGATCCGAAATCGACAAGGTGATCAACTCATCGGCGTGCAGCACCACCCAGGGTTCGGTGCGTTGTAGTTTGACACTTTCCACGAAGTAGTAGGCCTTTTCGAGCACATCGGAGGCCAGTTGCGACAAGCCCTCGTAGTATTGCCATTCGACGTTGTGCATGCGCACCAGTTTTTGGCGGCTGCGCAGGCGTTTGTTCCAGACATAGACTGCGGTGTGCATGCCTTCGAAAAAAATGGGATAGTTGTCCTTGCGGAGCCGTTTGAGCAAGGCGCTTTTCTGCCGGGTGCGCATGATAAAGGGCAAAAAACTGACTTGGTAAAAAAGAGAACGGCTGCGTGGATAATAATACACCTCGTGGCAATATTTCTCCAGTTCGGGCTGCGGCTGCCGGTTCCCGTACTGAAAACAATGGAGAATAATTTTCACGCCCAGCGCCTCCAGGGCCTTGATTTGATTAAAAATTACAATGACCCCTCCGTAGTTGGCCGGATAAGGAATGTCAAAGGAAACAACGTGTAAATACATGGTCAGGTGCGCTTAAAGCGTAAAGAAAGGGCAGTATCCGGCAACAGCCGCGCAAAGATAGAGTATCTCTGCTTTTACCTTGGCGGGTAAAATTTTTTTGCCTTTTGGCTTGTTTTTTCTTTGGCCAATCGCATACCTTAGAGAAATTTTATAGGCCCCGGCACTCCTTTTCCGAATTTCTATTGTTAACTAAAAACTGAGGGTATGAATATTACTTTTGAGGAACTCCGCCGTATCAAACACGCTCTGCCCACCGGAAGTGTTTCCCGTATTGCCTCTGAGCTCCAAATTGACGAGCAGTCTGTTCGCAATTACTTTGGGGCCCACAAGTATCAAGACGGGCAAATTGTTGAATGGCACCTTGAGCCTGGCCCGAACGGCGGCATCGTTCGCTTGGAAGATCAAACCATCCTGAATCGCGCCTTGCAAATTCTCGAAGAAGCCCAAGGCAGCGAAACACATTAAAAAAACAAGACTTCATTTTTTTCCACCGCTGGGCTAATCCCTTAGCGGACTATCCAAACTACAAGAGGGAAACCCCGTTCCGGGGTTTCCCTCTGCTTTTTGGGCCATCAAAAATGCAGATAAAATGCTTGGGTCAGCGCCCGAAACTCCTCCGACCACTGTTCGCCATAGGCGTAAATATCCATTCTGGAGCGCTCAAACGGGTACGGATTGCGTTCGAACTGAAGCAAAAGCCGCTCGATGGGTTTATTTGCCCGGGGGTACACCTGGGTTTCGCGGGTGCAATACAGCCCCGACAGGCAGGCCAATTCCGCAAACCGGCGCCCTTCCGCCAAGGGTAAAATCAAACAAAACCGACCGCCTGGCGCGAGCAGCCCCAGCACGGCATTCAGCAGATCTGCGGCGCGCAAGGTTTGGGTGCTGCGGGCCAGGCGGCGTTTCTCATCCGGCGAAGCAAGGGCTTCGCTGAAAAATGGCGGGTTGGAAACGATGAGGTCAAAACGACGATCTGCATGGCGGCTAAAGTCCTGCACGGCCTGTGCGACCACCGAAAGCCGGCCGGCCCAGGGGGAGTTCCGGAAATTGCGGCCGGCACAGTCTGCACTTTCCGGGTGGATTTCAACCGCCGTAATTTGGGTTTCCGGTCCCGAGCGTTGGGCCAGCATCAGGGCTACTAGTCCGGTGCCGGTGCCAATATCAAGGATTTCGCTGGCACCTTCCGTATTCGTCCAGGCGCCCAACAAGACGCCATCTGTGCCGGCCGGCTGCGTAACCCCCTCTTGCTCAATTTGAAATTGTTTGAAACGAAAAAGCGGCGCTGCCACGATCGGTAATTAAGGTGAGCAAATAGGTGCCGGCGGGCCACTGCGCAACCGGAATCCGGATCGTAGAGGTACTGGCTAAGGTTTCGGTTTGCAGCAACCTGCCCCAAAGATCCCGGATCTCCACCACCCCACCCCAGTCTGCGAAGTCGTTCAATCGGAGGGTGATCACCTCGATAGCCGGATTGGGAAACAGATCCACGTCCAAACGCTGCTCCTCCTGCGCGCCAGTGGTCGTTTCGGACCAACGCGCTTCAAATTCGGCCTGGTACAAAAATGCCAGTCGTTCGTCGTGCAAGATGAGCGTATTTTCATCATTGCTGTTTTCAGCAGCATTGGTCCAGTTGTGCGAGCCGGTCGCCACCAACGGATCGGAGTTGGTGCCGGCGTCGACCACCGCGTATTTGTGGTGCAGCAGGTAATTGCCCGGGTGTGGGGCGATCGACACGCCGTTGTTGAGCAGCCAATCCAATTCGGCGCCGGGATCGTTGATGTTTTCCATCATGCCGCGCACCCAGGCGCCGGCTTCGTGCTGGTCGATGAAGGCGTTGCCGATTTCGTTTTTGGTAAACGAAAAAATGGCAAAACTGGCCTTGTTGTTGGCGGTGTGGATCGCGTCGACGATACGCTGCGTCACCTTGTCGGAAGGTGAAAACCAGACTTCGGCCGGCACGCCGGCAATCAAAAAATGGTGCGGCGTATTGTCGGTTTTGGCGCTGCCAAAGCGGCTGTTGGCCAGGTTGAAAGTGGCGCCGGTACTGCCCCACATTTCTTCAAACTCCAGTTCGTAGGCTCGGGCAAGGGATTGATCCTGAATAAACAGGGTGTTGTTGAAGTCGTTGATTATGTTGCTGCTCGTCCAGTTCAGCGAGCCGCTCATGACCCAGGCCTGTTGGTCCAAATCGGCATCGATACTCATAAATTTATCGTGCATGAGCGCGTCTTCGTTGCCATAGAGCACCGGAAACGGCGGCGCGGAACTGAGGGCGCTGTTGTCTGTAGCCATGGCCGCCACATACCGCACCCGGACGCCGCGCTGGTGGGCCTGAGTAAGTGCGGCCGTGATATCGCTCCGGTTGTTGTTGTACATGGCCACATCGATGGTTTGTTGGGCGCTGTTGATCCGGGCGATGGTTTCGGCCAGCACTGCCTGGTAACTATCGCCATCGGGTTGCCAGCCGCCGGCTGCCGCTAGATCGATGGAATGGTTGAAAAACACTTTGATTTGGCCGGTGGACAAGGATTGTGTAACAAACGGCAGGGTTTCCGAAAACAAGGTATCCGGGGTGTGGATCGCCCCAATGCGTACCCAATAGATGGTGCCGGGTTGAAGGCCTTCCAGGTCGATGGATTGTGCGTTGGTTTGGGCCGCCACCCATACCAGGGCATCTGGATCTGGCGAGTTGCCATACCATACGACGGCAGAAGTGGGCAGGTTGGTGGACCAGGAAATACGAAAGCCTGTGGGGTGCAGTAGCGACGATTCGGGCCGGTTCAAAAATTGCAGGTCATTGGCATAGATACCATTGGCCAGGGCTACCAGAGCCAGGAGAAGCAGGTTGCGCATTCGTTCCTATTAATTTTGGCAAAAAAATATACTCGTTACGTTCAGGACCGGGCGCCAAAAAGCAGGCTGCCGATCCGAACCATGGTACTACCGGCGGCTACAGCGATTTCCCAGTCGCCGGACATACCCATCGAAATCTCTTTGAAATGGGGTGCTGTTGCGAAAAATTCCTGTTTCAGTTGGTCAAATACCTGCCGGAGCGCCTCGAATTCGGCTTGTACCTGACGGGTATCTTCAGAAAAAGATGCCATGCCCATGACGCCGCAGAGCCGCACATGCTGCAGGCTGCGGTAGGTTTCGCTTTGCAGGAGCAGGCGTGCTTCGGGTAGGTCGAGGCCGAATTTGGTTTCTTCCTGCGCAATGTGAAACTGCAGCAGACAATCGATCACCCGGCCGGCAAGGGCTGCTTGTTTGTTGATTTCGACCAGCAAACGAAGGCTGTCTACCGAATGGATGAGGTGGACAAAGGACGCAATAAACTTGACCTTGTTGGTTTGTAAATGGCCGATGAGGTGCCAGTGGATATCCTCGGGCAATTGAGCGTGTTTCTCCAACAATTCCTGGACCCGGTTTTCGGCGAAATGCCGCTGACCGAGCCGGTACAGTTCGAGAAGGCGTTCGGGGGGCTGCGTTTTGGATACGGCCACCAGGGTAACACCGCGGGCATTCAGCGCACTGGATAGGTCTTGATACACGGTTTCCGATAATTTTGGCGATTCAAAAGTAGGGAAACTTATTTTGTTTGTGCATTGGGCATTGTCACAACGGTGCGCTTTCTGAAGCCAAACGCTTGATAATCAGTATTGGTATGCAGGTGTCAAATTCCATTTTTTAACGATCGTGTTTGGGGCTGAAACGCTACCTTAGCGGCTTTAATCCGCGTACCTGTGCCATTCATCCTGAATTTTCATTTAGCTTTTCCGCCGCTAAACAATCCATCCCACAATGTCTTTTTCTTTTAGCAAAACTGGTCATCACCTGTTTTTGTCGCTGTTCCTTCTTTTTCCGCTGTTTGGACAAGCCCAGCCCTGCCCCACCCTCAATGCCACTGCCGGATTTTCTTCAGCCGATTGCGCGTCCGGCAGCATGCCTTGCGCCCTTTGTCCCGGTGAAACATTCACCCTGAGCGCCAGCGGGCAAAATCTTCAACCTGGCGGCTGTGTCAATTGGTACTACGGCACCAATGATACGTTCAACCCGTACAACGGCGAGGGCACCCTGCTTGGTTGTGGGGCCATTCAGGCGCCGCCTCCGAACCCTT
>JADLDL010000234.1 GCA_020846655.1 Saprospiraceae bacterium | reverse complement strand
TACTTCGACATTCGATATTCTGCGGTTCGATATTCGATATTTTTTAAGCCAACTACGTTGGAATATCGAATATCGAACCGCAGAATATCGAATGTCGAAGTAAGTAAACCTTAAGTTGATGGCTATGCCATCTAACCCTCCAGTGGTAAATTGAAATTTTAACAGTTGGCCGTCGAATAAAAACGTGAACGACTCGTTAATGTCGTGTTTAATCCTTCGGTTTTAATCCCGGTTACTTTTTACGCAGTTCTCCCTGACGCTCGTCAGAGACATCCCGCCGCCTCGGAAACCCACCCAATTTTTTACTGCGTTACAAAACCGATTTTTCTCATAAACATTCCTTACCACACATGGCTTCTTTGAATCCACTTCAAGGCGCTTTGGGTCAGCGACGTGCTGCGCATTTGTTGCGCCGGCTCAGTTTTCGCTACACCCGTGCCAAAGTTGACGAGATTGCCGGGCAAACTGCTGCCGATGCCCTCGCCGCGCTGCTGCAACTCAACCCGCTTCAACTCGACCAACCGGTCTACGGCGCCTCCCCCGCCACCTGGATTAATCCTCCACAAGCACCCTCCGCCCAACTACCCGCCGACGACAACACCTTGCGCCAGTACGTCCTGTCCTGGTGGATCAACGAGGCGTTGCACGATCCCGGCGCCGCCCACCGCCTGACGTTTTTCTTCCACCAGTTTCTGGCCGCTACGCCCGACGCAGGCTCCAACATGGCCTTCTACGACTACCTGCTGCTGCTGCGCTGGGGATGCCTGGGCAATTTCAAACAACTGGTCAGCAAGATGGTCCTGGACAATTGTATGCTCAAATACATCAACAACGACCAGAATTTCCTCAACAACCCGAACGAAAACTACGCCCGCGAGTTTTTCGAACTCCACACCATCGGCCGGGGCGCCCCCGCCGGGCCGGGCGACTACACCAACTATACCGAGGAAGATATCGTGGTGGCCGCCCGTGTGCTCACCGGCTTCAACCACGCCGACCGCGACGAATACCAGGACCCCGACACGATGCTGCCCGCCGGCAAAGGATACCCGCAAAGCCATGATTTTCAGCCCAAAACGTTCAGCGCCCGCTTCGGCGGCGCCACCATCACGGCGCCCTCCACCGATGAGGCCGGCATGAATGCCGAACTAAAGGCGCTGGTCGACATGGTGTTTGCGCAGGAAGAAACCGCGCGCAACTTCTGCCGCCGGCTCTACAACTTTTTTACCCGGCGTATCCTCTCGCCCGAAGTCGAAACCGACATCATCGGGCCGCTGGCGCAAACGTTTATCAGCAGCAATTTTGACATCAAACCCGTCCTGCTGCAATTTTTCCAAAGCGAACATTTCTTCGACGCCGACAACGCCCTGACGACCGATGAAACCCTCGGGGCGCTCATCAAATCGCCGCTCGACCTCACCTTGCAGGCTTTTTCGTTCTTCGATCTGCCGATTCCGGACCCGGTCGCCGACAACGAAAAGCACTACGTGACGCTGTACACCAACGGGGTCATGGACCGCCTGTTCGACTGGGCAGGGCTGTTTCTGTTTTTCCCGCCCGATGTGGCCGGCTACCCCGGCTACTACCAGGTGCCAGATTTCAACCGCCAGTTTTTCAACTCGGCCACCATCATTGCCCGCTACAAATTGCCGGAAATGATGCTGAGCGGCACCCTGGCCTGGGGCCCCGGCGCCGACACCGAACTGGGCACGAAATTCGATTTTCCGGCCTGGCTGAAAGACAGCGGCGTGATCAGCGACCCCAATGATTCCTACGTGCTCGTGCAGGAACTCACCCGCTACCTCTTTCCGGAAGAACCCGACGGCGACCGCTTCGACTATTTCCTCAACACCATTTTCCTGAACAATCTTCCGCCCGCCGACTGGAGCTACGAGTGGCAAAACTACCTCTCGACCGGCGACGACTCGGAGGTGAAGATTCCGCTGGGACGGCTGCTCAACGCCACACTGTATGCGCCCGAATATCAAGTTTATTAAGGTATTGAGGTTAGAAGGTTGGAGGGTTAGAGGGTTAGAAGGTTGGAAGGTTGGGTGGGTTTTATGGGTTTTATGGGTTAGATGGTTGGGGGAGGTTCTGTGGGGAAATCTGGACTTGGGTATTTGGTGGGAGTGGGGTAATCAAGATAACGTTGGCCTTTGGCTTCTGTATTTTGAAGATACCGGATCAATCCCTGGATAGCGGCGCTGGTTCTGCAAGACAATTGGTGCAAGGCCAGCCGTTCTTCTTCCGAAATATATCCATAGTCCAGGGCCCGGTAGCCTTGAGAACGCAATTCGCCGCAAGAGCCTTTTGCGATACCAAGGAAATACAAAAACTCCTTCCGGCTGCCGCGTTCAAAACCTTCCGCGAGACAATCCATGGTGGAGCCCGATGCACTTCGGATTTGTTTTGTCAAGGCCCAATCTTTGGAAAACGCTTCCCGTTCCGTCCAATTCCTCACCAGCAAACACATCTCCCGCGCCAACTGCCAGGCTTTTATTTCTTCAAAACAGGTAATTGTCATTTCAAAACATTTAAAAAAGAAATTACAAACATAAAAAATAATTTGTTTTAAACAACGTCCACCACAAAATCTACTATACCCAGTAGAGCGTGGCTTACGAAAAAACTACAGATCAAGTCATTGATTTTCGATTTTATTTTCGAAAGCCTCGCACCGTTGAGTATAAGTTTCCAAATTTATAACCTTGCCGAACAATCGCCCCGGCAGTCCCATAAGGCTTGGGGTCCGCCATTATACCTACTAGACATCTTACCCGATTCTGTTGAAAACTGCAACCGGAAAGTGATTTAGCCAAGAATTGATTGTGTAACAAACCAAGGCTAAACTCGAAGAAAATCAAATTAAGCAATGAACCTAATTTAAACCTATCTTTGAGTACCAACTAAACATTTTGACTCAAATATTCTATAAAAAACTAAATATCTATGAAACCAACATTTTCATCATCAAGGACGCAGTCGGTTCATTTTTTCATTCATCATCTCCCAAAAACCATCTACTTATTGTTTATTTTATTAAGTTACATTGAATCTCCTATTTATGCGCAATCTGGAGGAAACAACTCAACGCCAGATTTAAACGTGGACTTAGAAGTGACCTGTAATGGTATTATTGCACATTGCTCTGGCTTCAGTCAATGGCCGACACATTACTGGGATTTTGGAGATGGTTCACCAATTTTATCTGGTGGGCCCGAGTTAGCAGACGTGGATCATCTTTACCAGGATATTAACCCGAATATAACCACTATCACCGTCAGGCATAGCCTCGATCAAAGTTTTTGGCTGGAACAACAACTTATTTTTCCTGGAATATTTGCGGGGGCAGGTTGTGGCTCAGTTCGTCGTGTTAGTGAATTAGTCAACCAAGGTTTATTGCCTGTCGGGAAAATAGAGAACAGTACACTCTACATCTTCGGTGATTTTGAAGTGGATGTACCATATATTTTTGAGACGTGTGAAATCAAAGCAATGCCAGGAGCAAGGATAGTTGTTATTGCAGGAGGGAAGCTTACAATCCAAATCGCAACTACATTAGATGGCCTGAACAATTCTAGTTGCCCCAATTTATGGGAAGGAATTACTGTAGAATCAGGCGCCTCACTTGTTACAAATTTATCAACCATACAGAATGCTCGCTTAGGCATACGTCCAATACACAATAATAACACACTCACTGTTCCGCGCCTACGCCTGTTTGACACTGATTTCAAAAGTAATTTTATCGGCATCTGTGCAGATAGCGGCCCTTTTCTATTAAGTGATTTTTCAGGCAATACTTTTTGGGGCGCAGGAAATGGCAATATCCTTACGACAAGCCTATGTAATAACCCTATTCCAATCAACGGAATTCCCTTTACACAAAAAACTTACTGTGGTATTTACTATAATGGCATACATGGCGGGGAGTTCTATATTCCACCTATTAGTTTTAAAGAAAATATATTCAGAGACTTGCAGGCAGGCATCGTTTGCTTGAATGGCAACACATTCATCAATAAGTCTACCTTTGAAAATATTAGAACAATATCTGGCAACACTGCTCCATATCAAGGCACAGCAATTTCATTTGTTGACTTCAAAGGAAATAATTCACTTTCTGTCAATGGATTAGGCAAAGACCACAGTCCAACCATCCAAAATTGTGAACGTGGGGTTCACGCCAACTCAGCAGGCGGGTTTTCAATGGCCGAGATTAAAAACTGTCGAATTGCATTTGTACAAAACGGGGTGCTAGTAGAAGAAGCAATAAATGGTAATTTTAATTCTGTTACTATACTTGATAACTACATCGAATGCTCACGTCATTTCACAAGCCACAATACATCTACGTCTACTGGCGTAGATATTCATGACCCTAGCCCATTGTATAGTAAAATAGTGATTGAAGGCAATGAATTTGACATAAATCAGCCAGATGCATTTGGACCAATTTATGGCGTTTTGAATCCCACAGCAATTAACATTTCGACGATTTTGCCTCAAATTAGCATACCAACAAACCACTCCATGAATGTCCAGGTCGATAGAAACGACATCGTGCTAACAAATGGCTTTGGGGGTATACACTTAAGTAATGTGCCAAATGCTATAGTGAATGATAATAGCATAGAAAGTATCACTACCTCCCCAAACAGGACGACAATTGGCATACTGATATCAGGCGGCATAAATAATTCTATAAAATGCAACAAAATCTCCGCACAGGGGCAAATTTTAGATTTTATCCCTAGAGTTGGGATTTATGTTGATGAAAGCGTGAACTTTATTTTATCTGGGAATGCAACTTCGAATCTAAGGTCATGTATTTCACTGTTAAACGACAACGGAACTGATTGTGCAATTTTATCAAATGACATTATTCATCAAAATGTACATTCGGTTGGGCTATTTTATAACGACGCACTTACTGGCCCGCAGTACCTCCGAGGGAATCAATGGATTGATAATTTTGACACAGGCGCTGGCTATTCAAGCGGCCCTAACGGGTTCTCTTTTTGTAATTCAAAATTCCATGTCAGTGAAGACGCAAATATTGCAAGCGCCAACTCCAACCTCGTTGTAGCTCCTCAGCAGCCATGTGGTGCATGGTTTAACGTCATTGAGTTGGCCGAACCACATTACCCTTGTGCATCTCCAATACCTTCATTTAGTTTAGAACTGAATGAGGCGGACATAAACCTAGCGGCCGGCGGCACCTCTAACTTGCAAGCAGGTTTTAAGTGGTCGACTGAAATGGGGTTGTATCGAAAGTTTTCCGAAACACCCGAACTTATTGAAAATGATTTGGTGATTACCAATTTTATGGCGAATCAAGATGAACAACCAATATCATTTGTGTATGAAATTAGAAAGAATTTTGTTGAATTATTTGAAAATTTAACCTTAGAGGAACAATTGCTTGATTTGCAAGAACAAGCCCGAGGTATTCGTTCTGAAATGAATGAACTATTGGTTCATATAGACAATACACCAGGAACCCTCATCGAATGGGGCGTACTGAACGAGCAGTTGAGCTATTTAAATCAAAACGCCCAAATATTGCTAGCAATATGGCAACAAGAAACCAATTCTGCGGCGAATATGATTATTGCTAAAAACAGTGCTATTATTTGTCCAGGACAGCCCTGCGCCTATGAACAATTTTTATACGGTCTGTTCCTAGAAACCCGAATTACAGACCCGCGCGAACCTACTTATACTGAAAAAGAACAAATTAAAGAGATCGCTGAAACCTGCCCGCGAGATGGTGGGCCGGCGGTATTTTTAGCCCGATCCTGGTATTACTGGCTTACCGGTGAATTGTTAAAGGATAGTTGTAGCAATCCTTTGCCCAACGAATCGTATTTGGAACAGCGTAATCAGCCAATATCGTCACCTCAATATGCCAATTTAAATACCCAGCCTAATCCTGCACAAGATTGGGTAAATATAACAATTCCTGTGTTGGATATGGATACTGACTTGCTGATTTATAATGTTTGGGGGCAGATGGTTCGCCAATTTGAGATAAGGAATGATAACAATACTTCGATTCCCATGCCTACATCTGCTTTAATTTCCGGATTTTACACAGTTTTCTTAGTAGAAAAAGGCTCCGGAAAGCCTATTTCCCAAACAAAAATGATCGTTGCCCATTAATACACCCTGTTGCAAACGGATGATATCCATGCCACTTAGAGTACTCTGTATAACTCAACTTTACTTCACCATGCATCGATTCGCATTTTTGGTTTCGCTCATCGTTCTGACACTCCCTGTCTTGGCCCCTGCCCAGAAAAACGACTGTTTGTGGCCGTTGGGCTTGGGCCCCGGCTGGAGTGATTTTAATTTTTTCTTCGACTTCAACACTGACCCGCCTTCGATCTCAAAAACGAGAAAAGATTCGATGAGTACCGGCGTATTTGCTGCCTCCTACTGCAATGACGCTGGCGAAATACTGGCCTACTCCAATGGATTATGGGTATTGAATAAGCATGGTCAATTAATCGAAAATGCTTTTGGTCTCAACCCTACCTTGGCACAGGGTCAAACGCAAGGAAGTTATCTCGGCAATGATTCCGGTTTTTTTGTTGCCCAGCCTGGCGACTCAAATATCATCCATTTGATTCACCTGGATTACGGTTATCATCCGGCAGGCATTTCACCTTATAGGTATGTAGGGCGCCACCTGTTACGCACAACGATTGACCTGGCCGCCAACAACGGGATGGGAAAAGCCATTGTAAAAAACCAGCTGCTATTGGATGGCGTACTAATGACCGCCGCTGCCGTACGGCATGCCAACGGTCGGGACTGGTGGATCATGTGTTCCGATGCCGATGAAAACAGGCACTATCGTTTTTTACTCAGCCCAACTGGATTTGAAGGACCCTATGCACAAGAAATCGGGTCCAAACCCAATCCAGTTGGTCGAAATAACTCCGGATTTGGCAATACTTTTTCTCCTAATGGCCGCTATTATGTGGATAACAATAGCTATTTCGGATTTAGTGTGTTCGAATTTGATCGCTGTGTCGGTTTGTTAGGCTCTGAAAGACGGGTCAATTGGCCCGATGAAGTCCCTCCTGCACAAGTTGAATTGGATAATTGGCAATACCGTCCAGGTGGAGGAATCGCATTTTCTCCTGACGAGCGCCTCTTGTATGTAACAGCAACCTATGACCTGTCCCCATGGAAAGGAGTGCCTTTTGGACAAATGCCATTTTTATTCCAGTTCGAGATGGCAGCGTCGGATTTATATGCCACTATAGATACCATAAATCCCATTGATACCCTCAAATTCTACCCATATGGCCTCGAAACGGAAGTAATGTATGGCGCAGAAGCTGGCCCAGATGGCCGAATTTATATTGTACATAGCGGCAATGCCTTCTGTACAGTGCAATATCCTAACGTGCGGGGCAAGGGTTGTGGCTTTCGGTATTACGATCCCAATTTTCAGAATGTTATTGGTCAGGCCATGATGGTGTTGCCCAATTATCGCTTGGGCCCGCTTGACGACGGCCCCTGCGATACCTTGGGCCTGAACAATGTGCCAGTGGCAAATTTCCGAGTCGACGATACACTCCCGGCGTTAGCCCGGTATTTTTTCGACTTGTCGTACAAAGAACCTATCAAGTGGTCCTGGACGTTCGGCGATGGTGACTTTAGCCAGGAAACCAGCCCGGTACATAAATATGCTGAACCCGGCAAATACCAGGTGTGCCTCAGCGTCTCGAATGCCAATGGCAGCAACACCTACTGCCGTTCTGTTTTTGTAGGAATTACGGCGACAAATGAATCTTGGCCGGAAGTGCAGGCCCTTGAAATTTACCCTAATCCCGCCAGCCATTCACTACAGGTACTGGTCCAAGGGAGTTCAGACAAAGGTTTGCTTTCTGTTACAGACTTGTTGGGCCGTCGGCTGCTATCCCAAACCATCAGCCCAGGCAGCCCTATCACGTTTGATGTCCGCAACTATCCGCGCGGCGTCTATTTGGTGCTACTGGAAACATCTACCGGAAAGCGATGTACCCAAAAACTGATATTGCACTGAATACGAACTAAACCAGGACAAATTCAAACAACTTCGCCCCAAAAACCTTCCAACCTTCCAATCATCATCCTTTAACCGATTACACAATGAAAAGAAGAAACTTTCTCAAAATATTTCCCGCTGCGGGGCTGACTTCTTTTGCGGTCAATGGCCATGCGATGCGTCCTTTTGCCAACAGCAAAATCGCCCGTATGATGGCCGGGTGCGAAGAAGTGGAAGACCGGGTCATGATCCTCATCCAACTGCACGGCGGCAACGACGGCGTCAACACCGTAATCCCCATTGCGGAATACGACGAGTACGCCAAACTGCGGCCCATCATCAAAGTGCCGGATACGGGCCCGGAGCGTTTGATCAAACTCGACACAGGCTTGCCCAGCGCCGACCAGGTGGGCCTGCACCCCGTGATGACGGGTTTTAAAAACCTCTACGACCGGGGCTGGCTGAACATCGTGCAGGCCGTGGGCTATGAAAACCTCAACCAGTCGCACTTCAAAAGCACCGACCTCTGGCTCTCCGGCGGCGACGGCACCCCCGACAAGTTCAACATCCGCTCGGGCTGGATGGGCCGCGCCCTCAACGCCATGTACCCCGACGTGAAAGGCGAACCCATCCCCGATATGCTCTACCCCCTCGGCATTCAGATCGGCGACCCCTACCCTTCCCTCGGGTTTCACACCGAAACGGAACACCAGAACTCGATCAACCTGTTCGGACAAGACCCCGACGGGTTCTATTCGCTGGTGCAAACCATCGGCGGCGCCCCCCTGCTCAATATTCCGGACTCGGACTACGGCGACGAACTGGCCTACATCATCGGGGTGGAAAAAAGCGTCGATAAATACTCCCAATACATCACGCAGGCCTTCATGGCCGGTAGCAACTCGATCAGCACCTATCCGGATACCGGCCTGGCCGACCAGTTGAAAACCATCGCCCGGCTCGTCAAAGGCGGTTGCAAAACCAAAATGTACCTCTGCTCCATGGGCGGTTTCGATACCCACGGCTCGCAGATACCGCCCGAGGGCGACATCACCAAAGGCCGCCACGCCGACCTGCTGCGCTCCCTCTCGGAGTCGCTCACGACCTTCTACGACGATCTGGAAGGCATGGGCCTGGCCGATAAAATCGTCACCTGCACGTTTTCTGAATTCGGCCGCTGCGCCCGGGAAAACGGCTCCGCCGGCACCGACCACGGCACCCTGGCGCCCATGTTTGTCATCGGTAAAGCCCTTTCGGGCGGGGTGCACGGCACCAACGTGGATTTGAAAAACCTGGCCAACGACAACCAGTTGCAAGGCCAGCAGTTCGACTACCGGCAGGTGTTCACCACGCTCCTGCAAGACTGGCTGGGCGCCAACAACTACGTGCTGGAGCAAACCATGTTTGAAGGTTACACCAAAATGCCGATCCTGAGCAGCACCTACGCGGCGACGCCCGATTGCTACATCGGCGCCACGGGTATTTTCGACCCGGAGCCCGAGCGCCGGAGCCTGACCGTGTTCCCCAACCCGACAGTGTTCCGCACGCAGGTGTCGTTTCAAAGCAAAACGCCGTTTGCAGGGCGCTTGTCGCTGCACAGCCTGGGCGGCTCGCTCGTCTCGGTGCAGCCCGTACAGGTGCAGCCCGGCGCCAACCAGTTTTACCTCGACGTGTCGGCCTTGCCTGGCGGCAACTATTTCGTACGCCTGGAGGACCGGGTGAGCGGCGCGGCCGAGGTGGTAAAACTCAGCGTTGCCCGCTAGGCGTCGCAAATTTTTTTTGAAAATAACACTGGAAAAGCAGGCTTTTGCGTCTGCTGTCTGTTCATCCGTCCTTTTCCCCCAAAACCATCGAACTCCTACTTTTCAATGCTTAAATACCGATTAGAATGAAGCGTTTAATCTATTGGTTGTCCTTTTTCGGTTTACTCTTGCCCTGGGGCTTGTACGCCCAATTGCCGGTGGCCTGTACGGGCGGCAACCCGGCAGTCCTCTGTGACCAAGCCTGTATTTTTTGCAATTTTGACGGCTACGTGGGCAGCACGCAGGGCTACCCTTCGGGCCCCGCCACCGATTTCTGCGGTACAGTGGAAAATGCCCAGTGGATTGGTTTTATCGCTGGTTTGGCGGAAGCCACCTTCACGGTGTACCCCACCGACTGCAACACCGGCGACGGCGTGCAGATTGCCTTGTACGAGGACTGCACCAAGCCTCCGCTGGCCTGCGACAAGGGCATGGAAAAAGGCGGTATGACGCCGGTGTCGATCAAGGCAGCCCTCACGCCGGGACGCAACTATTTCCTGCTGATCGACGGCTATGCCGGCGACCAATGCGACTTTTCGGTGGAAGTATCGCCCAAAGAGGCCGTGTACGAGCCGCCGCTGGGCATGGTGCAGAATATTCAGGGGAAAATCGAGGGCTGCCCGGGCGCCACGTTTACCTATGCCATTCCGCCGGTGGCGGGCGCCGGCGCCTATATCTGGGACGGCCCGCCGGGCACCCTGGTCGACAGCATGCCGGTGCCGGCCACTATTCTCGGCAGCGCCGGCACCTCCGTGCAGATCACCCTCGGCACCCAAAGCGGCAACCTCTGTGTGCAAGCCGCCAACTCTTGCCAGGCCAATCCGCCCTGCTCGGGCACTTTGTTCGTCACCATCCTGGACGACACGCACCGGCCGGCGCTGATTGCCGATTCAGTGGCGCACCTCACCTGTACGGGCTCGCCGGCCCGGCTGTTGTTTGAACTTGACCCGCCGGCCAACTACACGTTTGCCTGGACGGCCGACAGCCTGGGCCATATCGTCTCAGGCGAAACCACGGAAATTTTAAGGGTCGATAAAACCGGCAACTATACGCTGGTAGCCACCAATACCGTAACGGGCTGCTCTTCGAGCGGCACAATCCGGGTGGGCGAGCCGGATATTCCTTCGGCGGCCGACATCACGATACAACACATTTCCTGTTATGGAAAAGAAGACGGCATCCTGCGCATCGGCGCCGTGACGGGCGGTACGGCGCCCTATATGTATTCGCTGGACGAGGCGCCGTTTGTGTCGACACCGGAATACCTGCGCCTGCTGCCGGGCGACCATGCCCTGGTGATTCAGGGTATCGACGGCTGCGAACTGGACACCAGCATCACAATGCTGCAACCGGAAGAGTTGTTGCTGGACCTGGACCCCGACACGACCATCCATTTGGGGCAGGAAATTGCCTTGTGGCGGGATGCGGCCCTCAATTATCCGGACCGGAAAAAACAAGTTCTGGTAAACCCAATGCAACTGGTGGATATGTTGTGCGACACGTGCATGTACCAGCCGGTCAATTCTTTCCGGTACGAAGTGACGGTGCTGGATTCCAACGGTTGCCGGGCCAGCGATGAGCGCACGATTGTGGTGGACAAATACCGCCAGGTGTATATCCCCAACGTTTTTGCGCCGGATTCGCCGTTCGAAAATGCCGTTTTCCGGCTGCAATGCGGGCAGGATGTGGAAAAAATCACCACGTTCCGGGTGTACAACCGCTGGGGCCGCTCCATTGTGGAACAAAACAACCTGGAACCCAACGACCCGACGATGGGCTGGGATGGCCGCATCAACGGTGAAAAAGCGCCGCCGGCCGTATTCGTCTATTTTGCCGAAGTCCAGTTCCGCGACGGCGAAACCGTCCAATACCGCGGCGACATCACACTTATCCGTTAATGATGAGTTTTGAATGATGAATGATGAATGATGAATGGGGTTCACCTTGAACGGGCCTTAAAAGCCTGCTGCGAACCCAAAAAATATTCATCATTCATCATTCATCATTCATCATTCATCATTCATCATTCATCATTCATCATTCATCATTCATCATTCATCATTCATCATTCAAAAACTCATCATTCATCACGGGCTTATTTTGGCATAGATGATACCGACGACAACCGCCTGGAACACGCCGTACAACAACCAGGTGAGCACCAGGGTGAAAGACACAGCGAGTGAACTGAAGGTGATCCACATGGCAGGCAGGGTGGCGATGAGGCCGTATACGAGGCCCATTTCCATGCCGCGCCACCAGAAGGGGCCATGAAAGAGGCTTTTAAAGCGGCGCCAGAACCAGGCCAGTGCAAAACTCAGGATAAAGGGGTGTAGAAAATAGAGGTACATTTTATCCCCTTCCAGGCTGAAGACCGGATTGTAGTACTCTTCGGCGATCGCCGGAAAGAGCGAAACAATCAGGTACAAAGCGGCATAACTGATGAGCAACAGGGCAAAGCCTGCTACCACACCTTTGATTAGAAATTTTTTCATAGGAAACAAGATTGAGCATGCGTTTGGAATAGTGTGGAATATAAAATCCGGAACGGCGTCCGTGTCCGGTTAATCTTCGATCCGGACGATCAAATCGAAGTGAAATACAATTTCGTCGTTTACCTTGATCATCCCGAACAGTGCCTCTGGCGGCTCAATGCCAAAGTCACTCATGTTCAGGGCTTTTTCGCCCCGAAGTTGAACGCGGTTGTGGTCGAGCATCCTGGCTTTCGCCAGAATTTGGTGTTCCTTCCGCACCTTGGTGATGGTGATATCCACCTTGGCTTTCACCGAAAACCATTCGTGGCTGTTGCGGTCCAGGTGTTGTGTATTGTACCAGGATTCTTTCAGGGCAATCCGGATCAGGGGGTATTCCCGGGCCCGAAGTGCTTTTTGCATATCCTGATCGATTTTGCGATTGTGGCAGTCAAATTTACCGGCGCGCATCGTCAAATCGGCGTGCTGAAACTGCGCATGACCGCCCTGATGCTCCACTTCGAGGTTTTGGGTATAAAACCGGTCGCTGCAATCACAGGTAAATGAATTGACGTTGGAGGTGCCACTCAGGTAAAGTTTACTATTGTCTTCTATTTGAAAACGTTTGGTCGCTGGCACTTGGTGAGCAGCCATTCCGAACAAAAACACCCCTGCGATCAGCACCAACAAACCGCCCGGCCAGCAACATGGATAGATTGACATAGCAACTGGATATTGAAGGATTTGAAAAGCCCCATAGCCCGCGGACAGGCTATGGGGCAAAGCGTCTTTTGAATGATAGTCGGAAGATTAGAACCCAATCACGGCTTCAACAACGAAGCCGCTGAATTTGCCAGCATTCCGGTAGTCGGAAGTCGGGAAATCTTCATATTTTTGGATAACATACTCGCCTTTCAGCAACAAATTGTGGGTCGGGAACCAGCCGGCAGCAAATGCGAGGCGGTTGACCGATACTTCCTGCTGGGCACCATTGCTGTCGAGGATACCGCGCGGTTCGCCGGTCATTTGGGTATAGCGGGCGCCGACATACATTTGTTCGCGCGGCAAGAAGCGGTATACGCCTTCAGCGGAGATTTGCGTAAAGTTCCGTTTGTCCCATACTTTGCGGTCCGTCGGGCCGCTTACATCAGCGTAGTTACTACCGTTGATAATCTCATACGAACCAAAGATTTCCAGGCCTTTGAATTTGATAAAGGGGTTGATCATGATGGCCTGCACGCGGTTGGGAACATCCGGGTTGAAACGGCCGGAGGTAAATTGTGTTCCTTGGGCAGTAGCCACTCCAGTGGATTGCAGCGCCGGTTCCATGACGAGGAAGTAGTGCGAACCCGTGCGGTCGCCGGCATACAGTGTGTTGCGTTGGATATTGCTGTTGGTATACAGGGAGGCCGACAAGCGGAAGCGGAAATCATCCGTAAAGGCTTTGTCATAGGCTACTTTGGCAAAGATCGACGGCGTTTTTTTCGTCGGCACTACACCAGAGGAGTTGTTGGCATCCGGGTAATTTTCGACGTTGCCGTTGATAAAGCCAGAACTCATTCCGACCATGGCCATCACGCCATCTACCGGGAAAAGATATACTTCACCACCAATTTCTGTTGCAAAAGCATCCAAAATGTAGTTTTCAACAAATGGATTGTACATCGCGTTGCCACCATCTGTGCGGCGGAATTGCATATCGCCAAAGTTCGGTTGGAAGTGCCCGATTTTAACCCGCAGGTAATCGGCAAACCATTTCGGATTGCCCAACATCGGCAGTTTGTCGATCTGGATATAACCACCTTTTACCCAAAATTCAGAGTGGTGCCGGGAAGACATGTAGTTTTCAAGTCCCACGCGGATACCGTCGGCAATTTGAAAATCCAGGTTCAGGTTGGCCATTGCGAGGTTAAACCCGGACAATTTGGCGGAAGTGGAGTCTTCCGATTTGATGACGCCATACAGCAGGTTTTTGTTGGTCGCATTGGTGCCCGAAACCGGTGCATAAGTAGGCGAATTTTCGTGGGTGAGCGATTGGAAATCCTGTGTAAAGGAGCCCCCAATTCTGATTTTAAACCCTGTAAACTCTGGTTGTTCCGCTTTTTTTGACGGTTCAAAAACATTAATACCTGATTGATCCCACGGACGGAAATATTGAAGATTAGGTTGTTGAGCAAGAGCCCAGTTAGCACTGCATACCAGCGCAAGAACAGCGATAAATAACCCGTTTTTCATAATGTATAGATAATTTTATGCTTAACAGTTTCTTTTGAATAAAATATAGAAAATGGTTGGTTCTACGTTAGAATGTTTTTACAGTTACCTGAAATACAATTTCTATATCGTTGCCCGTTGTCAGCGTGCCAAATAGCGCTTTGGGAGGGTCAATTTTATAGTCGGTCATTTTTAGTTTTTTGGAACCATTGAACGTCAGGCTGCCGTCGGCGTTTACTTTCACTTTTACATACAAATCGATCTTGTTGGTGACGCCGGCAATGTTCAGATTTCCGGAGGCATACAGATCATAGTTTTCTCCTTTTTTGTTCAAGCCAGTGACTTTCTCCAGCGTATAGGTGATGTTCGGGAAGCGATCAGCCAGCAAGGCGTCGTAGGTTTTGCCATCCATGATCGATCCTTTCGTACTTTTGATCGATTTGACCGGCACTTCCACGCTAAACGAGCCGATTGACTTCAAAATCGATCCTTCCAGGCTGATATTTCCGCGAGCGCGGACTTCTTTAGCAGACGATTCCCAGTCGTGCAGATTGGATGTCCCTTTTATCGTCATGCTAACATTGGAGGCCCGGTAATTTGCTTGTCCAAAACCCAAGGTGGATAGAGCGAATACAACAAAAAATATGATAGTGCCTTTCATCTTGATTAAGTTTTGCACAAATGTATCGGCATGCCGGATGGGGGATTACTGACCTGCGTTATACCCCTATCTGATCTTCGTCATGCCTTGGGCATATGCTGGCCAATAGCCCCTGACAGCCGGGTTTGGGCTTCCTTACACTGATACAACTCATGCCCGCCACTGCCTTCCATCACCTGCCTAAGGGGCCTTCATCTGCCGGGGGGCACGCCGCGAACAGCCGCACCTGTTCGTTTGGAACCAGACCGGGCCCGATCGCCCAGACAACTCACCCGGCAACACACCGGCTCTGCCCCGCCAAACCGGCGATTCAGTAAGTCTTGCCGGCCGTTCGCCCGGAAGACTGTATTTTTGCGTCCAACATTGGCATTCCGACCTAGCCTATATTTGAAATATATGATGACAACAAATACCCGTCGCTGGCTTTTCCTGTTCCCCATAGCCCTGGGACTGAGCCTGTCCGCCCGAGCCCAAACGCGCTTCCCCGAGCATCCCGAAGCCATCAAACGCAACGAAGGCAAAGCCATCCTGCTGCACCTGGCTTTCGGCACCCACCTGCCAGCCGCCGATATGGCCCAGCGTTTCGGCCAGGACGGCAGTTTTGGCCTGGGCCTGGAGTGGCTCAGCGCCAACAATTTCATCCTCGGCGCCGAAGGGCATTATTTTTTCGGGGGCGAAGCCAAAGAAGACCCCCTCGCCATTCTGCGCACACCCGAAGGCAACATCATTGGGAATGACCAATACGTGGCGACGATCACGCTCAAACAGCGCGGATTTTATGTCGGCGGCACATTGGGCAAATTGTTTCTCCTCGGCAAACAGCGCTCCGGCATCCGCATCACCCTCGGCGCCGGCATGTTGCGCCATAAAATCCGCCTCCAGGACGACTCCCAAAGCATCGGCGCCATTACCGGGGAATACGCCAAAGGCTACGACCGCCTGACCGGCGGCCTGGCCTTCAACCAGTTTATCGGCTGGCAGCACCTCAGCAACAACCGCCACGCCAACTGGATGATCGGTTTTGAATTCAACCAGGGCTTTACCAAAAGCCTGCGGAGCTGGGATTACTCCTCCATGCGCAAACTCGAAGGCACCCGCAGCGACCTCCGCTTCGGCATCCGGGCCACCTGGACCCTGCCGTTCTACCTGGGCAACGCCGACAACCTGTACTATTGATGCGCTGGTGGTACGCCTTGTTCATTGGCGGATATTCCGCTTTCCTGCATGTCGCCGCGCTGGTTCACCCCAAAGCCCGCCGTTGGGTGGAGGGCCGCCGGCAGTGGCGCAGCCGCTACGCCGCGCAGTTCCGGAAAACGAGTCCGGTGCTCTGGGTGCACGCCGCCTCGCTGGGCGAGTTTGAGCAAGGCCGGCCGGTGATAGAAGCCTTCCGGACGCAATTTCCAGGCTGGCAAATCGTGCTGACGTTTTTTTCCCCCTCCGGCTACGAAATCCGCAAAAACTACGCGCAGGCTGATTTTATCGCCTACCTGCCGGCCGACACCGCCGCCAACGCCCGCGATTTCCTGGCCCTGATCCAGCCCGATGCCGCGGTGTTTGTCAAATATGAATTTTGGGCCAACTACCTGTCGGCCCTGCGGCAACGGCAGACCCCTACCCTGCTCGTGTCGGCCTTGTTCCGGCCCGACCAGCCCTTTTTCCGCTGGTACGGCGGGTTTTGGCGCGGCATGCTGGCTTGTTTCAGCCATTTTTTTGTTCAAAATGAGGCCTCCGGCCAATTATTGGCCCAGGCGGGATTTCAAAATTATACCGTAGCCGGCGACACCCGTGTCGACCGCGTGCTGCAACTGGCCGCCAGCGCCCCCGAAAACACCACCGTAGCGGCCTTTGCGACGCCCACCGGGGTTGCCCAAACGGGCCATACCCTGATTGCCGGCAGCAGTTGGGAAGCCGACGAGGCCGTCTTGCTGCCCGTCCTTCAGGCCCCTTCATTTGCTGCATGGCGGCTCATCGTCGCGCCGCACGAGCCTGCCGAAAAACACCTGGCCCAACTCCTGGCCCGCGTGAAACGGCCGTTTGTGCGGTACTCGCAGGCCACATTAGCCCCCAGCGCTGCCGCCGAGGTGCTGATCATCGACAACGTCGGGATGCTCAACAGCCTGTACCGCTATGGCAGCGTGGCCTACATCGGCGGCGGATTTGGCAAAGGCATCCACAACACCTTGGAGCCCGCCGCCTTTGGCTTGCCGGTGATCGTGGGGCCGAAATACGAGAAATTCGAAGAAGCCCGGCAGTTTGTAGCCCGGGGCGGCGCTTTTGTGGTCCGCAACACCACCGAACTGGCAGCCGTACTCCGGCACCTGGAGCAACCCGACAACTACCGCAAAGCCTCGGCAGCCGTACAGGCGTACCTCAACGAAAACCAGGGCGCTACCCGGCGCATCATCGGGTACCTGGCTGCGCAATTTGCCTGAGGCAAATTTCAAAACGGCAGGTATTTTCAAGGTGTTTTTTCTACCTTCGCGCCGTTTTTGGAACAAACCTTCCCTAATTTAAATACTCTTCATACATGCAAGGTTCTACGATTACCGTAAAAAAAGGCAAGTTAAAAGTGCCGAACGACCCCATTATTCCCTTCATCGAAGGCGACGGTATTGGCCCTGATATCTGGGCGGCTTCCGTACGCGTTTTTGATGCCGCTGTGGAAAAAGCCTTCAAGGGGAAAAAGAAGATCGTATGGAAAGAAGTGCTGGCCGGCGAAAAAGCCTTTACCAAAACCGGCAACTGGCTTCCGCAAGAAACGCTGGACCTGATCAACGAATATAAAGTAGCCATCAAAGGCCCGCTCACCACGCCGGTCGGCGGCGGCATTCGTTCGCTGAACGTAGCCCTGCGCCAACAACTCGACCTCTACGCCTGCGTGCGCCCCGTGCGCTGGTTCAAAGGCGTACCCAGCCCGGTCAAAGAACCCGGCCTGGTGGACATGGTCATTTTCCGCGAAAACACCGAAGACATCTACGCCGGTATCGAATACCTGGCAGGCACGGACGACTGCGCGAAAGTGATGAACTTCCTGACCAATGAAATGGGCGTGAAAAAAATCCGATTCCCGAAAACCTCGTCCATCGGTATCAAACCCGTATCGACCGAAGGTACCGAGCGGCTCGTGCGCGCAGCCCTGGAATATGCGTTCCTGTATAAACGCAAATCCCTGACCCTCGTGCACAAAGGCAACATCATGAAATTTACGGAGGGTAAATTCAAAGACTGGGGCTACGCCCTGGCCGAGCGCGAATACGGCGACCGCGTGTTTACCTGGGTGGAATACGACCGGATCAAAGAAGCCAAAGGCGAAGACGCCGCCAACAAAGCCCAAAGCGAAGCCCTCGCCGCCGGCAAACTGCTGGTGAAAGACGTCATTGCCGATGCTTTCCTCCAACAAATCCTGCTGCGCCCCGCCGAATACGATGTGGTAGCCACCCTCAACCTCAACGGCGACTACCTTTCCGACGCCCTGGCAGCTCAGGTAGGCGGCATCGGTATCGCCCCCGGCGCCAACATCAACTACATGAGCGGCCACGCCATTTTTGAAGCCACCCACGGCACCGCGCCCAAATATGCCGGCAAAGACATGGTCAACCCCGCCTCGGTGATCCTCTCCGGCGTGATGATGTTCGAATACATGGGCTGGGACCGTGCCGGCAAACTGATCATCAAAGGCCTGGAACGCGCCATCCGCAACAAACGTGTTACGTACGACTTTGAACGCCTCATGAAAGGCGCTACGAAACTGAAATGTTCGGAGTTCGCCACCGAAATCATCAACAATATGTAATTGGTGCAACCCGCATCGCCGATAAAAAGGGCGTCTTTTCCTGCTCATCCCAGGAAAGACGCCCTTCCTTTTTATGGGTAAATTTTTGCCTGCTCAGGGCGCGGAAAAAAACCGGTGCTGTACATTGCAGCAGATATTAGCCCGACCACCCATGAAATACGCCTTCCTCCATCTCCTCTTCGGCCTGTGCCTGATCGGCCCGCTGGCCGCCCAACTGCCCACCAACACCACCTATTACCTGCCTTCCGAAATCGAAGCCTGGCGCCAACAGGACACGACGCCCTGGAAAGATCAACGCGTCGCCTGGCTCTACTCCTACATCGGCGAGTACCGCCAAACCCTGAAAATTTGGGACACCGTGAATGGCGGGCGCCGCAGCATGACACCTGCCGACAGCGCCTGGTTTGCGCGGTTTCAGCCGCAAGACGCGCTGTCGTACATCGAATCGGTAGCCAGCGGGCATCAAATCATCATCCTCAACGAAGCCCACCACCAGCCGCGGCACCGGGTATTCACCACCCAATTGCTCCAGGCCTTGTACCAGCAGGGTTTCCGGTACCTGGCACTGGAAGACCTGGGCGCGACCGACACGCTGCTGCCACAGCGCGGGTACCCGGTCCGGAAAACCGGCTTTTATATGGCCGAGCCCCGTTTTGGCAACCTGGTGCGGCAAGCGCTGGCCATCGGGTACACCCTTTGGCCCTATGAAGCCAGGGGCAACGGCGAGCGCGAGCAGGAACAAGCCCAAAACCTGAAAAAACTGTTTGAGCAGGACAAAAATGCCAAAGTGCTGGTACACTGCGGATTTGACCATGTCATCGAAGGCGTGCACGACTACTGGGGCAAAGCCATGGCGGGCTGGTTCAAGGAATTTACCGGCATTGACCCGCTTACCATCAACCAAACGAACATGACCGAGCGCAGTACCGAACGGCGCAGCGACCCACATTGGCAAAAAGTACAACTGCCCTACTCCGCCGTTTTCGTCGACAGCCTGCAACAGCCTTTCAACGGCCTGCAAGGAAAAAACCAATTTGACCTCGTGGTGTTTCACCCCCGCACGACCTGGGTGGAGGGCCGGCCGGATTGGCTGGTGTCGGACAGCGGAAAAAAATGGGTCAGGTTACCCAAGCGAAAGATCCGGGTCGGGTTGCCCTGCCTGGTCGAGGCGCGGCTGAGCCGGGAGTCGGCCGACGCCATACCGGTAGACGTATTGCTGTTGCAAAACGACGCCGAACTGGCGCCGCTGGCCCTGTTTCCTGGCAGCTACACCTTACTGCTGCGCGATGCGCACCACAACAGCCAGCAACTCCGGCTAAAAGTTAGGCCTTGAATTTTTAGAAAGGTTGTATTTTTTCGGCAGAAAATCCATTCACCAAATTTTCCTGACATGGCCTACCGCATTGAAATAAACTTTGACGCTTGCGAATCAAACGGGATCTGCATGGACCTGGCCCCGGAGGTTTTTGAAGTGCGCGACGACGGTTTTTTGTACCTGCTCCAGGAATATCCGGCCGACGACGTGTTGCCCAAGGTCGAAGAGGTAGTGCCGCGCTGCCCTACTCAAGCCATTACGCTGGTGGAGGACTAGAGCATGTTTTATTTGGGAAACGAAAAACCTTTGGCAAGGGCCTGTTGTACGACGGCTTCGATCAGGACATTGTCGAGCGTTTGCGTACCCAAGGCCGTTTTCTTTTTTTCCTCCCGGATATAGTCGTCGATTACGATTTCCAACTGGCGCAACTGCTGCTGGATATCCATCCGTTTGGTTTTCAATTCCGCAACAGCCACCCGGATTTCTTCCTCGCTTTTCCCCCGCAATTCGGCCGGCAACTGGTCTTTGTCCAATTTGGCCAACACCTCCGGATCGGCATCTGCGGCATCCACGAGGTCCCAGTCGGCATTGGAATAGCTGGCTTTGGCTTTGGCATTGGCCCGCTGCACGACGTTGGCACTGCCGTAGAGTTTGGCATTAGAGTCTTGCAGCATTTGTCGCTCTTTTTTTGAAACGCCGTGCTGGCCAAAGCCCAGGTAGGTGGCATTGAGTTGGTCGTTGAGCCGCAGCACCGTGGTATCGTAGGGGGTGCTGATGTGCTCCACCCGGTCGTCGGTATCGATGTTCATGTACTTGCCGAGGGAGCAGGTGGCGCCGTCTTTCCAGTGGGTTTTGATGCCTTCTGTTTGGTCGCCACAAAACACGGTGTTGATCACCACGCCTTTGGCCACGGCAGCCGCGCAGCTTTCGCGGAAACTTTCAGGGCCCTGGTCGTAGGGTTCGTTGCCGGCAATAACGATCACCCGCAAGTCGTCGGGAGCCGTGGACCAGCTCAATTGCACCAGGGATGTTTTAATCACCCAGCCACAATATTCGCTGCCGCCGTTGGTCCGCAGTTCGAACAGTTTTTCAGAGAGTCCGTCCAGGTCTTTGCCCAGCGGTTGCACCAGCCGGATGTAGCCTTCATTGGACGGCAAACCGTCGTTGCCGTATTCGTAGAGCGCAATTTCCAGTTCGATGCCCTGGTTTTGCCGTTGGGCATCGGCCAGGCGATTCACCATTTTCCAGAGTTGGGATTTGGCCTGATCGATGAGACCGTCCATACTATTGCTGGTATCCAGCAGGAGGGCAACCTGAATTTTGGCAGTGCCGGGCGGTGGCGCCGGGCTTTGTTTGGGGGTAAACGGCAGTGCGGACAAGAGCAGGGCGCACAAGGTGGTTTTCAACATGGTATAACTGTTTTATTGGTTTATGCATCGGGAAGGGAATACCCGAATCGTTCGGCAGCAGCCGGCCTGGCCATCTGCCAGAAGGCAGATGCAGAGCTTGCCGAGATTACATAAACGCAAAACATTTATTTTTACTATTCCTTCGCTAAACGCAGTTGCAAGCCCGCCGAAAAGGTTCGGAGATGGGCGCCATTGCCCAGGTCAAACATGCCTCGGGCAAAGATGCAAGGCTGCAATCCGGCCAGGGCCGCAACCGGCAACTTGTAGGCCAAACCGGCCAGCAAGCCCCGTGCGGCAGTATGGCCGGACAAAGCCACTGGAAAGGACGTATCGGAGGCACCAGGGCCGGAGGCGGCAAGGCTGCCGTTGAACTGTGAGCGCGTAGCCACATCGACGTAAAAGCCGGTACTCAGCGTCAGAGCCTGCCGGCGGCCAAAACTTAGTTCCGGGACAAAAGCGAGGTAGGTGCTCGAATACCGGAAACTTCCTTGCTGGATAAACCGCACATTGGGCTGGTCCATCACGGAAAAAACGCCGATTTGGCGTTCGGTATGGCCAACTTCGAGGTAGCAACTCAGGGGTGAGCCGGCGCTGCCCAGGCCCAGGACAAGGGCATATTCCCAGCCGGACTGCGCCTGATAGTCCAGCCGATTGTACTGCTCAATCGCATTTTGGAAATTCCGGTTGTTGAAGGTCGGCCGGGTGCTTCGGTTGAGTCCGACCTGCGCCCGGGCGCGCAAGCGGAGTTGCTGGGCCGACACGCGCTGGTAGTTCGTTTCCCGGCCTTCGTCACTGCGAAACGTGAAATATTTATCTGAGTAAAACAGCCAGGCCAGGCGTTGGGGCCGGCCCTTGGGGTCCATATTTTCCCAAAGCAATTCTTCTGCCTGGTTGCGCAGGAGCCGGAATTGCTGCGGGCCTTCGGCGCGCAGGGAGTCGGCCCAAAGGGTCAGTTGTTCAGCGCCGGGGGCCAGTTGGATCTGGATACGGCTGAGTTCGACAGTGTCCTGACAGACCAGCGCCAGCGTACGCCCCATGGCAGCGCTCGTTGAAGTAAGGGTCCATTCGGACAACACCGCTTGCTGCCGGTCGTCGAGCAACCAACGGCCTTCGAGGTTTTCCAGCAGGGCAATATTGGATTGGGAAAAGAGCGGCGCGCAAGACAGCAGCGCAAACAGGAGCAACACGGATTTCATAGGAAAATAGTTTCAGGTTGAGTGGTAACGTCGGCGTTCCGATTGGTGAGCCCGACATTTACCCTAACGAAGCGCTTTTCGCCAAGGTTGGTTCTTCCTGAAACTATTTCCCGGGTACGGGGCCCTAGTGCTTCTTGTAGCCTTTTTCCTCCAATCTGGAAATTACTTTTTCGGCAATTTCGCGGCCCCATTCTTGCCCTACTGCCATGGATTCCTGCATTACGGCCGGCATTTGCGCCACCATTTTTTGGCCCACCGGCGATTCATAAAAGACGATGAGTTGGCGGATATCCTCTTCGGTGTAGTACTTGTCGTAGATCGGAACAACCAGTTCGACGATATCCTCCGGGTGCACTTCTTTTTGAACTTCTTCCCAGAAATCCGCAGGGGCATCCGGAGCCAGGTTTTTCAGGGCGGGAAGCAGGTTGTCCATCATCATAACCCCCATTTTTCCGGAGCCGGACAGCTCCAGCAACTTCCGGATTTGGGCGGTTTTTGTCGTGGTTTGAGAAAAGGCGGCTACAGCCATCAGGCAGAGCGCAGTGGCTAAGAGGAGTTTTTTCATGGTGTAAAAGAATTGGAGTGGTGAAAAAAAGCGGTAAACGAGCATGAAGTACCCTTTGGTTCATGCCTTGGCAAATTATTAATTTTTCGCAACATTTGCCACCATACAAAATCCACCGCCCTATGACATTCGAAGAATACCGGCAATACGACGCCCTTGGCCTGGCCAAGCTGGTCCGCAACGGCGAACTGAGCCCCGAAGAACTAACGGAGATCGCGATCCGGCGCATTGAAGCCATCAACCCGACGATCAACGCCGTGGTACACCGCCGCTACGAAGCCGCCCGGGCGGAGGCCCGGCAGGTGAAACGAAACGCCAGCTTTGCCGGAGTGCCGTTTTTGGTCAAAGACTTGGGCATGGAGGTAGCCGGCACGCCGATGTGCACCGGCAGCCGGGGTTACCAGCACTATGTGTCGGAGCAGGATAGTTTTGCGGTGCAAAAAATGCGCGGCGCCGGCCTGGTGATCCTCGGCAAAACCAACACCCCTGAATTTGGCCTGACGCCGTTCACCGAACCCGAATTGTTTGGCCCCACCCGCAATCCCTGGAACCTGGCGCATTCGCCGGCGGGCTCCAGCGGCGGATCGGCCGCCGCCATAGCGGCGGGCATGGTGCCCCTGGCTACAGCCAACGACGGCGGCGGCAGCATCCGAATGCCGGCTTCCTGCTGCGGGTTGTTTGGCCTGAAACCCTCGCGGGGGCGGGTGTCCTGGTCGGCCCTCGAAGGGGAAATGTGGTCGGGCGCTGCGGTCGAAAATTGCCTGAGCCATTCCGTACGCGACTCGGCGGCTTACCTCGACGTGATCCAGGGCCCTGCGCCAGGCGACCCCTACATCATCGAAGCACCCAAACGGCCCTATGCCGAAGAAGTGGAAACCGCCCCCGGCAAACTGCGCATCGGTTTCACCACAGCCCACACCCTGGGTTTTGAGGTCGATCCGGCCTGCGTGCTGGCCGTGGAAAAAGCCGTGTCGCTCTTGCGCGCCGAAGGGCACGAACTGACGCAGGTGGATTTGCCCTACCTGCGCGAAGACCTGACCGAAGCCTTTCTTGTGGTGGTGGCCGGCGAACTGGCCGGCGAAATCGAAGTGATGAGCCGCTACCTCGGCCGCAAGGTGCGGCCCTCCGACGTGGAGGCCAGTACCTACGCGCTGAACCTCCTGGGCCGGGCCTTTACAGCCGCCGATTTCACCTTCGCCAAACACAAATGGGGTGACATCAGCCGCCGCATTGCCGGTTTTTACGAACACTACGATCTGTTGCTCACGCCTACCCTAGCCAAACGGCCGATCCGGATCGGCAGCCTCCAGCCCAGCAGTGCCGAGCGCCGGCTGCTGGCTGTGGTCAATACCTTTGGACTGGGCTCGGCGGTGCGCGCAACCATCGACAGCCTGGCCGCCAAAATCTACGACTACATGCCCTGGACGCCTTTCGCCAACCTGAGCGGCCAACCCTCCATGTCGGTGCCCATGCACTGGACCCCCGAAGAAAACCTGCCCATCGGCGTCATGTTCACCGCCCGTTTCGGCGCCGAAGACATCCTGTACCGCCTGGCCGGCCAACTGGAAAAAGCCGCTCCCTGGGCTGGCAAGAAAGCGGAGATTTGAATCATTCATCATTCATCATTCAAAAAAAACATGCTCACTTCCTGGAATGGGGTTTTCCCCGCTGTTACGACCAAATTCAGCGCCGAGGGCGCACTTGATATGCAGGCTTTTCTGCACAACATCCGCGCACAGTTGGAGGCCGGCGTGCACGGGCTGATCCTGGGGGGCTCGCTGGGCGAATCCAGTACCCTGAGCCACGAGGAGCGACTCGAATTGCTGGCGGCCACCCGCGATGTGGTGCAGGGCCGGGTGCCCATTTTACTCAATGTGGCGGAAGGCTCCACCCGACAAGCCATTCGGCTGGCCCAGCAGGCACAGGAACAGGGCGCCGACGGCCTTATGTTGTTGCCCCCCATGCTGTACAAACCGACAGCACAGGAAACCGTTGATTTTTTCAAAACCGTGGCCCAAAATACCAATCTGCCGATCCTGGTGTACAACAATCCGGTAGACTACAAGGTGGAGGTGACACCCGATATGTTTGAAGAACTACTCCAGTTGGACAATATCCAGGCGGTCAAGGAAAGTACCCGCGATATTTCGAACGTCACCCGCCTGATCAGCCGTTTTGGCGACCGGCTGCACATCCTCTGTGGGGTAGACACCCTTGCCCTGGAAGCCTTACTGATGGGCGCGCATGGCTGGGTAGCCGGCCTCGTAGATGCCTTTCCGAGAGAAACGGTAGCCATTTACGAACTGGCCAAAGCCGGGCGACGGGAGGAAGCGCTGGCGATCTACCGTTGGTTTTTGCCCTTGCTGGAACTGGATATTCACCCACAACTGGTACAAAACATCAAACTCGCCGAAACCCTCACGGGCCTCGGTACCGAATATGTGCGCCTGCCCCGGCAGCCTTTGCAGGGCGCCGAACGGGAGCGGGTGCTGGGCGTGATCCGGCGGGCATTGGCCGAACGGCCCGTGTTGCCGGAGTTCAGGTAAACAATTCGACCAGGCTGTGCCGCAGGGCGTAGAGCACCAGGCCGGCCGTGTTGCGGGCGCCGGTTTTGGCCAGCAGGTTGTTGCGGTGCCCGTCGACGGTCCGAACGCTGATGAAAAGCCGTTCGGCGATTTCAGGGGTGGTACATTCTTTGCAAATCAACTCCAGGATTTCCCGCTCCCGGGTGGTGAGCGTCATTTCCGGGTCGAATGTCTTTTGTTTGCGCTGCTCCATACCGGCCTGCAAGGCGCGCAGGGTGGCTTCGTTGAAATAAAAACCCTTCTCCACCACCGATTCGATAGCGCGCCGCACCTCCGTGAGTTCGGCATTTTTCACCAGGTAGGCATTCACCCCGATGCCCACCAGTTTTACGATGTGGCGCTCCTCGCCGTGTACCGACAGGATAATGACCTTGATTTCCGGGTACCGGACTTTGATCTGTTCCGTTGTTTCCATGCCGTTCAGTTCCGGCATCGTCAGGTCCATGAGCACCACATCCGGGAGCGGGATCCCTTGCGCCAGGGCATCCAGAAGTTCGCGGCCATTGGAGGCCTCCAGGCAAACTTCCATGTTCTCGAATTGGTTGATGACAGGAATGAGGCATTCCCGAAACAAACGTTGGTCTTCGGCAATGGCCACCCGAATGGTAGGTTTACTCATGGCACTCAAGGATCAGGATAAAGGCGTGGTGATGGTAATTTTTACTCCGGCTCCCGGTTCTGTTTCCCAATGCACATCGCCACCGATTTGGGTGACACGGACGTCGATGTTGCGGAGTCCGAGTCCCTTGCCTTTGGCGAGCAGGAGTGGGTCAAAACCAGTTCCGTTGTCGGAATAAACTAAAACAACCGCAGTGGCGGTCTGTTGCAAAGATACCTGAATGCGCGTAGCGCCCGAGTGACGTATGGTATTATTTATTAATTCCTGAACAACGCGGTAGAGGCCCAGTTCTTTGGACGCAGGCAGGCGGGGCAAGGAAGCGTCGGCCTCCAGGGTGGCGGAAAAGGCATCGCCCGTTGAAATTTGGTGGCAAAGTTCCTCCAGGGCATCGGCCAGGCCAAACAAGTCGAGCCCGGGCGGAAGGATGTCGTGCGAAATCCGGCGAACGCTGTTGATGCCGGTGTCGATGATACTCCGGCTTTCTTCCACGAGCGCGTGGATTTGAGCCGGGTCGCCGTTGGGCAACTGATTGATTTTGAGTTTCAGCGACGATAAAATACTGCCTACTTCGTCGTGCAGGTCTTTGGCGATTCGTTTGCGCTCCTGCTCTACCTGTTCCAGGTTGCTGTGCAACAACTCCTGGCGGTGGTCCGCCTCCATTTCACTGAGCACCAATTGCTGGCTCAATAAGCGCCGTTGATAGGCCACAAAAAACAACACCACTGCAGCGGCCAGCAGCAGCAGGATCAGCATCCCGACTGCCAGCAGCAAAATTATGTGGGTTTGATTGGCACTTTCCATATTCCAATGGCCAAAAATAGGTATAAAATCACACTAAAACTGGCATGCAGGGCCCAGATGTACATATTCAGGGAGTAGGCAAATGACAGGATCGCGTTGCTGAAAAAGAACAACAAGGTGCCGCCTGAAAAATACAACATAAACCCCGTGTTGATCCAAAACAGCGGCTCGTCTTCGAGGCGCAAGATCTTCATTTCCCGCATGACGGCGTAATAATACAGCAAAGCAAAGATCAAAACAGCAATACCCTCCGGGGTGCGCGCATTGGTGTTAAATTGATACCAACCCTGGTAACAACAGGCATTCCAGAGGGCCCAGGCCATAAAAAGTAAAAGGCAAAGGGACATGGTGCGGACCGATACCAATGTGGGAATCGCCCGTTGGTAAAACCAGCAAAGCAGGGAAAACTCTGCTATGGTGTAGACATGGAGCAAAGGCAGGTTGTTCATGCCCAACCAGGCCGTAAACTTGGCAATCGCCTGAACGCCAACGATCAGAAGCAGGTAAATAAAAATAACCTGAAGCGGTGGCGACAGAAATTTCCGCTTGTACAAGGCTAGTACAAGCGGAAACAAAGCACAATACACAGAGCCTCCGATTATGGTTTTGGCGATTTCCAACATGGCTCTCCTGTCTTAGCCGGGCGGCATATGCCCGGTCAGCAATGGGCTGTCTACGCCGCATACCGGGGGGCAAGGGGTATTGAAATCGTAGGTGCCACTTTTCCGGATATGGTTCACCTCCGGATTGATGATGTCGTTGCCGTTGGCATCCACACCTACCAGGATGAGTTTTTCCGTTGAGCCGTCGAGCCCGAAATACACCCGGATGGAAGCGGCGCCGGTTTCGGCCATGATCTCGTTGACTTCAGACAGGTCGACCAGAAAAGCCTTGATATAGCCGGGCGTAGTGGCGTGCGCTGCGCGCCAGGCGGTAGTCCAATCGACAGCAGTTTGCAGATCCAGGTCGTGATTGATGGTTGAGTCATTCATAATGCGAGGTGGATTTTTTTTGTGAACAAGGAATGTTTCAGCCAAAAATAGGGGCCTCCTCAGATTACTGGTAGGCGCCCAAGTGATTTGCCGCAAAAACAGGTAAAAGTACCTGCCCGTTTGCGGGTAAATATACCTGTTTTGAAACTCAGGCAGTTTCACGCTTGAAAAGCGGGCGCTCAGGGCTGCACCTTTGCATCAATTCAAGGGCTTGATATTTACTATTTTGAGATAGGACCAATAGCGTCCAGAACCAATTGAAAACTTGTGCAATTGTCCCGGCCCGCCCCCAGCGGGCCGGGATTCCCCAGAAAGAAAAGACTAGGTGCGCGTACCGGGTTTGTTGTTACAGGAGGAAAAATACAGCCAACCGCACACGATACCGTACCTGCCATTCGAATGGCTGACTAATTGCAGAGCACACCGGACCGCAAGGCACCGGTGTTTTTTTTTGCCCCCTGACAAAAGTAGGCCCCGGAATCCCGAATTTTGCTGCATGCGTAAAACCTTCTTTTGCATCGATGCCCACACCTGTGGCAACCCGGTCCGACTGGTGGCCGGAGGCGGCCCC
>JADLDL010000233.1 GCA_020846655.1 Saprospiraceae bacterium | reverse complement strand
TACTTCGACATTCGATATTCTGCGGTTCGATATTCGATATTTTTTAAGCCATTTACGTTGGAATATCGAATATCGAACCGCAGAATATCGAATGTCGAAGTAAGTAAACCTTAAGTTGATGGTTATGGGGGCAGGGGGGAGGACTACGGGCGCAAAATACCAAGCAACTTCATTGTAGTACCTGCCCTAAAACCACCAAACACGAAACACGCACCCGAAACACCCACCACGAAACACGAAACACCCACCACGAAACACGATTTTGAAACTCACGCTGCTCGGTACCGGAACTTCTCAAGGCATTCCCGTGATTGGGTGCAATTGCGCCGTCTGCCAGTCTGCGGACCCAAAAGACAATCGCCTGCGGACCTCGGCCCTACTCAGCAACGGTGATACCAACATCCTGATCGACGCCGGCCCCGACCTGCGCCAGCAAATGCTCCGCGCCCGCGTGCAGCACCTCGACGCCATCCTGCTGACGCACGAACACAACGACCACGTCATCGGAATCGACGATATCCGGCCCTTTAATTTCAAATCCGGGCACCCGATGTCGGTCTATGCCCAGGCGCGCGTAGCCGACGATGTGCGCAAACGCTTCGAATATATTTTCGGCGAACCCATTCCCGGCCTGCCCCGCATCGAACTGCATCACATCGACCAGCAGTCGACGCTACACATCAAAGGCCTGCCCATTCAGCCCATCGGCATCTGGCACGGCCGTTTGCCCATCCTCGGTTTTCGGTTTGGCGAGTTGACCTACCTGACTGACATGAAAACCGTGAGCGCGGAAGAGCGCCTGAAAATTGAGGGCACGCGGTACCTGGTAGTCAATGCCCTGCACCACCGCCCGCACCCCACCCACATGAACCTGGAAGAAACACTGGCATTTGTGGAGCAAATCCGGCCCGAGCACACCTGGCTCACGCACATGAGCCACGATATGGGCCTGGCCCGCGAGGTGACGCAGCAGTTGCCGGAGGCTGTTTCGCTGGGCTACGACGGCTTGGAAATCGAGTGCTGAGCCCCCGGCCAATCGAAGCCCAACAGGAAGTCGCGCGCTGCCCGGGCGCCCCGCACAAACAAGTCGAGTTTGCCTTCGTCGCTCAGGTGAAAATCCAGCCAGTTGTACGTGCCTGAATCGATCACCCCGACAAAGCGGTTCCAATCCGGGTGTTGCACAAAAAAATCATTGTCTGAAAACGACATCATGGCGCCGAGCATAGCGCCGGCGAAGGCGCCAAACGAATCCATCGCGGTGAAGGAGTCCCGGTCGGCGCCAATTTTTATCCCAAAAACGGGCGCATCGACTGTTTTTTCAGGAGCATAAAAAAAGGAAATCGGGAAGTTGGACATGCTGCCGCCATCCACCAAATACACCTCGGGCGGCACCGGGCCGCGGTAATTGGCGGCTTGTGCCCAATTGGCGGAGGCCGATTCAGATTTCGGAATGTTTTTTAGAATGCAGGGATAGAAAAACACCGGTACGCTCATGCTGGCCCGCACAAAGTCGGCCGGATTGGCCTGATCGGGCTCGGCATAGTACAAATGCGCCATATCGGGCAAGGACACCTTGGTGCCCGTACTGATATCGGCCGATACGATCGACAGCCGGGCCCATCGCGCCGGCGCGATGGCAACACCGGTGCCGGCTACCTGGATACCGGTGGGCACGGCGCGGCGTTGGGCCTGCAAATCGGCCAGCGTACGCACGCCTTTGGCAGCCAGCAGACCGCTCAGCCAGTCGTGAAAATGCAGTCCGGGGCAAAGGCCGTAGTAGTCGCGGATGTCATCGAGCACTTTGGCCGTCAGGCGGACCTTTTTCGCTTTGCGGGCCTCCGGGTCCAGCAGGGCGTCGATAAACTTGCGCACCTCTTTGTTCCCATCTACAAAATCGTAAAAATCCTTGCCCGCCACGGCCTCGATCAGCCAGTCGGATTTTTCTTCCTCGATTGGCCCGACTGCCAACAACATGGACACGATGCTGCCGGCAGAGGTACCGGCCAGGTTTAAAAACCGGATATTGAGTTGTTCCAACACATAAATATAGCCCAGCAGCGCCACGCCAAGTGTGCCGCCGCCTTCCATGACCAGGTCCACATACTGCCGGCCGGCGGCATCGCGAATGTCGGAAACGCGGAGCCCGCCGGGTCTTTCCCGGGCGACTGTGTGAAGTTCGGTCAGGAGGGCTTGTACCTCGGGGTGCTGGGTGTAGGCGCTGGTTTCCATTGTTTCGATTGCGTTTGTGGGGGCAAAGGTATCCGCGCAATACCCGCCGCGCCGGCGTATTCAACCAACGGTTGTTTTTCTTCAACCAGCCTGCTTTTTCAATCTGGAGAACCAGTGGTTTACCCTACATTTACGGCCCACGAAAGCACCTTTTCATGTACCAGATTTTCCAAATTGACGCCTTTACCGACCGGCTGTTTGGCGGCAATCCGGCCGCCGTGGTGCCGCTGCGCGACTGGTTGCCCGATGCTATCCTGCAAAGCCTGGCTGCCGAAAACAACCTCTCGGAAACGGCATTTTTTGTCCCGCTCGGCCCGCCCGACACCTACCACCTCCGCTGGTTTACGCCAAAAACGGAGGTGCAATTGTGCGGGCATGCCACCCTGGCTACTGCGTTCGTGCTGTTTAATTGCCTGAAAACCAACCACTCCGAGCAACTTTCCTTTCAAAGTAAAAGCGGCTGGCTACACGTACACCGCGAAGGCGACTGGCTAACACTCGATTTTCCGGCCGACACCTTGCAAGCGACCGAACTCCCGGGCCCCGCCCGGCAGGCTTTTTCCATAGCCCCGCGCGAAGTGTGGCTCGGGCGCGAAGATTACCTCCTGGTGTTTGCCAGCGAAGAAGAGGTATTGGCCCTGGCGCCCGATATGCGGGCGTTGCGCCAGGTAGCGGCCCGCGGCTTCATCGCTACGGCGCCGGGCCGGGCCTCGGATTTTGTTTCGCGCTGTTTTTTTCCCGCCTTTGGCATCGACGAAGACCCGGTGACCGGTTCTGCGCATACCACCCTTACCCCCTATTGGGCCCGGGTGCTGGGCCAAAACAGCCTCAGCGCCATTCAATGTTCCGAACGAAAAGGCGCCCTGCGCTGTACCCTGCAAGGCGAGCGGGTACTCATCAGCGGGCAGGCCGTGCTCTACCTGGAAGGCCATTTTCGGACAAGCTAGCCCACCAACACCCAGCCGGCAACACCACCAACCGCCTCGACCTGAGATTTTCCGACCCGCATGACGAAAACGATACCAACTTCCGCTCCCCTGCTCTGGGCCGACCGCCTGCGCAACTGGGCCAC
>JADLDL010000232.1 GCA_020846655.1 Saprospiraceae bacterium | reverse complement strand
TTGGGTCCGCCGGAGCCGGTAGCGCCCCCACGCCCGCCGGACGCTGCCCGGCCGGTGTTGCTGATTGTGGAAGACAACCCCGATGTGGTCGAATACCTGAGCGCCTGCCTGGCCAAGGACTATCAACTCGAGTATGCGTACAACGGACAGGCAGGTATCGAAAAGGCCCTTGAGTTGATCCCCGATATCATCATCAGTGACGTGATGATGCCGGAAAAGGACGGCTTCGAGGTGTGCGACACCCTGAAACACGACGAGCGCAGCAGCCATATTCCACTGGTGCTGCTCACGGCCAGGGCCGCAGTCGAAGACCGGATAGCAGGCTTGCGGCGCGGCGCCGATGCTTTTTTGGCCAAACCCTTTCACCCGGAAGAATTGCAGGTCGTATTGGCCAATTTGCTGGAATTGCGCCGGCAATTGCAGGCCCGCTACAGCCTGTCGGCGCCCCGGCCCGAACCCTCCGCCGCGCCACCGGCCGACCCGGAGGATGCTTTTTTGCAAAAACTACAGGCGGTTGTGGAAAGCCGTTTGGCGCAAGCCGATCTTTCGGTCGAGGAGATCAGCCGGCTGCTGGGCATGAGTTACCCTGTGGTGCACCGGAAAGTGACCGCGCTGACGGGGCGCTCGCTCACCTTGTACGTACGCTTGCTGCGCTTGCTGCAAGCCCGCCTGTTGCTGGCCGACCCGGCCCTGAGCGTGGCGGATGTGGCTTATGAAACAGGGTTTAACGACCCGAAATTCTTTAGCCGGGTGTTTTCGGAGGAGTTTGGGATGTCGCCAACGGCTTTCAGGCAGCGTGCCAGCGGCTAAAAAGTTTTCAGGCGCTCATCAATTACCCCCATTAACTTCCCCTAAAAATCCACGCCTTAACCGGCACTCCGTTTGGCTTTCAGAATGCTTTTTCGAGGTATAATAGTTGATTTGCTCATGGAAAATATCCGTATTCTCATCGTTGAAGACGAACCCATCATCGCAGCCGACCTGGCTGACCGGCTGACAGACATGGGCTTCGACATCGCTGGCCTGTGCGATACCGGGGAGGAGGCACTGGTGTTGGTGCAACGCCGTCCGCCCGATCTCATATTGATGGATATCCAACTGGCCGGCCCATTGGATGGTATTGAAACGACAAAATTAATCATGGAAAAACACGCCATCCCGGTAGTTTTTCTTTCCAGCAACAGCGACGATGCTACTTTTGCACGCGCTAAAACCACGCTGCCAGCGGCCTTTTTGAGTAAACCCTTTCGCGGCAGAGACCTCAAGAACGCGATCGAACTGGCTATCCACCGGGGGGCTGTAGCGCCGGGAGCGCCGGCCACAGCGGAGGCTGACCAGGCGTATCTATTTGAAGACCGGATGTTTATCAAATCCAAGGACCGGATGGTACGGCTGTTTTTCAGGGATATTTTATGGTTGGAGGCCGACGACTATTATTGCAAACTGGTGCTGAACGGTAAAGAAATATTAATCACCCAAACCCTCAAACATATGGGGGAAACACTGGCTGCAGTACCCGAACTGATGCGGGTACACCGCTCGTACATTGTCAACCTGGCCCATGTTGAAGAAATCGGTGACCTGTATTTGTACATCGCTAACAAACAAATTCCGATCAACAAAGCCGCCAGAGATGAGATTTTAACCCGTGTAAAAAAAATATGAAAGCGTACCTGGTTTTTGTGTTGTTGGGCCTGAGTGCGGGATTCGGCGCAATGCCGCTGCTTGCCCAATCGACCGCCTGCGATAGCCTGTTGCTGGCCACCACTGCCGGGCAGACGATGCCCGACGATACTGCCACCCTTGAACCATTGTTCAAACAAGCCAGCCAATGTGGCGAGTACAGCCTGGAAAACGGCCTGCGCCTGTACCGGCACATCTATGCAATAGCCCGCCGGCTGCAAGCCGACACCTGGCTGGCCCGGCTGGAAGTGGCTATCGGCCGCACCCACGCCAACCTGGGCGCCCCTGATTCGGCGATGGCATATTTTACATTAGCGCAGCAACGCTTTGAAAAACAGGGCGATATGGCTGGACTGGCCAATGTATACACCAAAATCAGGTGGGTACACAGTTACCTCGGCAACAATGAAAAAGCCGCCGAATTTGCCTTTAAAGCGCTGGCGCTCTATGAAAAACTAAACGATGAAGTAGGCACCGCTCAGGCAAACAACTATATCGCCGACATCCTGTACGCCCAGGAAAAATGGGAGGCCTCCGTCCAATATGCCGAAAAAGCCTATCAAACCCAGCGCAAATTGAATCTCCGCGAAGACCTCGCCTGCTCGGCGCAGGCCATGGGCGATACCTGGCTGCAATTGCGCGACTACCCGAAGGAGCTGGCATACCAGGACGAAGCACTCGCGATCCGTCGCCAACTGGGTTCGGACATCGACCTGGGCTTGTCGCTCAATTCGCGGGGCAATGTGCTGAAGTATTTGAAACGCTACCCGGAAGCCCTGAAAAGTTATCAGGAGGCCTTACAACTGGCCATAAAGACCGATTTTACGCCGCTGCGCACCAGTTGCACCAGCAATATCGGGCATATTTACAACCTGCTGGGCGAGTACAAAAAAGCCCTGCCTTACCATTTGCAAATCCGGCAGGCCATTCAGGAACTTTTCCAACTCGATAAAGCGGAAGAAAATTACCGCTTGCTGGCCGAGGCCTATGCCGGTATCGGCCGTTTCGACTCGGCGTATTTTTTCCTCCAACTCAACAAACAAACCGGCGACAGCCTCCTCAACGAGGAGAATACCATCCGGATGAGCGAATTGCAAACGCAGTACGAAACAGCGCAAAAAGAGGCCCGGATAGTGACACAAGCCCAACAACTCGACCGCGAACGCTCCCGGTTTTGGGCTGTTCTAGTGGGCTTGGCGGGGGCCTTGCTGGCAGGAGGACTGCTGTGGCGGCTCACCCGCCAACTACAGCGGCGCAACGAAGAGAAAGAATTTTTAATCAAGGAAATCCACCACCGCGTCAAAAATAACCTCCAGGTTCTGTCCAGCCTGCTTCACCTGCAATCCCGCCAAATCACCGATGAAACAGCCCTCGATGCCGTGCGCGAAGGCCAAAACCGGGTGGATGCCATGGGCCTGATCCACCAGAAACTCTACATGGGCGACAACATAGCCGCCGTCGATATGGCCGACTATACCCGGCACCTGGGCGACATGCTGCTCGAATCCTTTGGCCTCGCCGAGGGACGCGTGCAACTCCGCTATGCCATTCAGCCCTTGCGCCTTGACGTGGACACCGCCGTGCCCCTGGGCCTGATTATCAACGAACTGCTGACCAATGCACTGAAATACGCCTTCCCAGAAGGCCGGGCCGGTCAGGTGGACATTGCCCTTTGGCAAGACGAAACGGGCAAACTTCGCCTGGAGGTGTCCGACAACGGCGTGGGCAAAGCCGCCGCTCCGGTACTCAAAGGCAGCACTGCCTTCGGCACCAACCTCATCCAGATGTTGAGCAAAAAACTCAAAGGCTCCATTCAGGTAGCAGAAGGCAGCGGTGGCTATGCGACGCGGATGGCCTTTGAAAACATCAAGTATATACTATGAACGTCAGGTTTTTTTTCGCGGCGGTATTGACCTTTTTTGCGTTGCAACAACTCGGGGCACAGGACAACATTCCACTCGATACCCTGTACAAACGGGCCTCCAATGCTGCCTTCGAGGGGCAGCAGGAAACCGCAATCAAGCTGTATCTCCAAGTGCTCAAGCGCTCGGAGCAGGAAAAACGGCAGGACCACCACGCCGACGTGTATTACAACCTGGCTGTAATACACCACTTGCAAAACAGCAACGAAAAAAGCAAAGAATACCTGCTGCAAGCCCTGTACTTTTCCAAACTGACCCATGACTCCCTCAGCCTGGGCAAATCCTGTTTTTTATCGGGCATCTTCGAATTCCTGGCCGAACGGCCGGATTCCAGCATTCGTTTTTTTGAACAAAGCGCCGCCATTTACCGAGCAATCGGCGATGCGAAACGGGAGGCGACGGCGATGTCTAAAATCGGCAATATCTACGAGGGGCAGGGCGAATACGCAAAGGCCACCCCTATTTTTAAACGCTATCTGGGGATCGCCGAACAAGCGCGCGATACCTTCCTGCTGATGACGGCCTATACCAACATGGCCGGAAATAGCTACAACCTGCACCACTATCCGGAGGCATTGCAACAGGTGAAACTGGCCAATGCCTTTGCCGCGCATCAAAAACGAGATTTTGAATACGAGGCAACGCTCCAACTCCAGTCGCAGATTTATGAAGCCATGGGCGCCCCAGGCGAGGCCCTCGGTACGCTGCGGCAATATGT
>JADLDL010000231.1 GCA_020846655.1 Saprospiraceae bacterium | reverse complement strand
GGCCGGGTTGGGCGACAAGCGGATAGCCGGAATCCCTGTTTCAGCCTCTACCGTGCCCACCACGGTGCCCGAGTTGTAGCGTGCCAGGGCAAATTGGCGCGGGCTGGCCCCTTCGGCATAGCCGGCTACCAGAATTTTTCCAACAGAAGATTGAGCAACGACAACCTCGCCCCAGGCCTTGGTGCCAATGGCAGTGGTCACTTTGCCATCGCCATCGAAACCAGTGTCGGGGCTCCCGTTTTTGTTCAGGCGTGCCAAGGCAAAATAGCGGTTGGCGCCGTTTACACTGGAGCCAGCCACCACGATTTTGCCGTCGGATTGCAGGGAAATGGCCTTGGGCTCGTCCAACGAGTTGTTGAAGTTCAGCGTAGTGGAACCGTTAGTACCGAAGGTATTGTCGATGGACCCGTTGGTGTTGTAGCGCACAATGGCAAATACCGTAGGGCCGGCATTGGTGATCCGGCCGGCGACCACAATTTTGCCGTCTTGCTGGATGGCCAGGGCGTTGCCTTGTTCGTAGGCGGCGTTGGTGGAGAGGATCGTAGTGACGATCCCGTCGGTGTCGAAGGTATTGTCCAACACGCCGTTGGCGCTCATCCGGGTGAGGATCATGTCGTATTTACTGACGTCGAAATAAATGGTGCCGGTGAGCAGAATTTTGCCATCGCCCTGCACGGTCATTTTGGTCAGGGTGGGTTGCAGGCCTACGGTGGCGTAGGCAAAGCCGTTGGTGCCGAAGGTGTTGTCGACGGAGCCGTCGGCGTTGCGGCGGAACACGGCAAACTGCTTGCCGCTGCCCAGGTCGGAAATACCGCAGCCGAGTAGTTTTCCGGTAGGCAATACTACCAGGTCGACGATGCTCGCCAAGCCGCCGTCGAATTCGACAATCCCGGCGGTGCCGAAGGTGTTGTCGGCGGCGCCGGCAGAGGTAAGGCGCAGGATGGCCGGTTTGTTGTTGGAAGAACCGGCGGCGATGATTTTGTTGCCGCTCGCCCGTTGGAGGACGTTCAACTTCACTTGCTGGTTGTTGAACGCAATGCTGGATTTGCCGGCGGTGCCGAAGGTATTGTCGAGCACACCAAGGGTGTTGTAGCGGGCAAAAGCCATATTGACAACGCCGCCGGCGGTGTACACGCCACCGAGAACGATTTTACCATCGGCTTGCACGACCATGGCCCGGCAGTCGGTAGGAAAGGCAAGAAAGGGTGTCTGAATGATGCCGCCGGTGCCGAAGGTGTTGTCGAGCGAGCCGGGGGCTTGGGCACTAAGCCCGGAAATCAGGGAGAGGACCACAGACAGGCAGAGCCCGCCGCAGAGGAGTAGTTTGTTCATGGCAGTAGTAGATTTGCAGTACGAGTGCTTAAAGTGCTGCAAAATAGCGGCTATTTAGAACATCCGCCGTTCGGGTGCGGGCAAATATGTGTCAGGTTTCACCCTTTTCCGCATATTACTCCGGCGCTTTCTGCTGGCCCGGGCCACGCTGACCGCCACGGCGGCGGCGGCGGCGGTTGTTTTTTTTCTGCGCATCCCCTTCCTGGCCTTCGGCTTTGGGAGCGGCCGTAGTGGCCACTTTCTCGGCAGGTTTGCTGCCGGGCTTGGCGCCGGGCCGGTTGCCGGGTTTGCCGGAGCCTTTGTGCCGTTGGCCGCCACTGCTGGGTTTGCCACCAGGCCGGCCTCCGCCGCCCGATGCGCGCTGGCGCCCCGGTTCGTAGGCTGGCGGCGCGCCCAATGATTCGGGCACGGGCAATTTTTCGACTTCGCTGCCGATCAGTATCTCAATGCGTTGAAACCGTTGCTGGTCGGTGGGGTTGATGAGTGTAATGGCAGTGCCTTCGCGGGCAGCCCGGGCGGTTCGACCGACGCGGTGCACATAATCTTCGGCATCCTGCGGCACATCGTAGTTAAGCACCAGGTCGATGCCGTCGATGTCGATGCCCCGGCTCAACACATCGGTAGCCACCAGGATATCGACCTGGCGGTTGCGAAAGGCCAGCATTACTTTTTCCCGCTCGGCCTGCTCAAGGTCGCTGCTGATCTGACCGATGTTCAGGTCTTTGGATTTCAGTTTTTGGTAGAGTTTGCTAACCGCCTGTTTGGTGGAGCTGAAAATCAGAATCCGCTGCCCGGTCCGGCCGTTCAATAATTCGAGCAACAGGGGCAATTTTTGGGCATCGTGTACCACATAGGCCCCTTGCTTGACCCCTTCAGCAGGTTTGGAGAGGGCGATATTGACCGTCACCGGGCTTTGCAGCAAGCCTTTGGCCAGGCGCATGACGCCGTGGGGCATGGTTGCCGAAAAGAGCAGGTTTTGCCGTTCGGGATTCAAGGAATTTACAATGCGTTGGATATCGGGCATGAAGCCCATATCGAGCATACGGTCTGCTTCATCGAGCACGAGGAAGCGCAGTTTGGAAAAATCAACATAGCCCATATTCATGTGGGCGATCAGCCGGCCGGGCGTGGCGATGATCAGGTCGACGCCGCGCGTGAGGGCGTTTCGTTCCTGGTTAAATTCTTTGCCGCCGCTGCCGCCATACACGGCGATGCAGGAGATCCCTGCAAAGTAGGCATAGGCCTCTACAGCCTGGTCGATTTGCACGGCCAGTTCGCGGGTAGGAACCACCACGAGTGCCTGAACGTATTGCGTTTCGGGCTCTTCCAGGATTTTATTCAGGATGGGTAAAATAAAAGCGGCGGTTTTGCCGGTGCCGGTTTGCGCGATCCCGATCAGGTCTTTTCCCTCCAAAATATGGGGAATAGCCTGCTGTTGAATGGGCGTAGGCGTCTTAAAATTCAGGGTTTCAATGCCGGCAAGGATATCGGGGTGGAAATCAAAATCAGAGAACTCCAAAAGAATAATTTTTATGTACAATCAAGGGTATTACAAGTGCAAGGTACTACAATTTAGACCTCCCATTTGCCTTTTCGCAAGGCCCGCACCGAAAGGTAGACCAGCAAGCCCGCCGGACCGGCCAAAAGAGTGAGGATCAGGCCGGGCACTACAGCGATATGCGGAATCTTTTCCTGGCGGGCATCGTGTACCTGCCAAATACCGACCAGGAGGCTGAACGACAAGTAATTGAACCAGCCCGTCAGAATCATGGATTTGCTGCGAAACAGGTTTTCCAGCCCTTGCAACGAGAGCAGGCTGCCGCTGCCGTCGCCACTGCTCAGGTACTGAAAGGTAAACCAGGCGGCGGCCAGCGACAACAGGAGCGCCGAGCCAAAGGCCAGCGGCTCCGTAAACCGCCAGCGCGAGGCGAAGATCAAAAGCCCCCAGGGCACAAAGATGAGGACGGAAGCATACCAGTAAAAATTATCGGCAGTCATGGCAGGTCTTGGTCTATTTCTGAATTTTCAGGCTCATGTCCAGGGGTTGGGCGGAGTGGGTGAGCGCACCGGCCGACACAAAATCCACCCCGGTCAGGGCATATTTGCGCACGTTGTACAGGTTGATGCCCCCCGAGGCTTCGGTTTCGAACCGTTTACCGACCGTAGCCACAGCCTCCGACAGGATGGGGATTTCAAAATTATCAAACATCAGGCGGGTGATGCCCCCGATGGCCAGCGCTTCGTGTACTTCCACGAGGTTGCGCACTTCGAGGGTGATGTTCAGGCTCAGGTTGTTGTCTTTGAGGTAGGCTTGCGCCCGCTCGATCGCCGGCCCCACGCCGCCGCTGGCATCCACGTGGTTGTCTTTGATCATGATCCAGTCGTACAGGCCCCAGCGGTAGTTTTCGCAGCCGCCGATTTTGACCGCCCATTTCTCCAAAAACCGGATCAACGGCGTGGTTTTGCGGGTATCGAGCACTTTTACCGGCAAATCGCCAACTTCGAAAGCGAACCGGCTCGACAGCGTGGCGATGCCGCTCATCCGTTGCATGGCATTGAGCACCAGGCGTTCGGCTTGCAGCAGGGCGCGGGTATTGCCTTCTACTTCAAAGGCGATTTCGCCGTAAAAAACGTCGGCGCCGTCGGTTTTGTTGGCTGTGAACACGCAGGAAGGGTCGACGTAGCGGAAGATGTGTTCGGCCAATTCGACACCGGCCAGCACACCGTAATCTTTCACTTTGAGCGCGGCGCGGCTGCGGCTATCGGCTGCGATGGTGGCTATCGACGTGTGGTCGCCGTCGCGCACATCTTCGTGCAGGCCGGCTTTGATAAAATCGTGGATCAGCGAATCTGTAATTTGTTCTGGTCGCATGTTCAAATTTTCCATTTAATGTTACAGCCGCCCGACGGTCGTTGGAGCGGATTGACCGGTTGGCCCGCGAGCACGGCCTCTATGGCAGCGCGCAGGTCTTCTCCGGTGGGTGTGGTGGGGTTGCGTTTAGGCCGGCTGCTATCGAGTTGGCCGCGGTAGGCCAGGCGCAAATGGCCGTCAAACACATAAAAATCGGGCGTACAGGCGGCATCGTAACGGCGTGCAACGTCCTGGGTTTCGTCATAAAGGTACGGGAAGGTATAACCGGTTGCGCGGGCGTGGGCCTGCATTTTATCGGGGGCATCTTCCGGGTAGGCATCTGCGTCGTTGCTGTTGATGCCGGCAAACGACACGCCCCGGGCAGAATATTCGGCTGCGATCCGTACGATTTCTTCGTTGATATACAGCACATAAGGGCAGTGGTTGCACAAAAACATCAGCACCGTTGCTTTCGGCGAGGCAATATCGGACAGGCTGAGGACACGGCCGCTGACCAGGTCGGGCAGACTAAAATCGGGCGCTGGCGTGCCCAGGGGCAACATATTCGATTCGGTGTAGGCCATGTTCGGGCGCTTTGTTTATTGGCAGGCCGGGCTGATACCCAGCACATAGTGTTTCAAAATGCTGAGGTTGCGGGCGGTTGGGGCACCTTGAAAGCCGCTGAGCATGCCATCCTGCACGCTTTGGCTGTACTGCCGGAGCAGCGGCGTTGCCACAGGCAGGTAGGACCAGTGCCATTTTTCTTCGTTGTAGCCGTTGGGGCGTTCGGCGCTGCGGGCGGAGTAGGGCTGGCAAAAGCCGTATTCATGGGCATGGGTGCGCAGCCAGCTGTACACTTTTTCAAAACGCCCGCCGGCCTCGAAACTGGCGTTGTTGAGGTCGTTCAGGTCAATATCTGTGCCCCAATGGTGCCGCGAAGCGCCGGGCATAGCCGAATATTCGAGGATGCGCTGGGCGCGGGCTTGCGGGTCGGGGGTTTCTGCCGCGAAGCGCGACCATTTGCCTTCCCAAATATTTTTTTGCTGCGCAAACGTTCGTGTTGCTGAAACAATTTTCAGCACAATACCTTCTTTTTTGGCGGCAGCATACATTTTTTTGAACGCAGCCAGGGCTTCGCGGCGCAAATACATGTCCGGCTTGTCGGTATACGGCTTGCCCAGGGTTGCAAAATCCGCGTGCCGGGCAGGTTCAAATTGACCCAACAAATAGTGCAGGGTTTCGGCAAACATTTGGCTGGCCGGGGCGCCGGAATTGGAGGCGATTTCGACCGACTTGTTGTCCTGGAGATCTGGCGGCACAATGGTGTCGTTCAGGGATTGGCCTACTTTTCGCGCCGCTGGCGCGTGGTATTTGCCAAATACCGCTCCGGTTTCTGCCTCCGGGCCGCAGGCCGCGAGGAGGAGCAACAGCGCCCATGCACCGACATGAGCAGTGAATTTCACACGCATAGTTCAGACGATTCAATAACTTTTTTCAGCGCTTCTTTGGTCAGCACACCGGGCTGGCGCCACAACTCCCGGCCATTTCGGAACAACATAACATAAAGGTGGGCACGCCCATTACTTTCATTTGAACGGCCAGGTCGGTGTACTCGTCCACATCAATTTCCAGCACCCGGACGCGTTCGCCAAAATCGGCCCGGATCTCGTCCAGCACCGGTTGCATGGCGCGACAAGGCCCGCACCAGGTCGCAAAAAAATCAAGTAGGACCGGTGTTTCGCTGTCTACCAATTCATCAATATTCATATCGTGTCGCCAGGAGGCGTTGCATTGTTAAAAAAGTGGGCAAAGATAGGCAGAATATGGGGTTTAAAAGCCTGAAAATTGCCGAAACCCTGAGCCCCGGCGTGTTTTATCGAAAAAGCGGAACAAAACAGGGCGGTTGAACCACTTTTGAGGAAACAACCTGTCCAACATGCATTTGTTCCGATTCCTACCAGTTTTATTCGCCTGCCTGGCTTTTTCCAACCTGAACGCGCAAAAAGACGACAAAGCCATTCGCGAGGTCATTACCCGTTTTTTTGAAGGCCTGGAAAAAGGCGACACCCTGCTCCTGAAAAGCGCTTGCACCGCCAGTCCAATCTTGCAAACCTACACCGCCGACCGGCAAGGTAACCTCCAGGTGTATACCGAAAGTTTTGAGGATTTTGTGACCATCATCGGCACGCCGCACAAGGAAAAATACGAGGAGAAAATCGAGTTTGGTACCATCGTTTCCGAACAATCACTGGCTAGCGTATGGACGCCATACCGCTTCTTCATGAACGGCAAAATCCAACACTGCGGCACCAACTCCTTTCAACTCGTAAAAACCACAGAGGGCTGGAAAATCCAGTACATCATCGATACCCGGCGCAAAGGAGATTGCCCCTGAGCCGTGCTTGTCGCCCCGCCCCCCAAAAAAAGAACCTCTTGCGAAAGCCGAAGCCTTCCCAAGAGGTTTTTTTAGTGCAGTCAGCAGGATATCGATCTGGCTTTTCAGCCACCCTGACCTTGTTGTTGAGAATCTGAAGACCCTCGGATATTGGGGGTTGTGTCAAAAGGTGTATTCACAACTCCGGTTTGCCGGACGAAGTCCGGCTTATAGAAGAGCGAAGTCTGAAGACTTCGCCCAGCATAGGCTGATTTTTAGCACGGTTAGAAACCGTCCAACCTTCTAACCACTCTAACCTTCCAACCTTCTAACCTTCCAACCTTCTAACCTT
>JADLDL010000230.1 GCA_020846655.1 Saprospiraceae bacterium | reverse complement strand
TTTTTTTACTTCGACATTCGATATTCTGCGGTTCGATATTCGATATTCCAACGTAGTTGGCTTAAAAAATATCGAATATCGAACCGCAGAATATCGAATGTCGAAGTAAGTAAACCTTAAGTTGATGGCTAACCCATCTAACCCTCCAACCCTCCCAATTACTCTGTTGTTTTTTTTCATTGATATAAAAAAATGAAATAGGATGGCTGGGGCGTAGTAACGTTGTCGTCGCAAAAAACCGCTACCAAAGCAGGCTATGTTAAACAAAAACAATAAAATCACGAACATGAAACAACTGATCCAATTTACCCTGGCGGCCTTGCTCCTTGGCGGGCCCTTGGTCGCGCAGGCGCAGGAGACCTGGCCGCTTGAGCGCTGCGTGGTGTATGCGCAAGACGCGAATTTTAGCGTGTTGCAGGCCCGCGCCAACGTCAAAGTGGCCAACCTGGCCGAAAAACAAGCCAAGGCTGCCCGGCTGCCCAACATCAGCGTGAACACGAACCTGGGCGAGCAGTTTGGTCGTACCATCGACCCCACCACCAACCAGTTTAACACCACGGGCATCGGGTACAACAGCCTGAGCCTGAACGCCAACATCCCTTTGTTCAACGGCGGTCAAATCCACCATGCCGTGAAACAATCCCGCTGGGACGCCCAGGCTGCCCAGGCCGACGCCCAACAAACAGCCAACAACCTCGCCCTCCAGGTGGCCCAGGCCTACCTGACCATCCTGCTGTCGGAAGAACAACTGGAAAGTGCCCGGCGCCGGGTCACGCAAAGCGAGCGCCAGTTGTCGGTCACCCTCAAACTCATCGAGGCCGGCACCATCCCAATGGCCGATAAGTTCAACATCCAGGCCCAAATTGCGCGGGAAGAACAACTGGCGGTGGTCGCCCAAAACAACGTCGACCTCGCCTACCTCAACCTGAAACAACTGATGCAACTGGAGCCGGACTACGACCTGCGCATCGAACGGCCCGAGATCGTTATTCCCGCCGATGTTAACCCGGAAAACTACTCCCTGCAACCGGTGTACGCCACGGCTCTCGAAAACCAGCCCAACATCAAAGCCGCCGAATGGCGCATCAAAAGCGCGGAAGAAAGTATCCCCATCGCCAAATCCGCCTATTTTCCTTCCTTGTCTCTGTTCGGCAGCCTGAGCAGCAACTACTCCTCGCAGTTTCTGGATTATGAAAATGGAAAATTCCTGCGCACCGATTTGTCCCAGCCGGTGACCATCCGCGTCAACGACCAGGATGTGACCTTGCAACAGTACATTGATGTGTACAACTACCCCAAAGTGCCCTACTTTACCCAAATTGACCAAAACTTCGGGCAGGGCATCGGGGTGCAACTCAGCATCCCCATTTACCAAAACAACCGCGTCCGCCTCAACGTGGAGCGCGCGCGCCTCGGCCTGGTCAATGCCCAATTGCAACAAAACCAGACCCGCCAGCAACTCAAAAACGACATCCAAACCTCCATTGCCAACGCCCGCTCGGCCCGCAAACAACTGGATGCCGCCCAAAAAACCTTCGACGCCATGCAGGCCGCGTTTTCCAATACCGAAAAACGCCACAACCTCGGCGCCGTCAATACCCTCGACCTCACCACCGCCAAAACCAACCTCGACAACGCCGAAAACGACCTCATCGTGGCCCGGTACGACTACCTGTTCAAGTTGAAAATACTCGACTTCTACCAGGGCAAAGAACTGCGGCTGAGATGAATTGAATGATGAATATGTTTTGAGTAAAGGCGAAGGACTATGACAAAGGGCCCTGCGGAATCAATTCCGCAGGGCCCTTTTGGTATGTTGGTCTGTAAAAACGACTAGTTAAACGTCACCATCCGCGACACAAAACCTTCCTTGAAACTCAGTTTCACCACATACAGGCCGGCGTTCAAGCCGTCGCGTTGCAGGGTGTAGGAGTTGGTGTTGACGTCGGGTAGGTTGCCCACCAGGCGACCGGTGCGGTCAAAAATCTGGATGGCCAGGATGTTTTCTTCGCTGCTGAAACGCACCATGTCCGTAGCCGGATTCGGGGCTACCTGTACGTCGATGTGCCGGGCGATGGGCTCCTTGGCGCTCAATACCTGGTCAACACAGTCTTGCAGACCCAAGGCGAAGCAGGCGCGCGGGGCGTAGAACCGGATGATGGTATCCCAGTACATCAGTGCAGAGGCTTTGTCCGTGTTGCAGGTGGGGTTGTTCGGCACCGGGCCCGACCATTCCCAGGGAGCGGTGGTGGTGGGGATCAGGTTGCCGCCGGCGTTCACCAGCGGTTTCAGGAACGGATAAAGGCCCGGCGTCGGGTCGGTCCAGGTATTGCCGTTGACGATGGGCGTAGCGGCAAAAGCGCCGTTTTGCTGGGTGCCAAGGTCGGAAATGGGCTCGCCGATAAACGAATCGTTGTTGCCGTAATCTTCCTGCATGTGCTGGATGGTGTAGCTGCCCTGCACTTTTACCACTTGCAGGTTACTGCCCGGCACGTTCACGATGCCTTCGCCATAGGGGGCAAAGTTGTCGTGCGGCACATGGAAAGAAATAATAGGCGCCATACCCGGGTCCACCCAGGCGGAGTCGGCGCAAGCGCCGGCCATGTTGACGGCCAACTGGAATTCAGAACTATAGCCCACGTGGTTGGGGAAGCAAAGCGTGTCCAAACCACCGCTGGCATTGGGCGCCAGGCCCAGGCTCGTGCCGTGGATGTCGCCGTTCACTTGCGGAATAATCATCGGGTAGCTGTCGGTGCCCGGAATTTGCGGCGGGTCCCACATGAATTTACCTTCCGAAGCGGTCGGCACTTTGATGTAGTTGTCCAGGAACACGGCGTTCATGGAAATATAACCGCCGGTGCCCTGGCCCCACACGACGATTTTCGAGGTGTCGATGCCCAAGGGGTTGCCAGCCAGTTCGACCGATTTTTTCAGGTACCGGATGCAGGAGCGCACGTCCTGAATACCGCGGTACGCGGCGTTGATGATGCCGTAGCGGCGGTCAACGTCGGAAGCCGCCAGCGGGTTCCAGCCCAGGCGGTAGTCGGCAGCCAGGGCTACATAGCCCATTTTGGCCAGGCGCGTGCAGGCTTCGATCACCGAAGAGTCGCGAATCGTGCCGCCGCAGGAGCCGTTGAAGCCCAGCGAGCCGTCGATCGGGCTTTTGAACGGCAGGAAGTTGCCCGTGTGCAGGTAGATCACTACCGGCCGCTTGGTTTCGGTGTCACTGGCCGGCGAGTACACATCCATGATCAAAGGCTGTTTGATGATGGTTGGGTACGCCAACACGGTAGTGTTCAGACCATACGGCTGGTTGGGGGTAACAGTTACAACGTCAAAAACGGGGTCCAGATACCGGGTCTGGGCGTTCAGTACAGTCGAAAAAAGACTGCTTAAGAACAAAAGGCTTACATACAATTTTTTCATTGTCAACGATTTAGGAATTACTAATTGGTTGTGTTACAAGATATTCTTTGTGGCAAATATACTTCAGCGTTTATCGAAGTTGTACACCAGCGAAATATAAGTCATCCGGCCGATCCGCGGGCCGCCATAACTCTGAAACTGCCGGTTGTTGAACATGGCATCCACTTTGGAGCGGCCGCCGTTCTCCGCGTCGCTGCGGAACAAAGGCGCGATGCCAAACAGGTTGGTCGACCCGATCTTGATGGTTGTGTGGAGTTTGTCCAGCGTGCAGTTCCACTGCACGTCCACCATGTCGTAGGTCGGGATAAAGCCCGTAAACTGCGGCGATCCCTCAAACAAAAAGCCTTCGATCCACTTGTAGGTCAAGTTGAAGCCGGTTTTTTTCAGGCGGCCGATGGGCAGGTCGCGGGCCGAAATACCCATGTTGAACTTGTGCTCCGGTGTGTTGAACGCCGGGATAATCGGGTCGTCTACGTCCAGTTTGTTCAGTTTGTTCCAGGAGTAGTTGCCGTTCCACTGGAAGAAGGTGCCGAAGTAGAAATTCAGGCCAATGTTGAAGCCCTGCGTCGTCACCTGGTTGATCGAGTTGGCGGCCACCCGGTAGGCTTTCAAGGCGTTCAAATCGATGAAATTGCCCGCTACTTTGGTGGTCACACCGATGTTGTACCCGATGAAATCATTGTAAATATTGAAGTAGTAGCCGGCGTCCATGTACAGTTTGTTCCACAAGGTGGTCCGGTAGCCCAGTTCGAAGGTTTTGACTTTTTCCGGCTGGATCGGCGCCACGTTGATGTACCGCAGTTTGGACACATCCACGCCCTGACCCGAACTGCTGATGGCTTCGCGGAACGACTCGACGGTGATCAAACTATCAAAGCCGTTGAGGTTGCCCAGCAGCGTCGCCCGGCCCACGTTCAGGTTGAGGTACTGGTCGGTAAGCGTCGGGTTCCGGATGGCGGAGGAGAAGGAAAAGCGCAGGAAATTGGTGTTGTTGGGCGTAAACACCACCGACGCGGCGGGCGTGGCCAGCCAGTCGAAATTCTGGTTTTTGTCGGCGCGCAAGGTGCCGGCAAAAATGAATTTGTCGTTCCAGACCTTCTTTTCGATGCCGGCGTAGTAGCCCATCTCCCAGTTGGTGATGCGGCGGTACGTCGAGTCCTGCGCCAGGCCGTTGGCGGTGAGCAGGGTGTCCGAAAAAATAGTGCCTTCCGACACCGGGCGGTAAAAGCGGACGTTGGCCCCTACGGTGATCGAGTTGGTCCAGGCCGGGGTGAATTTGTACTCGCCGTGGCCGTGGTAAAGGGCCGATTTGTCGTAGAACCGCGTGCCGCCAGCAGCGCCCGACTTGGTGGAGGTGATGCGGTTGAACTCCTGCTCAAACTCGGGCGTACCCGGCTGGTAATACGCCGAGGTGCCGTCAGCGCCTTTTTGATTGGCAAAGTTCATAGCGTTCAGGTGCCAGTTGGACAGGGTGTCGCTATAGTCCTGAAACCACTGCGAGGCAGCGGCATAGTCAAACGTGGAGTTGTAGGGTGGGTTGGGGTTCACCATCAGTTGCGGATAACCGAGGGCTTTCATCCGGTTGTTGTACTTGGCAATATTGGTCCAGAACAGCGAGTAGTCGCTGCCCCACTGGAAATCGGATTTGGCGTTTTCCTGCAAACGCAAGGCCGTGAAATAGGGGTCGTACGACCGGCCGGCGTCTTCGTTGGTGGCGTAAAAACGCAGGAAAAACTTCTCCTTTTTGCGCAGTTCGAGCCGGTTTTGGAAAAACAAAATATCGCGCAGGCTGAACCGGTTGTCGCCCTGGTACACCGTGGTACCGCTGCCAAAACTGGAAGAGAGGATCAACTCGGGTGACTCAAATTCGCGGGAGGGTTGCAGCCGGAAATGCAGGGCCGCGTTGGCCTTGTAGTTGCGGGTGTTGTAGTCTACCAGGTCATCTTCCTTGTAGCCCGGGCGGTGGTATTGTTGCAAGCCGTAGAACGGCGCCCAGCCCGATTCTTTGGTCAGGTCAAAACGGCCCACGTATTCGTCGCCGTAGCGGTTCACCGCGTCGTAGCGGCCGGGATTGTCTTGCGGAGCAAAATACTGGCCGGTCGTGGTGTTGTCCACGGGGTCGTAGTTGTCGGCGACCCAGTCGTTGGCCCGCAGGTAGAAAAAATTCAATTTGTAGGCAAAAACATCGTGGCCGGATTTGTTTTTCACGGCATCTGCCCAGCGGATGGCGCCTTCAAACAACTGGCGTTCGCCGCCTTTCACCGAGGCCGAGAGCCCTTTGTGGATGAACGGGTCTTTGGATTTGATGCTGATGACGCCGTTGAACGCGTTTGGCCCGTAAAACGGGCCGCTGGCGCCGGCCACCATTTCCACGCCCTGCACGTCGAGTTCGGAGGCGCCCAGGAAGTTGCCCAGCGAAAAATTGAGCCCGGGAGCCTGGTTGTCGACCCCGTCGATGATCTGAAGCGAACGCACCGGGCTGGTGGAGTTGAACCCGCGCGTGTTGATGATCGTAAAACCCAGGGAGGCGGTGGTAAGGTCCACGCCTTTGAGGTTGCCCAGGCCATTGTAAAAACTGATGGCGGGGGTTTCCTTGATGGCAATGGCGTCCAGGTTTTCCACCGAAAGAGGCGCGGCTTTTTGTTTTTCATCAACCCGTTGGCCGCGCACCACCGTTTCTTCAATCAAAATGGCGCCTGCTGCCAGGCGCACCGTAATTTTATCTTCGGCATTGGTCACGTCTACCTCCTGGGTGGAATAGCCCGTGTAGGAGACCTTGAAACGCACCGGAAGAGCGTCTGTTTTGAGCAGGAATTCACCTTCGTAGTTGGTGATGGTGCCGCCGTCTTTGCCGACAAAAGCAATGGCGGCGCCGATCAGCCCCTCCCCGCTGTCGGCATCCAAGACCTTACCGCGGAGGGTAATTTGGGCGCTGGCAGAAACGGTATCCAGGAGCAGACATAAAAAGGTGAAGATCAAAAATTTGTCGAATTGCTTCATACGCATAGATGGTTGATTTTCAAACAAAACTACTCAAAATGTTGGGTTTTTTAAAACCCTGTTTGCTTTGCAAAAAAAGAAAGAAAATTTGATTCCAAATTAAAAATAGGAATCCTTCGGCGAACCCGGTCTGCCGATCTGGTTTTTTGCACAAATTGATCAAAGAAAAGGGTGGAAAAACAGGCCGGAGTGCTACATCTCTTTGAGCACGTAGCCTTGCCCAAACACTGTGTGGATGAGTTTGTGGTCAAAACCTTTGTCCACTTTATTGCGCAGGTAATTGACATACACCTCAATCACGTTCGTGCCGGTATCAAAATCCAGGTCCCAAACTTTCTCCGAAATTTCGGCCTTGGACATGACCTTGCCGGGGTGGCGCAGGAAAAACTCCAGCAGGGAAAGTTCTCTGGGCGTCAGGTTGATTTTTTTGCCGGCGCGGTGCACGGTTTTAGCCTCCATATCGAGCACCAGGTCGGCAAAGCGCAGCGTTTTTTCCGCATAAAATGCGGAACCCGGGCGGCGGGCCAGGGCTTTGATGCGCGCCACAAATTCCCGGAAATCAAAGGGTTTGGCCAGGTAATCGTCGGCGCCAGCCTCCAGCCCTGAGACCTTGTCGTGTGGGTCGCCCAGCGCCGAGAGCAGCAGGATCGGCGTATTCAGGCCCAGGCGCCGCAGGGCCCGGCACAGTTCCAGCCCGTTCGTGCCCGGCAAAATAATGTCCGATACGATGACGTCGTAACTTTGTTGCTCGGCAAGGCGCCGGCCCGTTTGGCCGTCGTAGGCAATGTCGACGGTCCATTGTTGTTCTTCCAGGCCCTGTTGCAGCGACTGGAGGGTCTTGACTTCGTCTTCGATCAGGAGAATATGCATGCCCGGCAGTGTTAAAATCGGCGTGAAAGGTAAAACAGATCCGGGAGTTTGCCCAAATCTATACAATCGGCGACAAAGAACCAGCCCGAACGGACCGCATCGACCTATTTTTTTTATTTTGCTGCCTTTTTGATCCGAAGTGCTGCGGCGCGGGCTTTCCTCCGGCGCAGCATGATCCTGCCTTTTTTGGGTAATGAAAAACGGTTTCCTCTTTTTGCTTACTGCCTGCGCCTGCTTTCTGGCGGGCACCCTGCCGGCCCAGTCTGCGGCCGGCCATACGGGCAGCAGCCCTGCCCCCAGCCGGCTGCTTCGCGCCCGGCTGCTCAATGCCACAGCCCCGGCGACCTCGCTGCCTGCCTTGGCCCTGCCGCCAGCCAGCATCGTTGAGCCCGGCGACCTGCCGGTGCTGCCACCAACGGGTCCCGCGCTCAAATACCCGCTTCCTGCTCCGGCCCCTGATGGCCTGGCGCCCTCGCCACCGCCGCTGCGCAGTTTTGCCGGCCTGGACCGCAACGCCACCCCGAATACCGGCTTTCCACCCGATGTGAGCGCCGCCGCCGGCCCGGATTTTATCGTCCAACTCCTGCAAACCGGCGCGGCCATACTCGACAAAACCGGCAACATCCGGCTGCTGAGTTCGCTGCAAACCTTTTTTGGCCAGCCGGCCAATACCGATATGGCCAACCCCCGGGTGGCGTACGACCCCTATGCCGGCCGCTGGCTGGCTGCGGCAACCGCCAACCGGAATTTGCCAACGGCACAACTACTGCTCCTCGTTTCAGAAACCGATGACCCCACCGGCGCCTGGCACGCCTGGGCCATCGACGCCGATGATACCGATGCCACCTGGCCCGATTTTCCTTGCCTGGGCTTTAATAAAAATTGGATGGTCGTGTCGGCCAATCTGTACCCCAACGGCGGCGGCAGCGCCACCACCAGCAAAATATGGGCCTTCCGCAAAAGTGAATTGTACGCCGGCGCTGCGCTCAATTTCAATTTTTGGACACCGGAAAATGTCTTCACCCTGCATCCGGCCCTGACCTACGACAACACCACCGACCGCCTTTACCTCCTGGCCCATTTCAACGGCAATTTCTCCGGCCTCGGCTACCTGAAACAATACCATATTTCCGGCACGGAAACCAACCCCGCCCTGAGCGTGGCCACCAACGTGATCATCAACCAGCCCTGGAGTTTTACGGGCCCCGACGCCCCCCAACTGGGCAGCCCCAACCGCATCCAGGCCGGCGACGCCCGGATCCAGAGCCCACCCGTGTTTCGGAACGGGAGCCTGTGGGCCGTGCAAACGGCGTTTTTACCCGCCAACAACCCCAACCACTCCGCCGTGCAATGGTGGAAAATTGATGCGCTCAACGCCAGTGCCACCCAGTTTGGGCGCATTGACGCCGGCACAGCTGATGTTTTTTACGCCTTTCCATCCCTCACGGTCAATGCCAACGAAGAAGTACTGCTGGGATTCACCCGCTTCAGTACCACGACCTACGCTTCATCGGCCTATGCCTACCGCAACCTGAGCGACCCGGCCAATACCCTGCGCGATCCCTGGGTGTACAAAGACGGCGCCGCCAGCTACCATGTGCCGGATGCCAGCAACCGAAACCGCTGGGGCAGTTATTCCAGCACCACCCTCGACCCCAACGGCTCGCTGTGGGCCTGCACGCAGTTTGCCGCTGCGCCGGCCAATACCTGGGGCAGCTGGTTTGCCCAACTGGACCCTAATGGGCTGAGCGGCACCTGTGCCGGCAACACTGTTTCGAGCACTTGTACCGGCGCCCTCAGCGACGGCAGTGGCGCCAACGACTACGCCAACGGCATGCAATGCAGTTGGACCGTCAATCCGCCCGGTCTGAACACCCTGAGCCTGAGTTTTACCGCTTTCGATACCGAAGCCAACGCCGATGTGCTGCGGGTGTACGACGGACTAAGCCCCGCAGCACCCCTGCTGGGCCAGTTCAGCGGCGCCAATATGCCGGGCCCGCTCACGGCCCTCAGTGGCAAACTGCACCTGGTGTTTGAGTCCGATGGGGCCTATACCCGCCCCGGTTGGGCGGCGAGTTACGCCTGCGCACCGGTGGAAATCCCGGTGGCTGCGTTTTCCGGCACGCCGCTGAGCGGCAATGCGCCGCTGGCCGTGCAGTTTACCGACCAGTCGACCAAGTTCCCGACGAGTTGGAACTGGGATTTTGGCGACGGCGGCAGCGCCACCCAAAAAAATCCGGCCCATACCTACCTGAACCCCGGCACCTATACCGTCCAACTGACGGCTTCCAATGCTGCCGGTGCCCATACCGCCACGCGAACGGCCTACGTCACGGTGTTGCAACCGCCGCCGCCGCCCGCTGCCGGCTTCAGCGCGTCCGTCGCCTGCGGGCAAGCGCCGCTGGCCGTGCAGTTTACCGACCAGTCCACCAATGTGCCGACGGCCTGGAACTGGAGTTTTGGCAACGGCGCCAGCTCCAGCCAGCCCAATCCGAGCTATACCTATACCCAGCCGGGCATCTATACCGTCAGCCTGACGGTATCGAATGCCGGCGGCAGTACGACCAAGACCAGCACCAATTTTATCGTGGTGGTCGGACCGGTGAGTGCGCAAGTCCAGCCGCAGGGACCGGTCTGCGCCGGCCAGGCGGTAACGCTCAGCGCCAGCGGCGCCGCTAGTTACCAGTGGGCCGGGCCGGGCCTGAGCAGCAACGCCGGGGCCACGGTGATGGCCTTGCCGCCGGCTGCCGGCACCTATACGTACACGGTAACCGGTAGCAGCAACAATTGTGCGGCGCAGCCGCAAAACCTGGTCGTGCAGGTAAAACCGGTACCGCAGGTGGACGCCAGCAGCTCGGCCATTAGTATTTGTGCGGGCGACAGCGTGTTCCTGAGTGCTGCCGGCGCCGACACCTATGTTTGGTCGGGCGCCGGCCTGAACGCCACAACCGGACAGGAGGTTACGGCAATTCCTATTCTCCCGGGCGGGTATGTGTACTCGGTGACGGGTACCAGCGACGGTTGCAGCGCAGCCCCAGTCACCGTGCCGCTACAGGTCATCACCCTGCCGGTGGCCCTGGCGCAGGTGGCGCCGACGAGCCTATGCCTGGGGCAAAGCGCCACCCTGAGCGCCACGGGCGCTCCCGCCTACACCTGGTCGGGTCCGGGCTTGAATACCGGCACCGGTGCTACGGTTGTGGCCACACCACCGGCGGCGGGGCTGTACACCTATGCCGTCACCGGCATCAACGGCATGTGCAGCGGCACGGCCGATTCCGTTCAGGTGTTGGTGCTCGAAGCGCCCGCCCTGAGCCTGGCTGCGACGGCAGATACCTTTTGCCTGGGCGAAACGGTCACCCTGACGGCCTCCGGCGCCGACACCTACGCCTGGTCGGGGCCCGGACTGGACACCAGCGCCGGCCCCTTGGTGCTGGCTACGCCCCTGATGCCGGGCCCTGCCGGGTACTTGCTGACGGGGACCAGCGGAGGCTGCACCTCAGCGCCAGCCAGCCTGAACCTCTGGGTGCGGCCTTTGCCGGATGTACAGGTGCAAGCCTCGTCGACGCTCTTGTGCGCGGGGCAAAGTGCGGTGTTGCAGGCTACGGGCGCCGATGTTTTTGAGTGGACCGGCCCCTGGCTCGACACACTGGCCGGCGCTACGGCCACGATGACGCCTTTGTCGGCGGGGGTTTTTACTTGTTTGGTGACGGGCACTACCGATGCTTGTTCCAGCACGGCGGAGCTTAGCGTGACCTTGTTGGACACTCTGGTGCTGGGTGTAGTCCTGGAGCAGAGCGGTTGCCCGGGGCCGGAACTGGCGTTTGAAGCCACGGTGCTGAACGGTGGCAATCTGCCCGAAATCCAGTGGTACCTGAATGGGCAGCCGGCGGGCAGCGGCGGCAGTTTTTTGCTGGACAGCGCCCAAAACGGCGATCAGGTGTTTTGTGCGGTGGCGGCTACCGACCCTTTGCCCTGCACGCAGCCCCTGGTGTTGGTTTCCGACACCCTGACGGTGGATTGTATTGCGGTGGGGACGCAGAACCTGCCCGGACTCCAAACGCTTCGCCTCGAGCCTAACCCGAATATGGGCGTATTTCGGGTCTTTTTTGACATGAAACAGGGCGGAGAACTGCGGGTAGCGATGTATTCGGCGCTGGGGGAGCGGGTTTTGCGGCGCAGCCTGCACTTGCCGGCAGGCGAAACGCGGGTGCTTTTTGAACTGCCCGACCCTGTGCCCGGTGTGTACTGGCTGGTGCTGGAGGCAGCGGGGCGGGTCCAACGGCTGGCGTGTTGGGTCGGGGCGCAGTAGGCCGGACTGAAAAATGGTGGTTGAGGAAAACTAAGGCCTGGAATTTGTTGGGTAACTGCGGCGAATGCCTACCTTTGGCGCAGGCTAATACGGAGCATAGCTCAGTTGGTTTAGAGCGCACGCTTCACACGCGTGAGGTCGTAGGTTCGAATCCTACTGTTCCGACAAAGAAGAGCGGCTAATTTTCTGTAAGTCAGATGATTAGCCGTTTGTTTTTGGTGGCGCTATATCCGTGGCATTGCGACTATATCAAAGCCGATGCAGCTCAGTATTTTGGCCAATGTGGAAAGTCGAATATCAGCCCTGCCGTTTTCAATGCGGGACAAGTAGGATTTTTTCACGCCTAAGAGTTCGGCCAGTTCTTGTTGGGTGATCTTGTTTTGTTTTCGGTATTCCTGGACCATCGTACCGACATAGGCTGCAAAAGCGTTGGCTTGTAATGTCTCCCGCGCAGTTGTACCACGCTCACCATACGAGCGGGTAAGGTGTTGGTCGAGCGTGGTAATGTTTTTTGATGTTATAGCGGTATTTGCTCCCATATTGCAGTTGTTTCGCGGTTAAAAATTGTCGCTATTCCGATTTATCCGGGCCGGTTTGTTCTAATTCAGCAAAATATTCGGCTTTGATACACTCAGCCAGCTCAATGGCGTGGCGATAGTCGCGTTCATCTTTTTTCAAAAAGCCATTGCCTACCACCACAATTTTGCCGCCCTCAATGAGACTCCCTTTTTCAAAGAAAAACAGGATCCGATATTCATTACTTCCTACACTTGCTCTTGCTTCGTAAATGCCATCACTTCCAGAAAGGTGTTTGACAAACTTTTGCGGAACAATTGGCTGTGTTTGGAGTATTAAAAGTGCATAATCAATCTTGTTTCGAGCCCGTTCCTCCAACTCTTCGTAAAACGTTCGAAAGTAGGTTTTGTAAAAAATTAATTCCCGCATAAAGGTAACTAATAAGTGAACAAGAGGGCAAGTAAATTATAGTAGCAATATGCGAAGAAAGACATCTTGAGGCGAGAAGAGTCGCAAGAATTATTTTGATCGGCTCTTCTCGCCCTAAAAAATAACCTGTCTTACGTACCTACAAACGTTAGGCCTCTCCGAGGCCAGGAGGCGAACCAGTTACAAAAAATTATGGCTATCCTGATATGTAGCGGCCTGTTCGCTCTAATTCGGCTTTGATATACTTAGCCAACTTAAAAGCGTGGCGATAGTTACGTTCTCCCAGTTCCTTCCCCTCCCTACCGCCCCGGCCCCGCACCCGGTGGCATACGTTCCAAATCGATTTGTTGGGCGAGGGAGGACATCTGTCCGAGGGATGTGTCGATTGCGTTGTGAATGTTCGCCGCCTGGTGGGGCGATTTTGCGCGTTCGAGCCGGTCTTGAAGCATAAAAATACGAATGCTCAAGCGGCGAATGCGTGCTGCCAGTGTTTCCATGACCTGATTGTTTTTCAAATATTGCGCCTTTGAAAAGACAAACATAAGGATTTTGGAACGAGGGTTAAAGCCTGCTCCAACCCGTTTTTTTGCAGCGCCAGCGCATTTTTTTTCACCTCCGGCGCAGCGCCAGCAGGCTGTCGTCGGCCTCCAGCATGTCCAGGTAGAATTGTTTGAAGGCCTGAAAATCGGTATGGTGTACAAATCGCTGGGTCAGGGTCACTTCGCGCTCGATGCGCAAACCGTCCGGCAGGGCCTCAAAGCGCAGAGTATACTGGCCAAACGGCGAACGCAGGTGCTGCGATTTGGGTACTTCCGCCAGCCGAAAGCCCTTGGGAATGCGCAGCGTCACGGTTTCCCGCACAGGGGTCAGTTCGAGCAGGGCATCGGCATCCAGGTCGTTGTAGCGCTGGGCGGCAAACAAGGTTTTCTGGGTGGGGGTGCTCAAGGGCAGCGGCAAGGGCAGGATGTACAAGCCGGCCACCTGGTCCATTTGGTGAAACGCCAGGAGCCGGGTGGTGGAGCGTAGGGGCGCATTGATGCTGTCGAGGTTCTCGAAGGTGCTCGATTCGATGCTCAGGTGGCTGAGCACGCCGCCGCTGTAGTAGTCGGTCAGGCGCTTGAGCCGCTCTTCGGGCGCGGCACGCAGGAGCGTTTCGCGCCAGTTGCCGGCGGCCACGCCCCGGTGCACCACGCGGGCATTGATGAGCAGGTTGCCCAGGGTGTCCAACTGCGCATCCGCCTGAATGTCGACGCGCGAAATGGCCGGGTCGAGGGCGTGGTTGGGCAGCCGGCGGAGCCGGGTTTCGCCGTCGCGCACCACCAGGCCCCAGGCTTCCGAGTCGCTGAACGGCAGTACCCCGTTGGGGAAATAGTCGGTGGTCAGGTCGTCGAAATGCAAGTGCCAGTCGCGGGTTTGATAGGCCACAATGGCGTGGTTGAATACAAAAGGCGTCGGGCGCGGCTCCTCGTTGCTGAACGTATGGGTGCTCACCAGGGTGTACCAAGCCGGGATGCCTTGCTCGCGCAACATGGCGATCATGAGCGTGGCTACGTCCTTGCAGTCGCCCACCTTGGCCGAGAGGGTGGCGCCGGGCTTTTTGGGCACGTAGTTGCTGTTCAGGAACGGCACATATGAGTAGTTTATATCCTTGGTGATAAAGGTGTGCAGGGTTTCCACGATCTGGTCTTCGCTGAGGCCGGGCTGCAGCAACGCGCGGGCTTGCGCCAGCACTTCGTAGTTGGGCTCGGTGCGGCAATAGGTTTTGCGCTGGTACCACTGCACCACCTGGCTCCAGTTGGCGGCGGAGCCGTACATGATCCAGGCCGTAGCGTCGATGTTTTCGGGCATGGCCTCCTCTTCTTCGAGTTTGGGCAGGCGCTGCCATTGCCAGCGGCGGAGGCGGAAGCCGGCGGTGTCGCGCTGGGTGTGGGTGCTGTCGAGGCGGTTGTAGGCAAAATACACGGGCAGCGTGGCGGGCAGCAGGAGTTCGTAGGTCGCCTTGAGCACCGGCGCCGGCCAGGACAAGAAATTGAGGTCGAGCATCTCGCCCGAAAACTCCTCGGGCATGCCCCGCTCGCTCGAACTTTCGAGCAGGATCACATCGCCGGGCTGGAGGTTTTTGAACACCGCTGTGCCGCCCCAGCCCAGGTCGGGCGAGGTGACGGCGCCGTCTTTTTTGACCACCCGGGCGCTGGTGATGTTGCCCAGCAGGCTCAGGTCGGCCTCGGTCCAGCGTTTGGCGCCGGCTTCGTTGAGGATGTGGATGGCGCATTTGGCGCTGGCCTGAAACTGCCGTTTGTTTTCCAAAAAAACTAGTTGCTGCGCAAACAGCGAAATGACGGCCTCTTCGCCGGCATATTCGGGCAGCCAGGACTGGTCGCGGGCCATGGCAGCGAGGTCGACCGGTGCAAAATAGCCGCTGTAGTTGCGGCGGTTTTCGAGCCGTTCGATTTTGCCGGCCAGGTCGTAGGCGTTGCGGCCTTTGAGGGTTTCGGCGCGGCGGTACCAGCCCAGCGCGCCGGCTTCGTCCTTTTTTTCAATCAAAATATCGCCGGCCAGTTCGCAAAGCGAAGGGTCGTAGGGCATCCAGACCAGCAGTTGGCGCACTTGCGCCAGGGCCTCTTCCAGGCGCTCTTTTTCAAACAAGTAGGCGGCTTTTTGCTGGCGGTAGTAGTGCAGCCAGGGCGCGATGGCCAGCGCCTCGTCGTAGGTGTCGAGCACGGCCCCCACGTTATCTTTTTGTTTGTAGTAGCGGATCAGTTGGGCCATGTCGCCCAGCCGGAAGGCCGATTTGAGGCGTTTTTTGGCTTGCCGGAAGGCCTTTTCCCGGTCCTCGTCGGTTTCGGGTTTGAACGACCGGGGTTTGTAACTTTCGTTTTTCAGGTAATCTTCCAGGCGTCGTTTCCACTTGGGCTGCTCGTGTCGGTCCAGAAAATTGCGCACATAGGTTTTGACCTGGTCTTCGCGGCCCTTGTCTTTCAGGTACATCAGGTAGCGGCTCAGCAGGTACCAATTGGTGGGCGAGAGGCGCAGCATGTCTTCGAGGGCAGCGAGGTACTGGGGTTCTTCCTGTTCTTTGTTGATTTTGAGCAGCCGGATGTAATGTTCGGCGTAGGTGGGCGTACGGGCGGTGTCCAGTTCGCTCAGGAGGGCTTCGGCGCGCTCGGATTTGCCATTGACATCAAAAAATTTTGCCAGCAAACAGCGCAGATACGCCGAGCCGGGTTGTTGGGCCAGCAAGCCGGCAAAAAAGGCCTCGCCTTCGTCCCAGCGGCCGTATTTGGCAAAAGCCTTGGCTACCGGGTAGAGCCGCCACGCCTCGGCGGGCCGCTGGCGCCAGGCGCCGAGCAGCGACTGGAGGTAGGGGTATTCTTCGGCCACGACCGGCCAGGCGCGGCGGGCCGGTCGGTACGTGCCTTCGGTACTAGACAGGAGGTCGGTGTAGGCCTGGCCGCTGACCGGATCGGTGAAGCGCAGGGCGAAGCGGGCGGTGGTTTGCCAGTCGAAGGGCCGGTTTTCGGCGATGCCTTCGTAGTCGGGTTCGTAGTCCTGGTCGCCGTTGTTGGCCAGGTCGTTGAATTCCAGTTGGTGGTGCGATTCGCTCTGCTCGGTGGGGAAGGCCGAGAGTTTGACCAGCAGGCGGTGCGGGCCGGCCGGCAGTTCGAGCAGCAGCGACTCGCTGTCCCACTCTTCGGCCGGGCCGGGCTGGTTGCGGTCGAACAGGAGTTGGTCGTCGAGCCAGATTTTCATGGGTTCGCCCCGGGTGATGCGCAGCCACACGCTGCGGGTGTCGGGCACGGTGAAAAACGTGTTGGCGTACCAACTGGCCAGGCCGTTGGGGGGCGCCAGGCGGCTGAATTCTATGGGGGCGCCGGGTTTGCACTGGGCATAGGGCAGCCAGGAAAAGCGCAGGCCGTCTTCGTTTTCGAAAGTGTCGCGGAGGCTGAAGGGCTGGTTTTCGACGGCGCTGGGCTCGGCGAAGCCGCTGCCGGCGATGTTGGTGAAGGGGCCGCAGAGGCTCCAGTTCCAGTCGGGCACTGTGGCTTGGCGCAGGGTGGTGCTGGCTTCAAACTGCCGGTATTTGAACAAGGTATCGGCTTGCTGGAGCGACCATTCGCTGAGGCGGTGGCGGCTGTCGGCCGACTGGCGCAGGGCATCTTCGGGGCTGCCGGCATACAGGCGCTGGAACAGCCAGACGTACTCGGGCTTCCAGCCGGCGCCGAGCAGTTGGTTGGCGCAGTGCTCGTAGGTTTCGTGGTCGCGCCGCGTTTCAGCCAGGAACAGGAGTCCGGTCAGGCTGGCTTCGTCGCGCGGGTTTTGGCGCAGCGCGGCTTCGAAGGCGGGCCGGGCTTGGGCAAAATCATTGTCGAGCAGGTATTCCCAGCCGGTTTTTTGGGCAGAGAGCAGGGAGAGCCCACTGGCGGAAAAACAAAAAAACATCAGCGCCAGGCGCAAAGTTGATATCATGGCAGACTGTTGAGCACTGGGCTCTCGCCCGGCTTTTTTAAATGGTAGTGTGGTGGATGAACTAGAAAAAAATGAAACAGGCCGCGCATTTTATGGGCTGGATGATATCCAACAGTGGATTACAGCAAGCCCCGGGCTTCCGCCCTTGATGGAGGAGGCTGGGGTGCCGCGAAAGAAAGTTGCGAAAATAAGCGTCCCGGCGCGAATATGGGTGGCCGGGCGGAATTTGGTGTTTGGCCGGACTTGTTTCGAAAAGCGTGCCGGTTTGAAGGGCGGGTGGTGGACACGGGCTTTTGGAGGTGACTGGCTCAGGTAAACATGGGTGGGGGGACATGACGAGGTCCTCCAGTTGTACGCCGCTGTGCAGGGCCTCGTTGATGGCTTGAATTTCGGAGTTGTACAGCAGGAGATTGTCCAATTGGGGTTTGCTGAGCGGGGCTTTGTTCAGTACGGCGACAATGGCAGCGTACAAGCGGTTGTCGAGCAGGCGGTGATTTTGATAACTCCCGTCGGCGGCGCAGTCGGGCGCCACTAAGTTGTACCCCTAAAACCCGGCAGTAAAGTTGTACCCTGGAATTGGGCTGTGGAGGGGCAGCGCCCCGGAAGATTTGTAGTAAAAGTAAGCAATACGAGGCATGGAGGTGCAGCGCACCGCAATAGGTTTCGGTGCGCTGCACCTCCACGCCAATTATTGGTATCTAATGCTACAAATCTTTCGCGGCGCTGCCGCTCGCTAAGTAATTAAAAATCAAGTTGTCACACCAAAATAGAGCTACAACTTTATTGCCGGGTTTTAGGGGTGCAACTTAGTGGCGCTCGGCAGGCGCGCGTCTGGTAGTGGTCGGCAAAGTGCACTTCAGGCAGCATAAACCGCGCAAAAGCGATGGGCAGGAAGCGGAACAGGTCGAAGGCCAGGGCTTTGTCGCCGCCAATTTTTCGGGCAATGGCATGGATCAGGGCCTCGCCCCAGGCGCTGTTTCCGTCGTCTTCGCCAAAGGCTTCGATGGCGGCCAGGATGGCGCTGGTGTACTCATCCCCGGCGGCTGTATTTTTCTTTTAAAAAAAATCAAAGAGGCGCATGGCTGGGGTTCAGGATTGAGCGCGAATGGTTTGGAGGATAAAGCGTTGGAGGTTTTCCAGATCGGCGGGGTCACGCAATTGTGCGACGCGCAGTTTGCCGCCGTCCTGAAAGTGCATGTACAACACGCCGCCGGGGTCAACGCCGTTGACCACCATGCCCGGATCGAAGGAGAAGGCTTTGAAGGCGCTGAGCGGGCGTTGAAACGTTGGGTAGCCGAGTATCTGCACGGAGGCTTTGCGGGTGCCCAGGTCGACGTGCGTCCGGCGGTAAACCGTCATCACGACGGCCAGCAGGGCGAGTAAAAAAGCCCCAATCACCACCCATTTAAACCAGTCGGGCGCCTCTCCACGGGGGCCGGAGGCCTTTAGATACAACACGAACATCAGGATGCTGGCGAGGCCGAGGGCTTGGAGGAGTTTCA
>JADLDL010000229.1 GCA_020846655.1 Saprospiraceae bacterium | reverse complement strand
GAAATCGGCACCTTTACCGGCTATGGTTCCATCTGCCTCGCCCAGGGCCTCCCCGAAGATGGCGTGTTGCACACCATCGAGGTCAATGACGAACTGACGTCTATTAGTACTGCCTATATTGAAGCAGCCGGGCTTCGCGACAAAATTATCCTGCATCTCGGCGATGCCACCACCCTGCTGCCTCAGCTGACCGATACCTTCGACCTTGTCTTCCTGGATGCCGGCAAACTGGACTACGCCAGGCATTACGAACTGGCGCTGCCGAAAATCAGGTCCGGCGGCTTTCTGATCGCCGACAACGTACTTTGGGCAGGGAAGGTGCTCGGCCCGGAAAAAGATACCACCGCACAAGTCCTCGACAACTTCAACGCTATGGTGCAAGCCGATGAACGCGTCGAAAACCTGCTTTTACCGCTACGAGATGGGCTCATGCTGGTCCGGAAACGCTAATTTTGCGTATAATTCCATGAACTAGTGGTAAGTTTGCCCGCTATCGAAAACAACAACACTTCCTGAACACACAAATCCTACGTACCCATGGCCGAGACAAAAGCCCACCTGTTCTACGTTGAAGATGATGAAAGCCTGAGCTACGTCACCCGGGACAACCTCGAATTCAACGGCTACCGGGTCACCTATTCCGAAGATGGTCAGAAAGCCCTCGACGTCATCCGTTCCGGCGAAAAATTTGATCTGTGTATTCTCGATGTGATGCTGCCGGAAGTGGACGGCTTTACGCTGGCGCAGGAAATCCGCAAGCGCGACGATCAGGTGCCCATTATTTTCCTGACCGCCAAAAGCATGAAACAGGACAAAATCCACGGCCTGACCATCGGCGCCGACGATTACATGACCAAACCTTTCAGCATTGAGGAACTCCTGCTCAAAATTGAAATTTTCCTGCGCCGCTCCAAATATACCGGCATCCTGAAATCCAACACCCCACTTAGCATCGGTCATTACCAATTTGATTATAAAAACCTGCACCTGGCCTACACCGACGAAGAAGGCGAAACCCTCACCCAAAAAGAGGCCGACCTGCTCAAACTCCTCAATGAAAACCGCAACCAGGTCATCAAACGTTCTTTTATCCTCGAAACCATTTGGGGGAAAGACGATTACTTCCTGGGGCGCAGCCTCGACGTGTTTATTTCACGCCTGCGCAAATACCTGAGCCGCGACGAACGCATCAAAGTTGAAAACATCCACGGCGTAGGCTTTAAGTTCAGAGTAGACGACTAACCCGACCGTGTGTAGTTTGGCTTAAACCCATCACGCGCGCCGTACGGCTTCATATGGAATCCTACTACCTAGATCACGGCCCTGCCCGCATCCATTGCCTGCGCTTCGGCCAGGGCGAACGCCTGTTGGTGGCCCTGCACGGATTTGGCGACCGCGCCCGATTGTTTGCTATTTTGGAAAAAGCCCTGATCGAGCGCTATACGGTAGTGGCCTTCGACCTGCCGTTTCACGGCCAAACAGAATGGCACCAACGCAGTTTTGCAAAAGAAGACCTGATCGCAATCATCCGCCAGATTCAGGCCCGGGAAGGCAAAGAACGCCTGAGCCTGATGGGCTATAGTTTCGGCGCCCGACTGGTACAAGCCATGTTGCCCGATTTTTTGCCCCAACTCGACAAATTGTACCTGCTCGCTCCCGATGGCATCCAAACCAAAGGCATGGCTGCAGCCGTGCGTACGCCCATGTGGATCCGGAATTTCCTGTACCGTATTCTGCAACACCCGCAATGGTTCCTAAAAATCCTGCAGGCCGGCCAGCGCCTGCGGATCGTGCCGCCTCTGATCCTCCATTTTTTGTCGTTCAACCTCACCCGAACCGAGCGCTTTCAGCGCACCTTCGGCTGCTGGTTTGCCCTGAATTCGTTTTACCTGCGGCGCCAACAAATCAAAGCCATTTGGCGCGAATCGGGTCTGCCGGTCGACATCTATTTTGGCACCAAGGATGAAATGATCCGCTACAAAACGGTCAAAAAAATGGTGGAAGGCGTAAAAAACGTGCGGATTTTCCTGATGGATGCCGGCCACCGCCTGATCGGGGAGGACCTGCGCGACCGTATGCACCGCAGCGGCCAACACCCCGCCTGAAAGCCGGCTGCAGGGAGGAGAGCGTCACAACCAGTTACTTACCGGGCGGTCATTTTTTTCAAAAAAACGCAATTCCATGTTTTCGCCGTCGAACACGGCGTAAGAACAGAACGACATCCAGTCGCCCAGGTTGACATACCGGCTGTGGCCGTTCTTCAGCCGCCAGTCGACTGGTAAATGTCGGTGCCCGAACACAAAATAGTCGGGCTCGATGCCCTGGTCGATTTTCCGGTGGCAGTACTGCACCAGCCATTCGCGCTCTTCGCCCAGCCAACTCCGTTCTTCCTCGGGCATCGATTCGCGGCTGGTTTGCGAAGAAAATCCGGCCAGGCGCATGCCAAGATCCGGGTGCAACCAGCGAAACAACCATTGATTGGTCCGGTTGGTAAATACTTTTTTCAGCAGTTTGTACCCCCGGTCGTTCGGGCCCAGGCCATCGCCATGGCCGATAAAAAACTGCTTGCCCAGGTGTTCCACACGGATGGGCTGGCGACATACTGGTATGTCCAACTCTTCGGTAAAATACCCGAACATCCACAGGTCGTGGTTGCCGGTGAACACTTGTACCAGAATCCCGGCGTCGCGCAACTCAGCCAGTTTGCCTAAAAAGCGGGTAAACCCCTTGGGCACCACGGTTTTGTATTCAAACCAAAATTCAAACAAATCGCCCACCAGGTAGATGGCTTCCGCCTCCGGAGCAATATGGTCGAGCCATCGAACCAACTGGCGTTCCCGTTCCCGGGAAGGCAGGACAGCATCGACGCCCAAATGAAAATCTGACGCAAAAAATATCTTTTTCAAAACCTTGCCATAGGGCGAATATGCAACGCAGCGGCCCCTTGCGGCAAAAGTAGCGCCTTCCGCTCAAAATCATATTTTCTTCTCCTGCCCTCCGCCAGTACCCGCACTACAGCCCGGCGCCTTACCTTTGCACAGCGTATTCTCTTTTTCTTTGATCCTGGCGAGTTCAAGCCTCGCCTTATCCATAATTTCTTATGATTGTAGTTACCGGAGCGGCCGGATTTATCGGCTCCTGTTTGGTGCGCCGCCTGAACGACGCCGGCTATTCGGATATCCTTGTGGTGGATGATTTCAGCCGGCCCGACAAAATGCACAACCTGGCTGGCAAAAAAACCGCTGGTGAAGTGCACCGCAACAACTTCGTGCGTTGGCTCGAACGCAACCACGCCGATGTGGATGCCATCCTGCATATCGGCGCCCGCACCGATACCACCGAACTCAGTACCGCTATTTTTGATGAACTGAACCTGGAGTACTCCAAAGCCCTGTGGTTGCTGTGCAGCGGGTTTCAAATCCCGTTTTTTTATGCCAGCAGCGCTGCTACCTATGGTCTCGGCGAACTCGGCTATGCCGACGACCACGCCCTCGTCCCGCAACTCAGGCCACTGAATCCCTACGGGCAAAGCAAACAGGATTTTGACGTGTGGGTGCTGGACCAACTTGCTGCCCCCTCGCCTTCGGTGCCGCCAGCCTGGGCCGGATTCAAGTTTTTCAACGTCTACGGCCCCAACGAATACCACAAAAGCCGGATGGCATCGGTTATTTTCCATACCGCCCGGCAAATCAAAGCCTCTGGCAGCATGAAACTGTTCCGCTCGCACCGGCCCGATTTTAAAGACGGCGAACAAAGCCGCGACTTCGTATACGTGAAAGACGTGGTGGATATTCTGTTGTTTTTCCTGGAAAACCGCCCACCCAGTGCGATCTACAACCTTGGCACCGGCAAGGCCCGCAGTTTTCTCGACCTGGCAACCGGCACGTTCCGTGCCCTCGGCCTGGAACCGAATATTTCTTTTATCGACACGCCCGCCGATATTCGCGATACCTATCAATATTTTACCCAGGCCGACATGCGCAAATTGCGTGAACTGGCCGGCTATCAGGAACCTTTTTACGGACTGGAAGAAGGCATTGAGGACTACGTTCAGCGATACCTCAAAACCGAACTGATTTGGTAAATTAAGGTTGGAAGGTTAGAAGGTTAAAAGGTTGGAGGGGTTGCTAACCTTTTAACCTTCTAACCTTCTAACCTTCTAACCTTCTAACCTTAATTGGTTTGGGGTTTGGGTTCTACGAAGTAGATGATCCGGGTGAGCCATTTTGCGGTGTCCGGTTCTTTGCCGGGATCGGTGATGTATTCTTCCACCACTGGCGGGATGCTTTGCAGGCCTTTTTCGGCCATGTATTCGTCCATGCCGAGGTGCGCTTCTCCAGTTTTTTCATACGGGCCATAGTAGTCGATTTGTAAGGCCCGTTGCCCGCCGATATTAAAGACGCTGAGGGCATTGCCAAATTTTTGGCTCGCGGCGATGGGGATGGTCGCGGCCATATCTGTGGTGCCGGCCTGCTCATCGTAGTTCCAGAACAAACCGGAAGGCGCGCCGGCAAGAGTAGCCCCGCCTTTCAACACGGCCTCCATAGCTAGGGGCAGGTGGGCGCCAAAAAAGACAGGGATTTCAGCAAACGGCACTGTTTTGCGGGTGCCAACGTAGTATTTCATGGGGATTTCCAGTTCGGCCACTTCGAAGCCCCGGTATTTATTGTGGGCGATTTCTTCACACACTTTTTTGAGGTTTTTCAGGCCGCGCTCATAGTCGCCGCCTACGCCGGCATTCATGTCCGTAAACATGGCAAAACCATTCCAGGGGAAAGCAATGTGCATGTCGAAAGCCCAGGTGAGTTGCGTCTTTTTGCCCTCTCCCTTAAAGAGCATGTAACGGGGCGCGGTACTTTCAAAAGGCCGGATAAATTTCACTTCGGTGTCGATGCGGTCGGGCGTCATAGCGGTAATCGTTTGCTGACCTTCGCCTACGTCGTCGTTGCCAGACCATTTGTGCACCGCGCCTACTTCGCCGTCGGTGCCTTCAAAACTCTCCTTCATGTTCGGGTCGAGGTGTGCCCAGGGCGACCAGGACTTGCCGTTTTTGAAGTACCGGTAGTGCTCATACACCAGATCCTTGGGGGCCTCTACTTCAATGCTGCGCTCAATGTGGTAGTCTTTTTTAGCAAATAAGCCGAGCAAAACAACCAGGGCGACGAGCCCTAACAGAATGAACAACAAGATCTTAAGAATTTTCATAACGCTTATTTTAGTTAAAGTTGGCTTGACGCTGCTTGGAAAAAGGGACCGGGGAAGATCAAAAGGCAAGGCAAATTTAAAATATTAAGTTTTACAACAAAAACAATTTGTTTGTTTTTATTGTAAAATTTTTACGAAAGCCAATATACCGCCTGCAGGACGCCAGTACGTCTTGCCATCAGGTACAACCAGGAAATATAAACCGAAGGGAAACGGGGCGGTTGCCGGCGAAAAGGCCAGCACTACGTTGACGGGCTTGGGCGCCATCCGGGGTGGCGCGTGCCGGCCGGCGGGTACAAACGGGCCTTACTCAAATTCGAGCAACATGAGCCCTTTATCGACCGCTTGTCCTTTTTGTACGTGAACCGCTTTGATGATGCCGTCGCCGGCAGCCTTGATGACATTTTCCATTTTCATCGCTTCCAGGATCAGCAAGGCATCACCTTTCTGAACGGCTTGCCCCGCTGCGACCAAAACGCTCAGCACCAGTCCGGGCATGGGGGCTTTTACGGAGTTAATTTTGTGGCTGCCCCCGGTACTCAGGCCCAGTTGTTCGACCAGGCGCTCGTAATAGTCGGCAATATCCACCGTGTATCGAACCCCGTCGATGCGCAGGGTGTAGCGGCGATTCGGGTAGTCTTCCTCCAACACTTCCACGGCATAGGCCTGGCCATTTTCGAGCAGGTGAAACCTATTGCCGCCGTTGGGAATCAGGTCGAGGGCAATGGCTTCTTCGGGCTGTATTTGGAAGGAATACTGCTGGTTGACAGCGATGGAAAACGGTTCTTTTTTCACGACAAATTATGCTTTAAAAACCTTGCAGGTCAGGACGGTAATATCATCCGGAAAGGGCTGATGGCCGCGGTAGGCCTCCACATGCGCCAACAGTTTGCTATTGAGGTCTTTGGCGCTGAGTTGGGTGTTCGGTTGCAAAAAATCAATCAGTTTGTCTTCGCTGAATTCATCGCCCTCGTCGTTGCGCACGTCCGTCAGGCCGTCGGTGTACGTAAAGAGCACGGCCTCTTCGGTCAGGCAAACGCCGCCGATTTCGAGAAACGGCAATTCGGGCATCCAGCCCAACACGGTGCAACCGTTTTTGAGGGGGATCACCTCACCGTTGCTTAGCAGCAGCGGGGGCGTATGGCCGGCATTGATGTAGTGCAGGGTGCGGGTGCGCACCTCGTAGCGCGCCAGAAAAAGGGTGATGAACCGGTCGCCATTGGTCACGCGGTGCACGGCGGCATTCATTTCCTGGACGATTTCTTCCAGGGTTTGGCAGCGGGTGACCAGGGCCCGGAGGTTGGCCTGAAAATTGGCCATCAGCAAGGCCGCCGCAACGCCTTTGCCCGTGATATCGGCAATGCAAAACGCGATATTGCCATCGGGAAACTCCACGACATCGTAGTAGTCGCCTCCAACGGCAAAGTGGGGTTTGTAAATACTCGACAACTGGTAATTGGCGCCAGAGGGCAGCCGCGAGGGTACCAGCGTGCGCTGGATTTCGGCAGCCAGTTCGACCTCCCGGTTGAGCACTTCCTGGCGAAGTTGTGTTTTGAACAGGCGTTTGTTTTCGATGGCCACGGCGATCACGTTGGTGATCGTGGTGACAAACTGCACCTTGTTGTACACGTCGTCTTCGTCCACAAATCCGCCGATAAATGCGTAGGCAATCGGCTCGTCTTTGTGCATGACCGGGATGACCAGGTCAAATTCGCTGATGAGCGGGTGTTCGGCGTTTTCGAGCCCACGAGTGGAGCGGTATTTAGACAATTCGGCGTTGATATCGTGCCCGAGCAGCCCGGTTTCCACACCCAAGGCGGTTTTGCACTCCCACTCGCCGGTTTCCTTGAAAAACAACGCCATTTTCCGGATACCAATTTCCCAGCGGAGGAAGGAGTTGTACATATTGAACAAACCCTCCGCCGACACATTTTCGTTAATGGCCTGCGTGATAGCCAACAGGCTGTTGATCTGCAGCTGTTTCAGGTTGACCTCGTGCTCCAGTTTCTCGATCCGGGTCAATGTGCGTTTTATTTCCTGTAATTCCGGCATGGAAAGGCGTGCGGCTTCGCGGTGGTGGTTGTCTTGTGTTTTCAAACAATTTACTGCGAAAAGGTACGCACATTTCACAAATGCATAGGCCTTAGTTCATATTTCAAGCGCCTGAATGTCAGGTATCTTCACATTTTCAGAACATCTGTACCCGAAAACACAGAAAACTTGTGAAATTTGCGGCGCTAACCACGCCCGTTCCCCGGGTTTCTTTGAGTACTAACCATATTGTTATGGAAGACGTCAGTAAAATTATGGCCGAAGCGCAGGCGCACATGGACAAAGCGCTCGAACACCTCGATCACGAATTGACTAAAGTTCGCACCGGCAAAGCCTCAACTGCCATCGTGCAGGATTTTCAGGTGGACTACTACGGCCAGCCCACGCCCATCGGGCAAGTGGCCAATATCCAGGTATCCGATGCCCGTACGATTATTATCCAGCCCTGGGAAAGGAATATGCTTGGCCCCATCGAGCGGATCATCATCAACTCCAACATTGGCATTACGCCGTCCAACGATGGCGAGGTGATTCGCCTGTCGATCCCGCCGCTCACCGAAGAGCGCCGCAAAGAGCTGGTGAAAAAAGCCAAACACGCCGGCGAGGAAAGCAAAGTTGGGGTGCGTACCGCCCGGCACAAAGCCCTCGATCACCTGAAAAAAGCAGTCAAAGATGGCCTGCCCGAAGACATGGGCAAACGCAAAGAAACGGAGTTGCAGGACCTCGTCAACAAATACGTCGAGCAGGTAGAAAAAATAGTCGGCGCAAAAGAAAAAGAAATCATGACGGTGTAAGCCCGGTTGTCGCATCAACCCAGCGCTTTTTTACCGCATAACGCTAACAACATGAACTTAGAAAAATTTCTTGTGATCGCCGGCATCCCCGGCGTACATAAACTGGTGACGACCCGCAGCAACGGATTGATTATCGAGGACCGCCAGGAAGGCCGCACGCGTTTTGTGCCGGTCCGCCAAAACCAGGTTACCCCCTTGGGTACGGTCGCCATCTATACCGATACCGAAGAAGGAACCGTGCCCCTGACCGATGTGTTTCAGAAAATGCTGGACCAACTGGAAGCCTTGCCGCCGGTGTCGCCCAATGCCACCGGCCCGGAACTTCGGCAGTATTTTGACCAAATCCTGCCGGAACACGACCGCGACCGGGTGCACCTCAACGATATCAAAAAATGCCTGAAGTGGTTTCATTTTCTCCAGGAAAAAGGCATTTTCGAAGAAGCCCGCCTGGAAGCAGCGGCTGAGGCCGCCGAGGCCACGCCGGAGCCCGCCACGCCGGAACAACCCGAAACCAAAGCCGAGTAAAACCGATCCACCACCCTCTACCGGACGCTGCGCTGCGCCCAGCCACCTCCGGTCGTAAAACAGCCCGGCAACCCGGTGGAGCCAAGCGGTAGTTCAACTGCCTTGTCTCCGCCGGGGTGCCGGGCTGCCAAAGCGTTCAATTTTATGTACAACGGGAAAAAAGTAGTTGTCGTGCTGCCGGCTTACAATGCCGCTAAAACACTGGAAAAAACCTATCGTGAAATACCCTTCGACCTGGTAGATGAGGTGATCCTGTGCGACGACCATAGCCGCGACAATACCGCCGACCTGGCCCGCCATTTGGGCATCCGGCACGTGCTCGTACACGAGCAAAACAAAGGCTATGGCGGCAACCAGAAAACCCTCTACAACAAAGCCCTCGAATTGGGCGGCGATATCGTCATCATGCTCCACCCCGACTACCAGTACACCCCCAAACTCATCCCCTCGATGGTCAATATCATCGGAGAGGACCTGTATCCGGTGGTACTGGGCTCGCGGATCCTGGGCATGGGCGCCCGAAAAGGAGGCATGCCCCTGTACAAATACATCGCCAACCGCTTCCTCACCTTTGCCCAAAACACCCTCATCCACTACAAACTCTCGGAATACCACACCGGCTACCGGGCGTTTAACCGCGAAGTATTGGAGACCATCAATTTCAACCAAAATTCCGACGATTTTGTGTTTGACAATGAAATGCTCTCCCAAATCGTGTATGCCGGCTTCGATATCGGCGAAGTCACCTGCCCGACCAAGTATTTTGAAGAAGCCTCCAGCATCAATTTCCGCCGGAGCATGAAATACGGACTGGGTGTGCTGCGGGTGTCTTTCAACCATTTTTTCCAACGGCTCGGGCTGCGCAACCAGGCCATGTACAAAAGAATGAAGTAGGGATTTTCCTCCCCGGCCCATGTGTACCGTCACCTACCTTCCGTACCGCGACGGGTTCATCCTGACGCACAACCGCGACGAGGCGCCGGCACGCTCGCCCCAACAACTGTCGCTCGAACAACGAGGCCGCAACACCCTGCTTTTTCCAAAAGATACCAAAGCCGGCGGCACCTGGATCGCTTGCTCCCGCAGCGGCCAAACCGCCTGCCTGCTCAACGGCGCTTTCCTCAAGCATGCCCACCAGCCGCCCTACCGCAAAAGCCGCGGCCTGGTACTCCTCGAATTTTTCGACTGGACCGACCCGGATGCATTTTTTGAGCGCTACGAACTCGACGGCATCGAACCTTTCACGTTTCTATTTTTCCAGCCCGGGCAAGTCACCGAGTTTCGCTGGGACGGCGCCGCGCGCCACCGCAAAGACCTGCCGCCCGGCCAGTCGCACTTCTGGTGCTCGGCTACCCTATACCCGCCGCCCATGCAGGAGCGCCGCGAACAGCTCTTCCGCCAATGGCTGGACAAGCGGCAAGCCCAGCTGCTGGCAGCCGGGCCCCGGCTGCCAGCAGCCATTCAACAATTACACCACACAGGCAGCATTGGCGACCCCGAAAACGATTATGTTATGAACCGGGCCGGGCGCGTCCGTACGGTGAGTGTCACCCAACTTATTTTGACAGCCAGCCACCTCAACATGCGCTACCACGATTTGCTGGAGGGATTTCGCGAAACCCGGAACATGCGCCGGACGAGCGATAACACTGAAAAAACCTGAACTAAATTCGCCGCCGTGTGCAGCCCTTTGCAAAATTATTGTGTCTGAGTAGTTAATTATTTTCAAAATCGAGAACCAATCGTTGCGCACAGCATTTATTGTGCATACTTTTCGGATCAAATTAAATTGCCGATGAAACATTTCTTACCCTTTCTTTTTTTCCTGCTCCTTGGTGTGGTGTTGCAAGCCCAAAATTCCACAAAAGCAGACCTCTCGGTGTACCCCAACCCGACTACGGAATATATTTCTGTAAAAGACAATAATGACGCCGTTGGATACATCGCTGTATTCAACCTCGTTGGCAAAAAAGTGAAAGACTTTGAGTTCGTAAAAGGGGAATCCCTCTTTGTAGCCGACCTGCCTAAAGGCATGTACCTGGTACAAATTCAGGACCGCAAACGCGAAGTCCTGAAGACACAGAAAGTCGAGAAGCGCTAGTCCGTTTTTGTCCTTAAAAAAACAAGAAGCAGCCCGCGGGATATCCCTTCGGGCTGCTTCTTGTTTTTTCAAGGCTACTCTTAGCCTCAGTTAGTACGCCCCGAAATAACGCCGCAAAAACCACTCCGCAGCCAACAGGGTGGCCAACAACAGAAAGATCCACTTCAAATTGATCAAGGGGTTGGTGTGGGTGCTCTGGTAAATGACCGGCTTCACCGTTTCTTTAGTTTTTATCTTCTCCACAATGCTGGCCAAGTCGGCTGCTTGCACCATTTCACCGGCCTATTGGCGGCTGAGTTGGCGCAAAACGGCGTGGTTGGCCGTGGTCTCGAACAACTCCAGTTGGATCGGTTGCACGCTGAAGCGGCCTTCGTACACCAGGTTTTGTGCATTAAAATTGGTGCTGGCCCGGAAGGTATAGTTGCCGACCGGCAAAATACCGGCATTCAGCGCGTAGGCTTTCCCTTGTTTGTTGAACGTAAACAAAAACTCCTTGCCGCTCGTGTTCCGGATCGACATGGCCACATCCGACTCGTTGGTGAGTTCGTAGTTGTCGTTGTAAAGTTCGGCCCCGAACACGACCTGTTCGTTTTCATTAAAAATATTCTGATCGAGCGTTACGCGAAACTTGCGTTTGTCTTCCTTCAGCGTCAGGTACTGCACGGTTTTGCCCACCAGTTCTTCAAAAATCGCATGGTTGCTGTGCTGCAAATAGTCGAACAAGCGCCATTTCCACAGGCCTTCGCCCAGCAGTACGCCGTTTTTGATACCATTGATTTCGCCAATGGCGAGCAGGGGTTGCTCGGTATTTACTTTTCCGATGCGTTTCCAGAGCAAGACCTGCGCCTGCGGCGTGGCGGAGAAATTGCCGAAAGCACTCGTCAGCGGGTTGAAGCTGGGCAGTTGCTCAACCAGTTCGGGATCGAGGGTGAAGGCCGCGAAATTGGCGGACACTACGCCCTGAACATCGTCGCTTTGCTGCGCGTTGCTTTGCACGCTCACCAAACTCTGGCTGCGGGCGAGGGCGCCGTAGTCGGTTTGCATGCCGGCGATATACAGGCGCGGGATACTGCGGTTGTTCAGCGTGGTGAGCAGGCCGGAAATATCGTTGTTGGCCGAGGGCAGGTTGTGCAGCACCACAAAATCGAACTTGCTGACGTCGAGGCCCGGGTCGGTGATGTAGGCAATGGCGACCTGGTAGTTTTTGTTGCCTTCCAGCGTCTGGCGCAAGGCGGAGAGGTCGGGGTGGGGGGCGTTGGCCAGCAGCAGGATTTTCTGGCGGGCATCCAGCACATCCACAAAAATTTCCCGGCTGTTGTTCAGGGTGGTGGCCTCGCCGTTTATTTTGGCCAGGCTGATCCGGTACTGTGCCACGCCGGGCCGGTCGGCTTCGAGCAGGACTTCCTTGGTGCTAAAAAAATCGTTGCCGTTGATGTTGACCGGAAAGGTTTGCAGCGTGGTTACTTTGTCGCCCTCCACTTTGCTGATGTTGAGCACGGTTTGGGCGCCGCTGCAATTGGCTGCCGCCATATCAATCTGAACGGAAAACTTGTCGCCGAGGTAGGCGATTTTGTTGTGAAACACCCGTTTCACCAGCAAATCCTTTTTAAAATTCGTGTCGCCGAGCGCCACGGTGTACACCGGAGCGGCAATTTGAGCGCCGGAGTAAGCGGGGTTGCTGCCTTCGTTGTAAATACCGTCGGAGGCCAGGATGACCGCGCCGAGGTTTTGGGCGCCGTAGCGGTCGTACACCTCGCGCAGGGCCTGCGAGAGGTTGCTCACCTTGTCTTCAAATTTAAAATCCAGGCCTTCGCGCACCTCGTCGCCAAAAGCGAGTTCGTGTACTTCGTATTGTTCAGACAAGCCCTCGCGCAGCGCCTGCCAGTTTTGTTTGTACTGGTCCAGCGCCTGGCCTTGCAGGGCTGCGCCCACGCTTTCGGAAACGTCCTGCGCCAGTACCACCACCGGTTTTTTGGTTTCGGTCCGGATACTTTTCAGCAAGGGCGACAGGAGCAGGGCGCTGATGATCGTCACGACCAGGAAGCGCATGAGCCCCAGCCAGCGGTTGAGGGTGGGCGCTTGTTCGCGAAACGTAGTGTCGCGGTAGTACAGCAGCAGGGCATAGCCCAGGCCCAGCGCAGCGCACAAAATCAGAAACCAGGCCGGATATTGAAAAGATAAATTGGGCATCGAGAGATTTGGAAAACACAAATGATTCAAAAAACGCAATAAGGACGCAAAGTTGGGGAAATTGTTGCGAACGAAATGCGTTTCTCCAAAGTTGAGTACCGGAGAAAATCGGTCGGTTCGTCCAAAAAAAAACGCCTGCCTAAAAAATCGGTACTTTTGCCCCGCCAAACCGGCATACCGAGTTTCAGATCAAACCCACAACGATGATCCGGTTCCGAACCGCATTTTTGCTATTTCTTGGGTTGCTCACCCTTTCCGCCCTGCAGGCGCAAAAAGCAACCGATTTCCGGCGCCTCGGCGAAAAACAATTTGCCAACCGCCAATGGGCCGAAGCCCAGGCCGCACTCAGTCAATACCAGCAGGACAAACCCGGCGACCTCAAGGTACTCACCCAACTGGGTATCTGTGCCTACCACTTGCACCAGGCCGACAAAGCACGCCAATACCTGGAATTCGTGCTGCAAAAAGACCCCAAAAATGCCGATCCGGAGCTACACTACCACCTGGCCCGCACCCTCCACGGGCAGCAGGAGTTTGAGCGGGCCATTGGCGCGTACAAAGGCTTTTTGCGCGTAGCCACCGAAAAACACCCCTTGCGCGCCAATGTGCTCGATAATATCCGGCGCTGCGTCAGCGGCCTGGGGGCCCGCAACAACGAGGCCGTGGCCCTGGTGGAAAACCTGGGCGACCGGGTCAACAGTCCCGGCGACGAGTTTGCGCCCCTGCCCTCCGTCAACCACCCCGGGCGCCTCTATTTCTCGGCTGCCCGCGAGAACTGCGCCGGCGGCATGCGCAACGACCAGGGCTACGAAGACCCCGCCACCGGACACTGGTGCAGCGATATGTTTTTTACCGACCAAACCAACAGCGGCTGGAACTACGCCAGCCTCCTGGGCGATTTGCTCAATACCCCGCGCTTCGAGGTGGCCCTCGATTTTAGCAGCGATGGCCAGATTCTCTATTTTTCCCGGGGCTTTACCCTGTTCAGCGGCGAAATCTTTGCCGATACCGCCGGCCGAAAAGACGAATATGCCGTGTCGCCCCCTGCTTTTTCAACACCCATGCAAGCGCAGGACGGCGATCAGGCGCCTTTTTTGGTCAACGACACCCTGCTGCTCTTTGCCAGCCGCCGCAGCGGTGGGCAAGGTGGCCTCGACCTCTACTACGCCACCCGAAGCGACAGCGGCTGGACGGCGCCTCAGCACCTCGGCGGCCCTGCCCTAAACTCGCCCTACGACGAAACGACCCCTTTTCTGGCCCGCGACGGCCGTACGCTCTATTTCAGCAGCAACCGCACGGAGAGTATCGGCGGCTTTGACGTTTTTAAATCGGTATTTGACGAAGCCCAACAAAGCTGGTCGGCGCCCGTCCATATGGGCAAACCCCTCAACTCGCCCGGCGACGATGCGTTTTTCCGCCTGGCGGTGGATGGCCTGACGGCCTATTTTTCGTCGGACCGGATGGACAGCCGCGGGCAGCGCGACCTGTATGTCGCCTATTTCAAACAAGAGCAGGCCGAACAACTCAGTCCCGAGCGCTTCCTGTTTACCGATGCCGGCAAACGCGCCCGGGCGGCAGCCGGCAAAACCGGCCAGGCAACTGCCCGCGCGATCGAAAAGGCGGAATTGCCGGTGCTGTACTACGCCTCGGACCGAGATGTGCTGGGTGCCGACAATGTAAAAACCATCAACGTACTGGCGCGGTTGGCGCGCCAGTACCCCGAAACCAGCGTGTTGGTGTACGCGCACACCGACGAAACGGGGCCGGCTAAGTTCGATTTGTACTACGGGATCAAACGCGCCGAAATCGTTGGCAAGGCCCTGACCGAGCGCGGGGTGGCAGCCAGCCGGATCTGGCTGAAGAGTTTTGGGTCGGCGTACCCGGTTGCCAGCAATGCCCTGGGTATCCAACCCAACCCCCTGGGGCAGCGGCTCAACCGCCGGATCGAGCTCACGCTGGCCGTGCCCGACGGCGCATTGCCCCTTGAACTCAGCCACAGGGCCGACATTACGCCCGAGGACATGGCCATTCGCGGCGCCATTCCGGCGCGGGAACGCTTTTCGGGTCTGAGCTACAAAGTGGAAGCGGTGACGACACGGCAGATCCTGACCAATGATGCGTTGGGGATGTTCAACGACCTGATGATCGAATGCCAGCCGGGATCGGGTTCGTACCGGTATTCGGCGGGCGGGTTCCGGAAATTCAGCGATGCCGTGGCCTTGCGCCGCGAATTACAAGCCCAGGACTTCACTGATGCGAGTATTGTCGCCTATGTGGAAGGTATCCGGATTTCCCGGGCCGAAGCGGTAGGACTGCTGAAAAAGTATCCCGACCTTGCAGCGTTTGTCAAAAACTGATACCTTGAATCAACGCCTCCATTTTCTCCGTGAAAGTATCCGAAACCTGAAAACAACGGGCAGTGTGGCCCGGAGTTCGCGTTTCTTGTGCCGGCGTATTGCCGGCAAAATCATACCCGAGAAAGCTCGGGTGGTGGTGGAATTGGGCCCTGGCGACGGCGCCATTACCCGGCACATCCTCGAGCGTTTGAAGCCGGATGCGCAGGTGCTGGTTTTTGAGATCAACGAAGTGTTTATTGAAAAATTAAAAGGCGCTTTTGATGACCCCCGGCTGACGCTCATTCACGACTCGGCCGAACACCTGGGCCGCCACCTGCAAGAGCGCGGGATTGCCTCGGTCGATTACATTGTTTCGGGTATTCCTTTTGTCATGCTTCCCGAATCGCTGGCCATTAGCATCACTACCGAGTGCCGGAAATGGCTGCGCACCGGTGGTCTGTTCATTCAATTTCACTATTCTCCTCTTTTGATTCAGTTTTACAAACGCGTTTTTGGCAATACTACCGTCGATTTTATCCCGATCAATATTCCACCGGCGTTTGTCATTGTGTGCGAAAAAAGATGAATTTGCATATGCTCAAATCCCTTTGGATACTGTTTTTGCCCGCCCTGCTGCTGCTGTGGCCCTCTTGTGGGAAGTCTTATTTTTTTCAGGAAAAAAAAGAAATCGCGCAGGGTTTGTGGGCCTACGGCGACACAGCGGCATTCCGGTTTGCGATTGCCGACACCTCGCACACCTACAATTTGTACCTCGATTTTGAGTACGCCGATACGTTTGCCACGCAAAATATATACGTCCGCTTGCACACCGTTTTTCCCGATGGGAAGCGCCTGAGCAAACAGCGCTCCTTTGATTTTTTCGATGCCCAGGGCACGCCACAGGGCAAATGCTCGAGCCATACCTGCACGTACCAGATTCTGTTGCAGGAAAACGCGTTTTTTGACCAGCCGGGTCAATACTTCATCGGCCTGGAACAATTCACCCGCCGCGACCCATTGCCGGGCATCCGGGCATTGGGGCTGACGATTGAGGATATGGGCGCTAAGCCCAAGTGAGCGGCACTAGTTGCGCATATCGGCGCCCCAGGTGAGTTTTTCCCGCAGGGTTTGGAGAAAGGTGAGTTCTTGCAGTTGCACCAGCCGGACGTTGAAGTCGTTGCGCCGGACGGCTAGTTGGTGCAGGGCGGTGATGAGTTCGAAGCGGGAGTCGAGCGTGCAGATAAAATTGTCGGCGCGGCCTTCTATTTCAAAAGAAATGACGGATTGGTCGGAGAGTACGATGGGGCGCAGGTTGAGGTTGTGCGGCGCTACGGGCGTGATGACGAAGTTGCCGGAATTGGGCAGCACAATGGGGCCGCCGCAGCTCAGGGAATAGGCTGTACTGCCCGTGGGCGTGGCGATGATAATGCCGTCGGCCCAATAGGAATTGAGGTAATCGCCGTTGAGAAAGGTATGGATGGTGATCATGGACGAGGTATCGCGCTTGAGCAGGGTGCAATCGTTCAGCGCAAACGGGATCTCGCCAAACAGCGGCGGCGAACTTTCCAGGTAGAGCATGGCGCGTTCCACGATATTATACTGGCCCTTGAGGAGTTTGCCGATCGAGTCGGCGATCAGGTGTTTGTCGATGCTGGCCAGGAAACCCAGGCGGCCCAGGTTGATGCCCAGCATGGGCACCCCGGCGTCGCGCACGAGGGTCACGGCATTGAGCATGGTACCGTCGCCACCCAGGACAATCACAAAATCGATCCGGTGCACATGAAAATCGCGGTACCCATCAAACGCCGCATAAGGGCCCGAAAAATGCACTTTGCCTTCTAAGTCCTTCAAATACGGCGTATACACATAGGTCGTCACGCCTTCGGCGCTCAGGGTATCGAATAACTCCTGAATGGCAGGCAGGTCCTTGTCCTTGTACTGTTTGCCGAATACAACTACTTGCATAATTTTTTAATGTAGCCAAATAATTTTTAATGTGGCCAATTGTTTTGAATGTGGCCAATGTGGGGGAATGTGGTCAATGTGGCCAATTGTTTTTTTGTGGGGTTGATGGGATTGGGGGGGAGAGAGGGGAGAATATTTTGTATTATTTTGCGACAAAATTGGGAAACTCCGGGAGAAACAGCGCACAATTCCTGCAATTAATATGAACAACAGCATCCGTGGCGAAAATCGCAGGGGTTACCAAATTATCTGTGGCTCGAATATTGTTTCAGAACAGCTTCCGTGTGCTGCCATGCAAACCCTGAAAATAAAGAACCCGACACCATATCTTCGCCAATCTGCCTCAAAGACCTCCATTCCACCCATCACCCCCATTCAAACCAATTGATCACATTGGCCACATTTCCCCACATTGGCCACATTTCCCCACATTGGCCACATTAAAAATAAATTGGCCACATTCAAAACAATTGGCCACATTCATCAAAATGGCAACACAATCCTTTCGCGACGTGATCCTTCGGGAAAAAGAAATGCTCCGGCTCCGGCGGCAAAAACTACAACAGGAACATGGAACGCCGGAACAGGAAAACTGGTTTGGCCTGGCGCTGTCGGGCGGCGGCATCCGTTCGGCGACGATCAACATGGGTTTTTTGAAAACCCTGAACCGGTTCGGGATTTTAAAAAAAGCAGATTACCTGAGCACGGTGTCGGGCGGCGGCTATACCCACGCCTACATCCAGGCCACGGTAAAAGAAACAGAAAGCCTGGAACAGCTGTTTACCGAAGAACACGCCGAAGCCATGCGCCAGCACGGCGAATACCTGGCTCCCGGACAAGGGTTCTGGAAGATCGGCAATACCTTTCTGCTGGCCCTGGCTTTTTTTGTCAGCTGGTGCATGAGCATTATGAGCCCGCTGATTATTGGCGGCATTTTGTACTATGCCTATGGTATCCTGGCCAGCCTGTTGGGCTCCAACCCGTTTGCCGATGTGGGCTTGCCGGCAGCACAAATTGCCACTTGGGTGTTGTATGGAGCAGGAGCGGTATTTGTGGTGCACTTTATTACCAATGTAATGCTCAATTTTAGCCTCAGCGTGTCCAAACTGTTCAACTGGGTTGAGTCAGTACTGATTGTGCTGGTACTGGCCATGTATGCCTGGATCATGCTGACCGATTTGCGCGGCTACCAAAGTGAGACCCCCGAATTGCTCGACGCTTTGCTGAAAATGACTATCCTGTTTGTACTGGGCTTTTACATCAACCCCAACGCCATCAGTTTTCACCGCTACTACCGCAAACAACTGTCCGACCTCTACCTGCGCTTCAATTCGCACCGCCGCAACATCCCACTGAAAGACCTGTTCGATGCCAATTCCTCCGAGCTCAAGCAATACCTGGCGCCCTATCCGCTCATCAATACCTGCCTGAACCTCCAAAATCCAGGCGGCGACGAAAAATTCAAAGGCGCCAAGGCCAGCGATTATTTCCTGCTTAGCCCTTTGTTTTGCGGCTCCAAACTGACCGGCTACGTGCCCACCTCGTTTTATGACGATTACCGCTCCATGACACTGCCCGCCGCCGTCACCATTTCGGCGGCAGCCGTCAACCCCGGCCTGGGTGTGTATTCCAACAAGATGTTGAGTGTGCTGATGACCCTTTTCAACGCTCGCCTGGGCTTCTGGGTCTCCAACCCACTCGTACTTACCAAAGCCTATTCGATGGTGTGGTGGCCCATCTATTTTTTCAGAGAGCTGCTGGGCCGTATCGGCACCAACAACACGATGGTGAACATTTCGGACGGCGGCCATATCGAAAACCTGGGCGTGTACGAACTCCTGCGCCGCGGCTGCCGGCTGATTATTGCTGTGGACGCCGGCGAAGACCGGGCATACACCTTCGCCGACCTCAACAATATGCTCATCCGCGTCCGCAACGAACTGGGCCTCGAAATCCGCTTTCGCGACGACCAGCAGCCCGAAGACCTGATCCGGCCACGGCCCTCGCAGGTGTATTCCAAACAGCGCTTTGCCATCGCCGATGTGCTGCAATGGTGGGAAGACCAAAAGATTATCGACCCAGCGACCCAGGAAGAACGCAATGAAATCGTCAACTTCGACGAGCCGAAGAAAGTAGGCACTTTTATTTATGTAAAATCCTCGGTCACCGCACCCACCGGTAAGCCCCACCTGGAAAAGTCCGAAGACCTGAAATACGGTACCTACAAGTACAAAATTTACCACCCGGATTTCCCGCACGAATCTACCAGCGACCAGTTTTTTGACCCGATCCAGTGGGAATCCTACTACCAGTTGGGACAATATATCGGCGCCGACGTGCTGGGACTCAAAGACCTGGAGGCCTACGACGAAAAAAACGCGCCCCAATTCAGCGTCGAGGCACTGATCGACTGGTTCGACAGTCCCAAGGTTTGCCCCTTGTTTGCGGCCCCGGCCGCATCACGCCCAGCCGTCGACAGCGATATTTTCGAAAGCGCCCGGGAGACGCCACCGGCTGCCGAACCGGAAGTCAAATACCGCATGTAAGAACCCCTTGTATTTTTTGCCGCCAGGCCTGCAAAAGGCCTCTGTTGTGGCCCTTTGTATTGGCCGGCCCCCGTACATCCGAAGCCAATATTTACTACCTTCGTGCGTTTTTGTGCGCCAGCGCGCATTCATCCAACTGGTTGCCCGGCCAGGCGAGCTCTATGTCCTTATCCAAGCCGTTGATTGTCAAATATAAAATTTGCGCAACGCAGGTCATACTTCCTCCCGGCAGCCCCCCTCGACGCCGTAACCGCTTGCCGGACGACGCCACAAACAGGACCTCCACACATCATGCGAAATTTATTTTCGTCTTTTTTACAACACCCGTACGTCCAAACGGTCCGCCGCTGGACGAGTGCAGTCACTACACCCCTGCATTCGCTTTGGGTGGCCTTGCTTTCGCCCCTCCAGCCGGTGCTGGAGCCGATCCGCTCCGGCTGGGCACGCCTGACGGCCGGTCCACGCCGTTTCTGGGCCGCCTTTACGGCGCGCAACCCGAGCCTGGGTACCGTAGGCGCCATTGTTGGCAAACTTTTTTGGTGGGGCTTGTATGCCGTGCTGGCGCTGGTGCTCAGCGTGTGGGTGGGCGTGTTTGGCGCCCTGCCCAGCAGCGAGGAACTGAAAAATATTGAATCAGCCAACGCCACTGAAATTTATACCGCCGACAGTGTGCTGATCGGCCGTTTTTACATCGAAAACCGCACGACCATCACCCTCGACAAAATCTCACCCTATGTGGTCACTGCACTGCTGGCTACGGAGGACAAACGGTTTTTCGACCACAGCGGCATTGACCTCCAAAGCTGGTTTCGGGTACTCTACGGCGTAGTGGCCCGCCACGAATCGCTGGGCGGCGGTTCCACCCTCAGCCAACAATTGGCCAAAAACCTCTACCCCCGGAAAAACTACCGCATACCAGGCCTCAGCATTGTTATCAATAAAATACGGGAAAACTTCATTTCCGTGCGCCTGGAACGCATTTATACCAAAGCCGATCTCCTGAATTTATACCTCAATACCGTGCCCTTCGGGGGCGATCGTTTCGGCATCAGTGTGGCCTCCCGGCATTTTTTCAACAAAAAACCCAAAGACCTCAGCCCCGACCAGGCCGCCACGCTGATCGGTATGCTCAAGGCTTCTACCGCCCTGGACCCGGTGCGCAACCCCGACAACGCCTTCAAACGCCGCAACCTCGTGTTGCTGCAAATGGTCAAAAACAGCTCGTTCCAGGTCTCTGTACACAGCACCGAAGCCGGCATGGACCAGGTGCGGAAAATGATCGAAAATGGCCGGGTCAATCAAAAACAGTACGAAGAACTGATCAAAAAGCCGGTGGGCGCCAAACGCTACAGCCGGGATGGCAACAACGATGGCGTAGCCGCCTATTTCCGGGAATACCTGCGGACCGACATCATGCCCAAGTTGCTCAAAGACCTGACCAAAGAGGACGGCTCCTCCTACAACCTCTACACCGACGGGCTGAAAGTATACACCACGCTCCACAGTAAAATGCAGCAATACGCCGAAGAGGCCGTGCACAAACAAATGCAATCGCTGCAAGAACAATTTGACACGCACTGGAAAAACTATAAAAAGGAAAAACCCTGGGGCGACGACAAATGGATCGACGAACAACTGCGCCGCAGTGACCGCTGGAGCAGCCTCGAAGAAGCAGGCCTCAGCAAAGAGGAGATCCTGGCCAATTTCGAAAAACCCACCCGCATGACTATTTTCTCCTGGGAAAAAGGCGGGCCGGAAACCGATACCACCATGAGCCCCATCGATAGCGTGCGCTATTATTTTTGTCTGCTCAACTGCGGATTTATGGCCATGGACCACCACAACGGCTATGTACGGGCCTGGGTAGGCGGCACCAATTTCAAGTATTTCAAATACGACCACATCAAGAGCTCCCGTCAGGTAGGCTCTACGTTCAAGCCCATTGTGTATGCCGCAGCCCTGCAGGATTCGATCCGGCCCTGTAGCTATATCCCCAACCAGATCGTAAAAATTGTGGACTGGGAACCCCACAACTCCGATGAAACCTATGGCGGCTGGTACTCCGTGCTGGGCGGCCTCACCTACTCCGTCAACGTAGTCGCCGCTCAACTGATCGAAAAAGTCGGCATCGAAAACACCATCCAACTGGCGCGGAAAATGGGCGTCACCTCCACGCTGCCCCGCGAATTCGGGATCAGCCTCGGCGCCGCCGATATCTCCCTGTACGATATGGTGAAAGTGTACGGCACCATGGCCAACCAGGGCGTGCGCCCCGATCCCGTGGTGGTGCTGCGCGTAACGACCCGGAAAGGCGAAAAAATGTACGACTACCAGGACGAGCAGGCCAAAAACCCCACACCCAAAGAACAAGCCCTCAGCCCCAACCAGGCAGCCACGATGACCCGAATGCTGCAATCGGTCATCAACTCGGGCACCGGCGCCCGCATGCGCTACGGCTTTGGCCTCTACCAGGGCGAGTTTGCCGGCAAAACCGGTACCACCCAAAACCAGGCCGACGGCTGGTTCGTTTGCTACAACCCCGACCTCGTCACCGGCGCCTGGGTGGGCGCCGAAAGCCCGGCGGTGCGCTTCCGCTCCATGAGCCTGGGCCAGGGCTCGTCCATGGCCTTGCCCATCGTGGCCTGGTTTTGGCACAAAATGGCCAACGACCGCCAGTTTGTCAAAATGTACCAGGCGCGTTTCCCAGAGCCCAAACCCGAAGTGCTCGCCCAGTTTGGCTGCCCCCTGCGCATCGCCATTTCGCCCGACACGCTCCAGATGCTGTTGGCCGATACCACCATCCGCGACTCGCTCCGCTCCAATGGTTTCAAATATTTGAAAGAAACAGCCGACAAATACTTCGAACAAAACGGCGATCCGGAAAATCCGGAAGACGGAGACCCCAACCAGAAACGAGGCCTGTTCGACCGGCTCTTTGGTCGCCGCCAGGAAGAAAAACCCAAGGAGAACAACAACCAGCAGGACCAACAGTAGCCCACAAGCCGGTCCGTTCAGCCCCTGTTGTTTTTAAAAACGATCAAAAAATGATCTGCCGCGCGGGCCCAGTGCCTGCTGCGGCATTTTTTTTCCAGCCGGTCCAACAGGTTTAGCCAGCCCCGGCGGCGCGCAAACCAGGGATCGAGGTACGAGGGCGGCAGCCAAAACCCTACCGGCTGGATGTCCTGTGGCTCCAGCCCGGCAAACAGCCGGCAGGTTTCCGCCGGCGAATAATACCAGGTGTCCACGTTCTGGTCCGCATTCAGGCGGGCCGGTACCGCCATTTTCGACTGGCGGCGCAACGCGGTGCGGAATTTTCCTTTGGCAAAAAAATAAAGCGACTCCCACCAACAAAACCGACCCATCACCACCGCCACCAACAAACCGCCGGGCTTTAGCAGCGCCGGCAAGACCCCGTTCAGTTGTTGCAGTTCGGCCGGCGACAGGCAGTTGAGCCCCCCGAAATCGGACAAAATCAGGTCGAATGGGCCACCCACCGCTGCCGGCGCCAATTGGCGCATGTCCAGTACCTGTGTTTGAATTTGATGTGTCAGTCCGGCCTGTTGGGCTTTGGCGGCGGCTACGGCCACCATGCCGGGCGAGAGGTCAGTGCTCAGCACCCGGCAGCCCTGGCGGGCCAGCCACAGGGCGTCTTCGCCCGTTCCGCCATTGAGTTCGAGCACCTCGTCGCCGGGCCGGAGCAGTGTTTCGAGACAGGCCAGCACGATGTTGCGTTGGCGGCGGCCTACTTCCGTATGGGTAAACTGCCGATCGTAAGCATCGGCAACGGCGTCGAATGGAGGCTGGGCCATAGCGGGCACGAGGCTTAGTGGAGCGGTGTAGCCAGGCGTTTGAGTCGCCAGGTATCGAGGAGGGCCGCCGGGGCGTAGTACAGGGTAAGCCATACCCGCCGCCAGTGGATAGGCCGGCCCTTGGGCCGCTCGCGCCACTCGGCGATACCCTGGCGGAGGCGGAAACGTTTGTGTACGAGCCGGTGCAGGCGGCGGTAAAACGCGGGCGGATAGGTGGCCGGGTACATGGTGGCCAGGTCGTCGGAGTCCGTCCAGTTTTGTTTTTCGCCCAGCAGGTTTTTTACTTTTTCATAAAACAAAGTGCCCGGCAAGGGGTAGCTCACCGACACGCCGATATCGTGTGGCAGCAGTTCTTCCACCAGGGCGATGGTTTTTTCGATGTCTTCGCGGGTTTCGCCCAGGTACCCAAACTGGAGAAAAAAACAAACTTCCACGCCTTTGCGCTGCAAGAGGCGGGTGGCCTCCCGGATTTCCGCCACCTGCGTACCCTTATCCATGGCATCCAGGATCTTCTGCGAACCGCTCTCGGCGCCCACCCAGGCTTGCTTCAAGCCGCTGGCTACCAGCGCGTCGATGGTGTCTTCTTTGAGCAACAGATCGACCCGGCTCTGGATGTTGTACGAAAACCGGAGGCCCCGGGCCTGCACCAGATCGCGAAATTCTTGCGCCCAGCGGGGCTTGAGCCCGAAAATATCATCGGCCATCCAGAAATGCTGCGCGCCGTATTGCCGGATCAGGTGTTCAATTTCCGCCACCACGCGCTGCGGGCTTCGGCTGTTGTAGCGGTTGCCGTAGATGGGCTTGGCGCACCAGTTGCATTTGTAGGGGCAGCCGCGCGTTGTGGCCAGGTTGAGTGAAAAATAGCCGTGGCGTTGGAGCCAGATGCTGCGGTAGGCCTCCATGTCGACGAGGTCCCAGGCGGGGTCGGGCAGGCTGTCGAGTTCGTGCAACACCGGGCGCGCGGGTGTCCGGACGGGGCCATCGGCCGTTCCGTCGGCAAACGCCAGGCCCGGAATATGGGCCGGATTAGCGGTGCCGGACTCGAGGGCCAGGACCAGTTCGCGCAAGGTCGTTTCGCCTTCGCCGAGGATCACAAAATCGGCGCCGGCCTGCAGGTATTGTTCGTAGTGGTCGGTACTGTCGCTGCTGTTGACGATCACAGTACAGCCCTGTGCCTGGCCGAGCGCGGCCATCCGAAACGCCGCCTCGCGCATGTTGGTGAGGCACATTTTGGTCAGGTAGTTGAAGCCGTCGTCGTACAGCACCAGGTATTTTGGCGCCAGGGCCTGCAGTACGGGCCGGATTTCCTCCGGGCTTTCGCGCAGGTTGGTGTCGAACAGGTCCACCTCAAAGCCCAGTTCCCGCATACAAGCCGCCGCGTAGATCGTTCCATACGGTGGATAGGGCTGCTGCGCTTTCCATTGTTTCGGATCGAAACGGTAGAAGTAGGAGTGGGTGAAGAGGATGCGGGTCATGGGCCGTGGGGGTTAGCGGGCAAAAGCCGCCGTCACCAAATCCTTCTGCTCTTGTTCGTGTTTTTTCAAAAATCCGGTCGCCGGACTCGCCGTAGCCATGCGGCTGACGCGCGCCCAGCCGTATTCCGGATAGTTGAGCGCCAGGAAGCCCCAGGCGCCCATATTGGCCGGTTCTTCCTGTACCCACACCAGTTTGGCTTTGTTGTATTTCTTCAACAGGGCATCGAATTGATCCTTCGGGAACGGATAGATCTGTTCGAGTCGCACGATAGCCACGTCCTCGCGTTTTTCCTCTTCCTGGCGTTTGAGCAGGTCATAGTAGACCTTGCCCGTACACAGCAGCAGTTTTTTCACTTTTTTGGCGTCGGCTTTGGCATCGTCGATCAGTTCGCGGAAGCGGGTGCCGGTTTCCAGTTCGCTGATCAGGCCCAGGTTGAAGGGCGGGCGCAGCGTGGATTTGGGCGACATCACGATCAGCGGTTTCCGGAACGGGCGCGCCAATTGGCGGCGCATCAGGTGGAAAAAGTTGGAGGCCGAGGTCACATTGGCCACCGTCACGTTGTTCCAGGCGCAGCCTTGCAGGAAGCGCTCGAGGCGGGCCGAGGAGTGCTCGGGACCCTGGCCTTCGTAGCCGTGCGGCAGCAGCATCACCAGGCCGTTCATGCGCCGCCATTTGGCTTCGCCGGCCAGGATAAACTGATCGATCATGGTGGAGGCGCCGTTGGCAAAATCGCCGAACTGGGCTTCCCAAACCACCAGTGCGTGGGGGTTGGCATAAGCGTAGCCATATTCGAAGCCGAGCACGGCATATTCCGACAGCAGGGAGTTGTAAATCAGAAAACGGCCCTGTTTGGGGTCCAGGTTTTCGAGCCGGTTGATCCGCTCGTACGATTTGGCGTCTACCGGGCAGGAGTGCCGGTGGCTGAAGGTGCCGCGTTTGACGTCCTGGCCGCTCATCCGCACGTCTTTGCCTTCCAGCAGGATGGAACTGTAGGCCAGCAATTCGCCCAGCGCCCAGTCGATCTGGCCGGCTTGCACCAGGCTGCGCTGGCTATCGAGCAGTTTGCTGATTTGCGGCAGCGGGTTAAAATCTTTCGGTAGGGTGAGCAGGTGCTGGAGCAGCCGGTCGATGGTTTTGCGGTCCATGCCCGTTTCCGGCGAATGCTGAAAATCGGCGTCTTCGCGCGAAAAAGTGAGTGCACGCCAGGCCAGTTCGTTTTCCTGGTAGGTGTAGGGCAGGGGGTTTTGGCGCACGTTGTCGAGGCGGTCTTGCAGGAAGGCGCGGAAATCCTTTTCCATTTCCAGGGCCAGTTGCTGGTCCACGTCGCCGCGGCCCACCAGTATTTTGTTGTACACCTCGCGGGGGTTGGGGTGTTCGCCGATGAGCGCGTACATGTCGGGCTGGGTAAAACGCGGCTCATCGCTTTCGTTGTGGCCGTATTTGCGATAGCACACCATGTCGATGTACACGTCGCAGTTGAAGCGCTGGCGGTATTCAGTGGCCAGTTCCACCGCAAACACCACGGCCTCAGGGTCGTCGCCGTTCACATGGAACACGGGCGCCTGCACCACTTCTGCCACCTGGGTGCAATAGGTGCTGGAACGGCCTTCGTCCCAGCCGGTGGTAAAACCGATCTGGTTGTTGATGACAAAATGAATGGTGCCGCCGGTGTAGTAACCGGGCAACTGGCTCATTTGCGTGATTTCGTACACAATGCCCTGACCGGCCAGGGCGGCGTCGCCGTGGATCAGGATGGGCAGAATATGGTCGTATTCCGACTGGTACAACACATCGGCTTTGGCGCGGGAAAAGCCCAGCACCACGGGGTCCACGGCTTCGAGGTGCGAGGGGTTGGGCAGCAGTTTGAGGTAGGCTTCTCGGCCTTGTGGGGTAGTGATCTGGGAGGAGTAGCCCAGGTGGTATTTCACGTCGCCGTCGCCGAAACTCTGGTCAGGGATACTTTTTACTTCAAATTCGCTGAAAATCTGGTCGTAGGTTTTGCCCAGAATATTGGCCAGCATGTTGAGGCGGCCGCGGTGGGCCATGCCGATGACAATTTCCCGAACAGGAATTTCGGAGGCCACGGCGGCATTGATGATGGCATCGATGGCCGGAATAGTCGATTCGCCGCCTTCCAGCGAGAAGCGTTTTTGGCCCACAAATTTGGTGTGCAAAAACTGCTCGAACAGTACGGCGCCGTTGAGTTTTTGGAGGATGCGTTTTTTCTTTTCCAGCGGAAAGCCGTAGTCGGGCGCCAGGTTGCGGCCTTCCACTTTGTCGCGCAGCCAGTGCAGCCGTTCTTTATCGTAAATATGTGTGGTTTCGAAACCGATGTTGCCGCAGTAGATTTTTTGCAGGCGCTCCACGATCTGGCCCAGGGTGGCGTTGGGGATGCCCAGTTCGACGCCGGCGGCGAAGGATTGGCCCAGGTCGGCTTCGCTGAGGCCGTAGTCGGCCAGCGCGAGCCGGGGCTGGCGGTCTTTCCGGGGCCGGATGGGGTTGGTGGTCGACACCATGTGGCCCCGGTTGCGGTAGCCGTGGATGAGGGCCAGCACGGCAAATTCTTTCGCCAGTTCGGCGCCGGAACCGGCCGGGGTGGTGGCGCCATTGCCGTTGCCCGAAGAAAGGGCAAAATCAAAGCCTTTGAAAAAAAGACTCCAGTCGGATTCTACGGAGTGCGGGTCGCCTTGCCAGCTGCGGTAGAGCGATTCGATGTACTGCGGGTGTGCGTTAAAAACGGCTGAAAAATCTTTCATCGCGTGCAATTCATGTCTTAGGGAACAGCGAGCGCCGGCCCCAAGCCGGTAGTTATGGTTAAAGAAAAAACAGAACAATCGTTGCCCTTGCTTTTCCACTTTGATTTTATCGTTGGCCAAACCGCCCGGACCAAAAAGAGAATTTGTTTTGAAAACAAATGCCGCCACGCCGGGGCCTTGGTGTTTTGGGTAAAACTAGGGCATTTTGAGGCAAAAAGCCGGCAAAATTAGGAGATTCTGCCTTCATTTTACGAAATTGAGCCGGCAAAACAATTCAGGCTCCATTCCGCAGCCGCCAGGAACCTAAACAAGCTGCAAGCAAAAAGGATGAAAGATTTTTTTTAGTCCTTTCTTCTTTTTTTGGCAAAAACATCTACCTTTGCCCGCCCAAAAAAGGGGAGTATCAATTTTCTCCGAGACCAGTTATTTATCCACGCACCAACGTTTTAGTAAGATATGGCACACCATCGTTCCGCACTCAAGCGTATTCGTCAAAACTCGAAGCGTCGCCTGCAGAACCGCTACTACAAGAAATCGGCTCGTACGGCGGTTAAAAATTTGCGCGCCACCAAGTCGAAAACGGAAGCCTCCGAGTTTCTGCCGAAAGTGATCAGCATGATCGACAAGTTGGCCAAACGCGGCAGTATCCACCGCAACAAAGCCGCCAACCTGAAGAGCGGCCTGATGCGCTATGTGAACGGGCTGGCTTGATTGGTTGGCCTTGCGCCGACGGGGGATTCCGTCCTCCACCAGTCAGAAGTGAAGACATGAGCGCGACTCGTGTCTTCACTTTTTTTGTTTCCGTATTGTTTGAATTACCTTTGCCCGCACGGAGCACCCTGTTCAATTGGCATTTGCACACACCACACCATGCCTGTCGGAGATGGGCGTTTTTTTATGTCAGCCGCTACCAAATTTTACCTACTGCGGGTCCGGTCGCTCCGCCGCGAAACCGCCGACACAGTATCCGTCGCTTTCGATGTGCCGGAAGCCCTCCAGTACTTGTTCCAGTTCAAACCCGGCCAGTACCTGAGCCTTCGCACGGAGATCGACGGCGTCGATCAGCGTCGCTCCTACTCCATTTGCAGTGCCCCTGCCGAGCAGGAACTGCGGGTAGCCGTCAAAAAAGTAGCCGGCGGGGTATTCAGCACCTTTGTCAATGAACGCTTGCAGGAGGGCGACGAACTCCTCGTCATGCCGCCGCAGGGGCGTTTTACCACCGATCTCTCGGCCGCCAATGAGCACCTGTACGTGGCCTTTGCCGCCGGCAGCGGCATCACGCCGGTCATCTCCATCCTCAAAAGCGTGCTCCTGGAAGAACCCAAAAGCCGCTTCCTGCTGTTCTTCGGCAACCGGGGCTTCGACCATATTATTTTCCGCGAAACACTCGAAGCGCTCAAAAATCGCTACCCCGATCGCCTGGCCGTACACCACGTGCTGAGCCGCGAATCGGTGGGCGCCGATTGGTTCTACGGCCGCCTTGATGCCGACAAATGCCGGGCCTACGCGCGGCTCCTGTTCCGCCCAGAAGAAGTGGATGCCTACTTCCTGTGCGGGCCGGAGGACATGATTTTTGACATCCAGCCAGCCCTCGAAGCGCTCGGCGCCGACCCCAAACGTGTGCATTTCGAACTGTTTACCACCGCCGGCATGCCCAAACGGGAAACCACGGCCAGCGCCCAAAAAGAAAGTTTCGACGCCTCGGTCACCGTGATCCAGGACGGCACCCAGTTCGATTTTCAACTCCCCTCCGACGGCAGCACCCTGCTCGATGCGGCCATGCGCGCCGGCGCCGACCTGCCGTTTTCCTGCAAAGGCGGCGTGTGCAGCACCTGCAAAGCCCGGGTGCTGGAAGGCGAGGTGGCGATGGACCTGAACTACGGCCTGGAGCCCGATGAGGTGGAAGCCGGCTATGTGCTCATGTGCCAGTCGCACCCGAAGAGTGCGAAGGTGGTAGTGAGTTTTGATGCCTGAGTTATTTCACCAGTTTCCCTGTTTTCACCCGCTCGCCGCGTGCACTGAGTTCCCAGACGTAAAACCCTGGCGGCCAGGCAGCGGAGTCGATGTCCTGCACGCCCGGCGTGAGGCGCTCGCTGCGCAGCAAGCGGCCGGTGGCGTCGTAGAGCCGCAGCACCGGGCTGGGCAGGCCCGGACTGAGCAGGATTTGCAACTGAGCGTCGAAGGGATTGGGCCAGATCTCAAAGCGGGCGGCCCAGTCGGGATTTTCCTGGGCCGTGAGGCCGATGCGCAGGGTTTCGCAGTGCGTGTCTGTGCCATTGGCGTTGCTTACCGTGAGGCAGACGGTGTAGAGGCCGGGTCCGCTGAAACTGTGGTCAGGGCTGGGCTCGGTGCTGGCGGGCGAGCCATCGCCAAAATCCCAGGACCAATGGCTGGGCTCGAAGTAGGAGAGGTCGCGGAAAAAAACGGAGCGGGCATCGGCGGTATCGGCTTCGGGTAGCCACCAGGCCTGGGGCAGGTTGTCGAGGCCCAGGGTGTCGCAGGCGGAGCCGTCGAGGGGGCCAAGGCGGTAGTTGGCGAAATTGGGCGCAGAGAAGCCCATGAGGGCGGGCAGGAGGAGGCCGTGTTGCTCTACGCCGCAGGCCGGGCCGGGCCGGTCGGGATAGTGGATGATGTGCATGACATTGTTGGTGCTGCCGGTGGAGAAGTAAATTTTGCCGTCAGGGGCCAGGTGGCCTTGGTAGAAGCCAGTAGCAAACGGAGACTTGAAGCCATCGTAGGTCGCTATCAATTGGCGACTACCTTCAATGTCAGCACTCCATAAGTTATATTGGTATAAACGGCCGCCACCGGAAGTGTATAGGTATTGTCCACTGGGCGATACCGCGAGTCCTCCTGCTCCTACTGGGCCAATCTGGTGGATTATTCGAAAATTGGAGAGTATGCCATTGCAACGGTCAAAATCCATGATCCTGATAGCATCAATATGGGTCTTGAAATACAGACGACCATCGGGAGAAAAGCCAGTCTGCCCTCCCCAATATATGCTGTCGGGAGTGCCGATAGCCTGGGTGCCGAAATACTGTACACCTTCAGGATTGAGTAAGCAAAGGTGATGTATATTGGAATTTCGATTTGGTGCAATATAGTTCCCCCCAAAATTAGGACCAGCAGTTAAGTTGGAAAATTTCTAACTTTAAACTGCAAGCGGTCAGCATGAAAAAGCAACGAAGAAAGTTTTCCAAGGAGTTCAAACTTCAGGTTGTTCTGG
>JADLDL010000228.1 GCA_020846655.1 Saprospiraceae bacterium | reverse complement strand
TTCATCGTGCCGCCCGGTGGCAAACGCGTGCTGGTGGTGGGCGCCGGGCCCAGCGGCCTTTCGGCGGCATACCACCTCACCCGGCTCGGGCACCAGGTCGAAATCCGGGAAGCCGGCCCCCTGGCCGGCGGCATGATGCACTTCGGTATTCCGGCCTACCGCCTGCCGCGCGAGATGCTCCACCAGGAAATCCAACGGATTGAAAACATGGGCGTATCCATCGTGCTGAACCACAAAGTGGTGGATGTGCTGGCGGAAAAAGAAGCCGGCGGCTTCGACGCAGTATTCGTGGCTGTGGGGGCGCACATCGGTAAAAAAACAGGGATTCCTGCCCGCGACGCCGGACAAATCCTGGATGCCGTGGGCTTTTTGCGCGACGTCGAACTGGGGCAGGCGCCCAAGTTGGGCCGCCGGGTCGCCATTTACGGCGGCGGCAATACCGCTATGGATGCCGCCCGTACCGCCAAACGCCTGGGCGTCGACGAAGCCCTCGTCATTTACCGCCGCGACCGAGAGCACATGCCCGCGCATGATTTTGAAGCCGATGAAGCCCTCGCCGAAGGCGTAAAAATCCACTGGCTCCGCACCATCAAAACCATCGACCAAACCACCATGACCGTGGAGGTCATGCGCGTGGAAGACGGCCGCCCGGTGCCAACCGGCGAATTCGAAACCCTCGAAGCCGACGCGCTCATCCTGGCTCTCGGGCAGGATACCGACACCGATTTCCTCCGAAAAGTACCCGGCATTGAATGTGCCCCCGACGGCACAGTAGTCGTTCGGACGGACATGATGACGGGCTATCCCGGCATTTTCGCCGGCGGCGACATGGTGCCCAGCGAACGCACCGTAACGGTAGCCGTAGGGCATGGCAAAAAAGCCGCCCGCCACATCGACGCTTATTTGCGGCGCAGCACCTACAAACCGGAGCCCAAGCACCCGGTGGTGGGTTTTGAACGGCTGCACCTGTGGTACCGCACCGAGGCGCCGCAACGTATTCAGCCGCACCGGGAAGCCAGCAGCGCCGCTACTGATTTTGCCGAAATCCTGGCTGGACTGGCGGAGCCGGCTGCCCGCTACGAAGCGCAACGCTGCCTTTCCTGCGGCAACTGCTTCGAATGCGACGGCTGCTACGGCGCTTGCCCGGAAGAAGCCGTGATCAAACTCGGGCCCGGCAAACGCTACCGCTTCGACTACAGCCGCTGCACCGGCTGCGCCGTGTGTTTTGAACAATGCCCCTGCCATGCCATCGAAATGGTGGATGAAGCGGGTTTTTGAACTCTGATGTTTTAAAAGTCAGCACAATCATGTCTGCTAAAGCGAAAATAGTCACTGTCGACGCCAACGAAGCCACAGCGTATGTCGCCTACCGGGTCAACGAGGTCTGCGCCATTTACCCCATTACGCCCTCTTCGCCGATGGCCGAACTGGCCGACGAGTGGTCGGCCAAAGGCATCCCCAACATCTGGGGCAACGTGCCGGAAATCATTGAAATGCAAAGCGAGGGCGGCGCCGCCGGCGCTGTACACGGCGCCCTGCAAACCGGCGCCTTGACCACTACGTTTACGGCTTCGCAGGGGCTCATGCTGATGCTGCCGAACATGTACAAGATAGCCGGCGAGCTCACCAGCGCCGTCATCCACGTAGCCGCCCGTTCACTCGCGGCCCAGGCCTTGTCGATTTTCGGGGACCATGCCGACGTGATGGCCGCCCGCCCCACCGGTTTTGCCCTGCTGGCGTCGGCTTCGGTGCAGGAAGCCCACGACATGGCGCTGGTTTGCCAGGCCGTGACGCTCAAGGCGCGGGTGCCGTTTATTCACTTTTTCGACGGCTTTCGCACCTCCCACGAGGTCAGCAAAATTGCTCTCCTTTCAGAGGACCACATGCGCAGCCTGATCGATGACCAATTGTTGTATGCCCACCGCCGCCGGGGCCTGAGCCCGGATACGCCGTTTATCCGGGGCACGGCGCAAAATCCCGACGTGTATTTCCAGGGCCGCGAAACGGTCAATACCTACTACGCCGAAACACCCGGTATCGTACAGGACACGCTCGACCGCTTCGCCAAAATGACCGGCCGGCACTACCGTATTTTCGACTACCACGGAGCGCCCGATGCCGAGCGCGTGTTGGTCATCATGGGCTCCGGTGTGGAAACCGCCGCCGAAACGGCTAAGGCGCTGAACGCCGCCGGCGAAAAAGTAGGCGTCATCCAGGTTCGGCTGTATCGCCCCTGGGCGAAAGAGGCGTTTCTGAATATTCTGCCAGCCTCCACCAAAGCCCTGGCTGTGCTGGACCGCACCAAAGAACCCGGGGCCAGCGGCGAGCCGCTCTACATGGACGTGGTCTCGACCCTCGCCGAAGCCCTCGGCAACGGCCGGCGCAGCACCATGCCGCGCACTATCGGCGGCCGCTACGGCTTGTCGTCGAAAGAATTTACCCCGGCGATGGTGAAGGCCGTGTGGGACGAACTGAAAAAGCCGGAGCCAAAAAACAACTTTACCATCGGTATCCTCGACGACGTGACCTACACCAGTCTCGACTACGACCCCGGTTTTGCACTCGATGAAACCGGCGTTACCCAAGCCGTTTTCTTTGGCCTGGGCGCCGACGGCACCGTGGGCGCCAACAAAAACAGCATCAAAATTATTGGTGAAAACACGCCCCTGTACGCGCAGGGCTATTTTGTGTACGACTCGAAAAAATCAGGGGCCCGTACCGTTTCGCACCTCCGCTTCGGGTCGCAGCCCATCCGGGCGCCCTACCTCATCCGTCAAGCCGATTTCGTGGCCTGCCACCAGTTTGGTTTTCTCGACAAGGTGGAAATGCTGCACCTGGCCCGCCCCGGCGCCACATTTTTGCTCAACAGCCCGTTGGGCAAAGAAGAGATCTGGGACGCGTTGCCCCGGCCCGTGCAGGAGGACATCATTGCCAAGCAATTGAACCTGTATGTGATCGATGCCTCGGAAGTAGCGCGCAGCGTGGGCATGGGCGGGTTTATCAATACCATTATGCAAACCTGCTTCTTCGCGTTGTCGGGTGTTTTGCCCAAAGACGAGGCCATCGCGCAGATCAAAAAGTACATTGAAAAAACCTATCAGAAACGCGGCCAATCGGTCATCCGGAAGAATTTTGAGGCCGTAGACGCCACCTTGCAACACCTGGAACAAGTGGCTGTGCCCAACGCTGCCAGCAGTACCCGGCGTTTGCCGGACACCGTGCCGGCCGGGGCGCCGGCATTCGTGCAGGAGGTGACGGCCGTGATGCTGCGCGGCCACGGCGACGAACTGCCGGTGAGCATGATTCCAGCCGACGGCACTTACCCAAGCGGCACCACCCAATGGGAAAAACGCAACATCGCCGATTTCGTACCACAGTGGGAACCTGACAGTTGTATCCAATGCGGCAATTGCAGTTTTGTGTGTCCGCACAGCGTGATCCGCTCGAAATTTTACCACAAAGACCAACTCGAAGGCGCCCCCGAGGGCTTCCAGTCGGCCCCAATCAATGCGCGCGGCTTCCCCGAAACGCGCTACAGCTTGCAGGTGTACGGCGAAGACTGCACCGGCTGCCAGCTCTGCGAAGAAGTCTGCCCGGCTATTCACCTGGCCGACCAGGGCACGAAGGCCATTCACCTGGTGCCGAAAGGTGAAATCCTGGATCGCTTGCAGACCAACACCCGCTTTTTTGAAACGCTGCCGGTCAACGAACGCAGCGTGGTGGACTTTGCTTCGGTGCGCGGCACGCAGTTTTTGGAGCCCTTGTTCGAATTTTCCGGCGCTTGCGCCGGCTGCGGCGAAACGCCCTACGTGCGCCTGCTGTCCCAACTGTTTGGCGACAGGCTGATCGTGGCCAACGCCACGGGCTGCTCCTCGATCTACGGCGGCAACCTGCCCACCACACCCTGGGCGATCAACGGCGAAGGCCGCGGGCCGGCCTGGTCGAACTCCCTGTTCGAAGACAACGCCGAATTCGGCCTGGGCATGCGCATCAGCGTGGACAAACAAACGGCCGTGGCAGCCGATTTGCTCCGACAACTGGAGGGCGCCCTGAGCGCGGAAGAGATCGCCGAACTCTTGTCGGCGCCGCAACAAACCGAATCGGAAATCCGGCGCCAACGCGAGCGGGTGGCCCGCCTGAAAGCCCGGCTGCTTGCGCTGAACACCCCGGTGGCCGACAACCTGCTTTCTGTGGCCAACAACTTGGTGCGGCGCAGCGTCTGGCTGGTAGGCGGCGACGGCTGGGCCTACGATATCGGCTCGGGCGGCCTCGACCACGTGTTGGCCAGCGGCCGGAATGTAAACGTGCTGGTGCTCGACACGGAAGTGTATTCCAATACGGGCGGCCAGATGTCGAAAGCCACGCCGACGGCGGCTACGGCCAAGTTTGCGTCTGCCGGCAAGCGTGTCGGCAAAAAAGACCTGGCCATGCAAGCCATTTCCTATGGCAATGTGTACGTGGCGCAAGTGGCTATGGGCGCCAATCCGCAGCAAACCCTGCTGGCCCTGCGCGAAGCCGAAGCCTACGACGGCCCCTCGATCGTGCTGGCCTACAGCCACTGCATCGCGCACGGCATCGACATGCGCAAAGGACTGGAGCAGCAAGATCTCGCCGTGGCCTGTGGCTACTGGCCCCTGCTCCGCTACAACCCCGCCCTGCGCCGCGCCGGCCACAACCCCTTCGTGCTCGATTCGCCACGGCGCACGCTGCCGCTCAAAACCTCTGCCTACAACGAACTGCGCTACAGCGTGCTGGCCCGCACCAACCCAGATGATGCCGAACGGCTGATCGGGCTGGCGCAGGAAATCGCCGACTTGCGCTGGAATACCTACGAAGACATGGCCGGCTGGGACGCCAAAGCGTTTCATCCAGGATGAAATTAATGTGGTCAATGTGTTTTGAATGTGGCCAATGTTCCAGGTAGCGCGGCGTTTACGCCGCCCGGGTCAAGGCCCTTTAGTGCCGATTTTTACAATGTGGCTGATTTGCCCCAACCGAGTTGAACCATTTATCTCTCATCTCGTATAGATTATCTCTCATTTTTCATCTTTTATCGCTCTCAAACAGATGGAACTCGATTTTCGCACTAAGTATATGGGCTTGTCCCTTCGCTCGCCGATCGTGGTGTCGGCATGTCCGCTGTCGGAGGAATTGGGCAATATTGTTCAAATGGAGGATGCCGGGGCAGGCGCGGTGGTCTTGTTTTCCTTGTTTGAGGAGCAAATTCGCCGGGAGCAGGACCGGATGGCGAGTATTCAAATGGCCACCACCAATGTATTTGCCGAAGGCCTGGATTATTTTCCTTCGATGGACGAATATGCCGTCGGGGTGGAAGAGTACCTGGAACTGATCCGGGCGGCCAAGGAGCGGGTCGACATACCCATCATCGCCAGCCTGAACGGCATTACGCCAGAAGGCTGGATCGACTATGCCCGTCTCATAGAAGAAGCCGGCGCCGATGGCCTGGAAATCAATGTGTTTTATATTCCGGCAGATGTGTTGCAAGACGGACGCGCAGTGGAACACCGCTACCTGGATATTGTGGAAACCGTGCGCCGGACGGTTCGGATACCTATTGCCGTAAAGTTGAACCCTTACTTCAGCGCCATAGGGCATATGGCCCAATCGTTGGCCGGCGCCGGCGCCAATGCCCTGGTGTTGTTCAACCGGTTTTACCAGCCCGATTTCGACATCACGCAACTGCGGGTGCTGCACAACCTGCAATTCAGCGAGCCCAATGAAATCCGCCTGCCTTTGCTCTGGACCTCCGTGCTCTCCGGCCGGGTTTCGGCCTACCTGGCAGCCACGACCGGCGTACAAAGCGCCCGGGAGGTGATCAAATACTTGCTGGCCGGCGCCGATGTGGTCATGACCGCTTCGGCACTGTACAAACACGGCATTCCCTACCTGCGCACCATGCACGACGAACTGGCTGGCTGGATGCGTGAGATGCATTTTTCATCGGTAAATGGCTTTCGTGGTGTGCTCAGCCAGCGCAACGTCCATGATCCGGTAGCCTTCGAGCGGGCCAACTATATCCGGATTCTGGAAGGCGTAAAACGCTAGCCACCTGTTCGGCAGGCGGGATGCCGGCAAACAGCCGGGAGACGGCAAAAGTAGTCGGGTGCAGGTGCTGTGGTGTTTTGTCGAAAAACAAATCATGACCCGGGAGGGGCAGCGATTTTTGAAAAGGGCTAATGCCCAATTCAAATTCCTGTCACCCATGTCATGCGCTATGAAAAACACAATTTTGATCTCGCTCCTGTTGCTGGCTCGGGCCTTGCCGGCTCAGTTTTTACACGCACCGCCCAGCGGCGATAACCAGCAAAGCACCGTAAGCCAATCGATGAGTGGCATTGCCACGGTGACGGTGCAATACAACAGTCCGGATGTAAACGGCCGGCAGGGCCGGATTTGGGGGCGGCTGGTGCCCTATGGTCAGGTGTGGCGCGCCGGGGCCAACGAAAACACCACAATTCAGTTTTCAACGGCCGTCCGGGTGGAGGGCCACGCCGTGCCGGCCGGCAGCTACGGGTTGTTTATGATCCCCGGCGAAACGGAGTGGACCGTCATTTTGTCCAAAGCCAACAAGGCCTGGGGCGCCTTTGCCTACGATGAAAAGGAAGACCTGCTGCGCTTCCCGGTAAAGCCTGAGCCGGCTGCCTTTCACGAATACCTCAATTTTGAATTTACGCTGCGCCAACCGGATGCGACGGTGCTGGCGCTCCAATGGGAAGAGTTGGCCATCCCGTTTCGGATCGAAGTGCCGGCGTTGCAAGAACTAGTGCTGGAAAGTTTCAAAGCCCAGTTGAAAAGCGAAATCGGGCTGTTTTTCTGGGAGGGTTCGCACCAGGCGGCCAAGTATTGCCTGGACCACGATGTGGCGCTCGAACAAGGCCTGGCCTGGGCCACCCAGTCCGTCCGGATCAAAGCGCAATTTACCAACCTGATCACTAAGTCGGAATTGCTCGAAAAAGCCGGGCGCAGCGCAGCGGCCAAGGCTGCGCACGAACTGGCCTTTAAAATGGCTGGTCCGAACGACTTGTACTACCACGGCCGGTCGTTGCTGGACCAATTGCAACCCGACGAGGCCATGACCATATTTAAACAAAACTACGAGCGCTACGGCGATTTGTACCTCACCCATCTGGGGCTGGGCCGGGGCTACAAAGCCAAAGGCGAGTATGCCCTGGCTTTGCGGCACCTGCAAGCGGCGCTGCAACTGGCCGAATTGCCCCGACACAAAAGCAGCGTGGAAACGCTAATTGCCGAAGTCAAAAAACAACAGGCCGGCGGCGGATGAGCAGCCCCGGCGTTCATTGCTTTTTTACCGGCAGGCTCTGCCAGCGGGCCCTCGCCCGGTCATACTGGTACAAGGAATCGCCTGCCACCGCCGGGCTGAAGGTTTTTGTTACGGAAAACCGGTAGGGCCTTGGGCTGCCGGCGCTGGCACTGTCGGCGTATTCGGTGTACTCGACGTACTGGATCTGGTTGGAAAAATTGTACTGGTAGCGGTACAATTGCTGGACGGCGCCGGTCCGCGAGCGGAATACTGTTGCATCAATCTGGGTGCCCAGGGTGTCCCGGAAATACCAACTCGTGTCGGCCACGCCGTGGGTGTAGTGTATCCGGCTCATACCGGGCTGGTGCGCAAAGTCCTCATTCCAGCCGTGCTGGCGCCCGGCCTTATCGAAACGGAACTGTGCGCGCCGGCTGCCGTTGGGGAAATAATGCACCCAGTCGCCCACCGGCAGGCCGCGCAGAAAGGCGCCCCGGGCTGCCAGCCTGCCCGACTCGAAATGCCGGAGCTCCAGCTGCCGCAGCCGGCGGGCTTGCCGCGCGGCGCGAAAGTGCCGCAGGCGCTGGAGGAGAAACCGGTCGTAGGCCGAATCGTTCAGCCGGGTCGTTTCGCTGCACAACCCGCCGGTCAGGTATTTGCCGTGTTCCCAGCTTGCAAATACCAGCCAGGTTTCGCCTTTTTGCGGCAACGAACCGGCCCAGGAAAGGCTGAGGCTTTGGGCCGGTTCGCTGCCAACGAATGTTTCCGTCACCCGTACCGGCACGGCATGCAAGTCAGGGAACTGTGCATCGGCGCGGAACGTGGAATCCAGGATTTCAACACTAAAAATCCGGGTCTCTGGGTCGGGATTGGCGAGCCGGACGGTCGAGCTCCGGGCCTCGGCGCAGGATGTCGGGGCGGCCGGGAACAGCAGGTAGAGTAAATAAAAAATAAGCATATCGGTTACTTCTCGAACACATGCACCTGGGCCGGGTTTTTAAACCGCTTGTACCCATAGGAGGCGATACCAGCGGTGATAGCCAGGCCGGCTACGGTTGTCCACAAGGGGCCGAGCGCATTGACCAGATCGTACAACAGGTTGGCGGCGCCGCTGCGGCGGCCGGTGGCGTGGTGGTCGATGCCGTTGTGCATGTCGATGGCAACGCTGCGCAAAAAGAAGGTCAAGGCGACAGTGATCAGTACCAGGAACCCGTTCATCAGGGCCGGGCTGGTTTTGGATTCTTCCCGCACGTCTGGTTTGAGGCGCAGTGTGGTGCTCAGGTAATCGGCTACCTGCGCCCGGGTTTGTTCATCTGCAAAAACGTAAACCTCTTTTTTGGTTTTGCCCAGGTCGTTTTGATACGAAATACGGAGGCTTTTTTCCTTGGAGTTGTATTGTATCGACACGATTTGGTGCAGCGGGATGATGCCAAAATTTTCCAGTAGGCCAGGCTTTTCTTTGGATTGCAGCAGCGATTCCAGCGTGCTGTGCCGTTTGGAACTGACCAGGATTTCGCTGTCGGTGATGGCGAACAATTTGAGTTTTTCCTCTTCGAGAGGCAGGAGTTGATTTTTCATGTGTGGCAAGTGTATGGTTATATCAATGTTTTTGCCGGTACGGGAAAGGAAAGCGCAATATCGATGTTTTGGAGAAAAACTGTGGGTCTACAACTATACACCAATGGTTCGGCACTTGAAAAATACCGGCAATCGCCCCGAATTTTTACCTTAGGGCTTCAAACACTTGCCTGTCCTATGTCTCAACGCCGCAGTTTCGTCAAACAAATCGCCCTCGGTTCGGCCGCGCTGGCCTTGCCCAATATCTTGTTGCCCCGCAAAAAAGAACGCCTCGGCGTGGCCCTCGTGGGGCTGGGCTACTACAGCACCGACCTGCTGGCGCCCGCCCTCCAACTCACCCAACATTGCACGCTGCGCGGCATCGTCACCGGCTCGCCGGAAAAAGCCGCCCGCTGGCAAAAGCAATACGGTATCCCGGAGAAAAATATCTACGACTACCAAAACTTCGACCGCATCGCCGACAATCCGGATATCGACGTGGTTTACATCGTATTGCCTCCCATGTTGCACCGCGAATTCACCAACCGCGCCGCCCGCGCCGGCAAACACATCTGGTGCGAAAAACCCATGGCCCTCACGGCTGCCGAGTGCAAAGACATGATCGGCGTGTGCCGCGACAACCGCGTGCGGCTCGCTATCGGCTACCGCATGCAGCACGAACCCATCACCCGCGAAATCATCGGCTACGGCCGCGAAAAAACCTTTGGCCAAATCAAACTGATCTCCGTCGCCGACGGCTACTTCGACGGCCGCGCCGACCACTGGAAACAAAAACGCCGGATGGGCGGCGGCGCCATGTTCGACATGGGCGTGTATGCCCTCAACGCCGCGCGCTACGTGACCGGCGAAGAACCTTTCGCCGTGACGGCGCAGGAGCACACCACCCGCCCGGAGATTTATTCGGAGGCCGACGAAACCACGCTGTTTCAACTCGAATTTCCCTCCGGCGCCCTGGCCAATTGCGCCACCAGCCTGGGTATGAACATGAACTACCTGCACGTGACGGCCGAAAAGGGTTCCTACCAACTGGAGCCTTTCCAGTCGTACAGCGGCATTCGCGGCTCAACCAGCCGGGGCAAGGTGCTCGACCAAAGCGTCCCGAACCAGCAAGCCCGGCAAATGGACGACGATGCCTTGGCCATCCTCAACGACACGCCCCTGCTGGTGCCCGGCGAAGAAGGCTGGCGCGATATCCGGGTGGTGGAAGCCATCCACCGCTCTGCCTTCGAGGGTCGGCGCGTGCGGATCGATTGAGTGCGTGGCGCGTGTTTCGGGGTGCGGGGTGCGTGTTTCGGGGTGCGTGTTTCGGGGTGCGTGTTTCGGAGTGCGTGTTTCGGAGTGCGTGTTTCGTGGTGCGTGTTTCGGAGCAGCGGCATTCTTTTTGAAAGCCAGAAACAGTGTCCTTTGAACCGTATCCCGCACCCCGAAACACGAAACACGCACCACGAAACACGCACCACGAAACACGCACCTACAATCGCGTGGGCCACTTCTTTGTGGCTAGCCACGACAGCGGCAAGCCGATCATACACACAAGGATCAGGACAGCCACCAGGGCTTTGTTCAGGCTGAAAACGCCTTGCGGAACGCGGCTCAGCGGCAGTACCAGAAGGTTCATCACCAGCCAGATAAAAATGCCGTAGAGCAGGCCGCTCAACACCCAGTTTTGGGCTAGAAATGTCCAACGTGGGTACAACCAAAAGAAAAACGCGGTGAAGGCAAAGGCTATGCCGAAGTGCAGCAGCAACCCAAAGGCGGCCGTGGGTAGCCCGCCGGCAAATGCATCGGCGCCCAATACGCCACTGGCAATAAAGCGCAGCACGTTCAGCGGGTCTTTACCGGTTTGGATACTGTACTGGATCAGGGCGGCCGAAATGTCGAGCGTGCCGACGAGCAAGCCAGAGAAGAGAAAGAAACGAGTAGGCATTTTTCGTGGTGCGTGTTTCGTTGTGCGGAACAAGGGATGTCATTTTTTCTGAAATCCAGCAATAGTTTCAAAAGGGGTTTCTTCGGAAAAAGCCTCCTCTGCACGGTTGCCCTACTATGAAATGGCATGGCTTTTTTATACCCTCAGTCCTCCCCCCTGCCCCCTCCAAAGGGGAGATTTTATGTCGCTACGCTCTATAAAAAGCGGTTTTGGCTGGCGTAGCCAGTCGGAATCTCCCCCTTTGGAGGGTGTCGGGCGCCACTAAGTTGCACCCCTACAACCCGGCAATAAAGTTGTACCCTGGAATTGGACTGTGCAGGGGCAGCGCCCCGGAAGATTTGTAGTAAAAGTAAGCAATAAGAGGCATGCCGGAGGTGCAGCGCACCGCAATAGGTTTCGGTGCGCTGCACCTCCACACCAATTATTGGTATCTAATGCTACAAATATTTCGCGGCGCTGCCGCTCGCTAAGAAATTAAAAATCAAGTTGTCACACCAAAATAGAGGTGCAACT
>JADLDL010000227.1 GCA_020846655.1 Saprospiraceae bacterium | reverse complement strand
TTCGGGGTGCGTGTTTCGGGGTGCGTGTTGCGGGGTGCGGAACCAAAAGATCTTTTTTAAAATCAGAGAGGCTGATCCATTCAGAGTCCCAGCCTTCTACTCTCAGACGATTATTTGTTTGAAAATCAATTGTTTAAAAAAATGAAATTAAAAAAGGCAAAATTAAAGCACTGCGCTTATAACAGTCCCTAAATTTACCCCAATTGTTACGACCCGGCCATTTTTCATAAAAAAGGCGACTCCCGAAACACGCTCCCCGAAACACGCTCCCCGAAACACGCACTCCGAAACACGAAACACGCACTCCGAAATACGCTCCCCGAAACACGCACTCCGAAACACGCACTCCGAAACACGCTCCCCGAAACACGAAACACGCCCTATCTATGCAAACAAGATTGCTGCTATTCTTCTTTTTTATCAGCGCTTCCACCAGCGCTCAATCCCTTGAGCACCAAAAAAACAACATCCAATCCAGCCTGGCCGACCTGGAGCGCCAACGGGCTGCACTCAGCAAGCAACTCGAATCCGTGCAGTTGCAACTGATCCAGCGCGACTTACGCACCAGTGGCTTGCCTTCCGACACCTATATTATGCACAGCGCGATGGCCCTGGAATATGCCGAAGACCACGAACAGGCACGTTGGGTGGCGCATATCATTTTGCCCGACATTGTACAGGGCGTCGTCACACGCAGCAACGACTTTCGTCCCGATACCCTGGTGGCCACCGGCTCTGCTGTGGAGGCCGATTATTTCCTCAAATCCCCCACGCAAAATGGCGTCTGGACCTTCGATGGGTTTGGCTACGACCGCGGCCACCTGGCGCCCTCTGCCGATTTTCGTTGGTCCGCTACAGCGCTCTCCGAATCGTATTACTACTCCAACATGTCGCCCCAACAGGCCGAATTCAACCGCGGGCGATGGTCAGAACTCGAAACGCTGTTGCGCAACTACGTCATCGCGCACCCCGGTGTGCAGTTGTTTGTGGTAACGGGCCCGGTGCTGGAGCCGGATTTGCCGGTCATCGAGCGCGGTGTCAACCGGGTATCCATCCCCCGCTACTTTTTCAAAGTTGCCCTGGACCCAATCAACCACCGGAGCATCGGTTTTATCATGCCCAATACGGCGATCCAATACCCGGTAGAAAGTTTTGCCCTGCCGGTCGATTCGGTAGAGCAGCGCACCGGACTCTATTTTTTCCGGAGCCTGCCCGACAGCAGCATCGAAGCCCACGTCGACAAAGCAGCCTGGCTGCCCGAAGTAGCCGGCGGCGATGTGCCACCGCTGGCACAACCCGATCTGCCCCGCAACCATTTCAACACGGTGGTGGCGGCGCGGTACATGGGCAGCGGCGAGCAAGTGGCTGTTTGTGGCACCGTAGTAGGTACCCGTTACAGCAAAACAGGCAACCTCTGGGTCAACCTCGACAAGCAATTTCCCAATCAGGTGTTTTCTGTGTTTATTCGCAAACAGGATCTGCCCAACTTCAGTGAAGACCCGCAACGCGAATGGACCAACCGGCAGGTATGTTTCAAAGGGAAAATTGAAAATATGAACGGCGTACCCACCATGAACATCGAACGGGAGGAAAATGTGTACCTCTACGAACGCTGAACGATAAACCCGATCCGTTTACTTTAAAGGCTCCGTCCATGACCACACTCTTGCGCGAAAACATCTGGCTGGTCCTCCTGGGCTCCCTGGCGGTGTATTATCTACTTAAATTTTTTACTGCAAAAATGACACCCACTCACACGGATCATTCCGACCCAAACCAACCGGCTGTATCGTTCCAGCAAGACGGCCGAAGCGGCAGGGTCGGGTACACCAGCAAAGAAGGTTCCTTTGACATGTACTTCGAATTTGGCGGCGACGATGTGCTGGCCATTATCGACGTGCCTGAGCCGCAACATTGGGTCGCCAAAACAGGCATTCCGCTGGAACGCCGCGACCAGGTGTTGGCCACAATCGGCCGGTTGGTGGTCGAAAGCCAAACCCACTCCGGCATAGGTTCCTTCGAAGTACAAAAGGCTTGCATCCTCATCCGGGGATAAGGATGCAAGCCTTTTGTCTCCCTGCATCCTGCACGGGCAACCCTTAGTCAATCAAGACCTAGCCGACATGGCGCCGCCGCTGCGTACCTACCTGCAGCCTATTCCTGCACCACCACCTTCCCTGTCCCCAGCAACACACCTGCCCGTTCGACCCGGATAAAATAAAATCCGGCCGGCAAATCGCCCCGTTGCAACACCCATCCGGTACCCGGCGTACGGGCTTCCCGCACTACCCTACCCGTCTGGTCGCTCAGCCGCCAATGCAATTCACCGGCGTTGTCGAGGCCGGCAATACGCAGCAGCGCCGATTCGGCCATGGGGTTGGGCTGTACCAGCAGTTGCCAACGGGGCTGTTCGGGATTCCAAAGCCCGGTCGTGATGAAATTTTCACCCAATTTGTGCCGGGTGGTGTTGGTGAACACCGGTTCGTTCAGGTCAAAATAAATGGCCGCCTGGTTTTCAATCAGCGTCCGCAAGGGCGCATCAGCCTTCGGCCGGATGGTAAACTGGACAAACCCGTGCGAGGCCGCTTCATTTACATTGCTGTCTGGCAGCAAAATATTGTTGAAATCAAAGCGCAGGATGCCGGTTCCAAACAGGTCGTAGTCATACGCGTGGCTGGCTACGCCGGGGCGGAACGTGGCCGGATCAAGCCATTCGGACAGCGTATCCAGCACATAAATATTGAAGGCCGTATCCGTGCCGGTATTCTGAAACCGGATCAGGTAATTGATTTCGGTGCCCGGCCGGATGTAGTGTTCCTCGCCGTAGCCCAAGGGGAAACCCTGTTTGTCGTTGGGGTCCCAGGAGCCGATGTTGCGTTGGCAATCGATGTCGATCCAGGGATCCTGATCGTTGGGCGAAAACTGCGTGACAAAGCCCGTGCTGAATCCTCCCGTGGTGGTGCAGCCTTCTATAGTGGCCGAGGGCTTGGACTGGCCGGGGTGAAAAAGCGCCTGCTCCACTTCGAGCCGCCAGGTACTGCCGTTGGCGCCGAAATTGACAAACAGCGAATCACCGGCCGACAGCACCTGCACGTCGCCCTGCATCAGCATCACATGATCTTCGATCACGATGTAGTTTAGTTTGTTGGCCAAGGCGCCATGCCCCGTATTTTTCACAATAAACCGCACCGAATCGGCGTCGCATTCGCCCCGCACCTGAATGCTGGCGCCCGACCAGTTGGCATTGGGCGGCAAACAAAGGGTATCCGGGTAAATATGCGCTTCCGTGCAATGGGTTTGGCCCAGTGTGGCATTGCAGCCCACTTTTACCCGCAGGGAAATCGTACCACAATCGCCAGACACCACGGTACCCAGATCGAACCGAATAGTATGGTTAGGCAAATTGACGAAGGGCCGCGTAGCGCTCACCGCCGTCAAAAATGGGTCCAGTACTACATCAAGGTAGGCGTTTTCGGCATTCGCCGAGCCGTTGTTGCAGTACTGGATTTGGTAATAATTGTTGTCGGAACACCGGCGCAGAAAACTGGTACTGATGTTCACGTACATGGCCGGGCAGAGCACTTGCCGGCCCACCATCCATGCGCCGGCATCGACGGTGTCATTAGGTTGGGTTACACTGACGGTATTCGTATTGATACAGGGCATCCAGACCGGGTCGGGCGCCACTACTTCCAGTACATAGTCGTTGGGGATGACGTTTATTAAAAACTGGCCATTGCCATCGGTAAGGCCATAAAATGTTTGGTCGCCCATCGCTTTCACCAACCAGCCGGCCAGCGGCGGTTCGTTGTCGAACAAACAATTGTCCACGAGGTCCTCGTACACGCCGCCGCGCAGCACAGCGCAGAGACCAGGATTGTTTTGGATAAATTCTGTGTCGTTTGCGCCACAGCCGTTGGCATCCTGCACCAGCACCGAATACGAGCCTGTACTCAGTCCCGTGATGGTATCATTGCTGGAGCCCGTATTCCACAAATAGGTGTAGGGAGGTGTTCCGCCATTGGCGATGACCAGCGCGCTGCTGCCACTGCAACCGGCAGCAGCGATGTTGGCGCTTAACAGTGCCGGTTCTTCCAGCAATACGGCCGGGTGCACGCTGGTACAACCAATCGAATTGGTCACGGTAAGGGTATAGGCGCCGGCCGGCAGGTTGGCCGGATTGGCCAGGAAATAGTTTACACCGGCGGGCCCGGACCAGATATAGGTGTAGGGTGGGTTTGCCCAAGTAAACGTAGTTTGAATTGACCCGCTGCTGGCACCGAAACAGTTTGGGTTGGTGCTCGTAACCACCAAGGCCGGTGCAGTACCAGGGTTGATCGCCTGGCTCACCGATCCTGTGCAGCCACTGTTGTCGGTTATCGTGACATTGTAATTGCCTGCTGGTAAATTAGAAATGAGGATTGGATTCGATGGACTTTGTCCATTGCCAGATTCAATTCCATTGGACCATTCATATACATAAGGTGGCGAGGAAACATTGATAATCGTCAGGCTCAGACTACCGGTACTGCCACCAAAACACGCAGGCGCCGTGCCCAAGGATGCCAGGGTAAACGTCCCGGATGGAGGATACATGGTTACGGTTCGGATTCCCGAACAACCATTTGCATTGGTCACCGTGACGGTATAAACGCCTGCCTGGAGCCCAGTGATGTTAAATGGCGAAGAAGGCGCGGTTCCGCTACCGCTGTTTGCAGTTGTTTCCCAGGCATAGGAGAAGGGCGGTTGGTTGCCAACTGCTCCGAGGCTGATATTCAGGTAACCGCTTGGGCTTCCACAAGTTGGCGAAACGGCACTGGCAAATACCTGCATGACAGCAGTACCCATGACTGCTGTACGCACCAGCGTACAACCCACACCATTGGTAAGGGTAATTGAGTAATTCCCCAGCGGTAAATTCGGAATGGTAAACATATTGCTGGACAAACCGCTGTCGTTGCCGGACGTAACGCCGTCACTCCAGGCATAAGAATAATTGGGTACTTGCCCGCCGGCAATCGTCACCTGGATACTGCCATTCGTTTGGCCGTCGCAACTGACCGGGTTGACAAACAAACTGGCACTCAGCGTATTGCTCGCATCTACGCTTGCCGTCACAGTGTTGGTGCAACCGTCGCCATTGGTCACGGTTACTGTATAGGTACCGGTGGCCAGCCCACCGAAAACAAATGGCGAGCTCGGAATAGCGGAGCCGTCGCCGGTCGTCGTGCCATTGCTCCATTGGTAGGCATAGTTGGGGGTTCCACCAACCACCTGAATGGCAAGTTCTCCATCGGAAAGCAAACACCCGGTAGCAGGCGTACCGATTGCAGAAAGTGTAAATCCAGCGCTGGCGGCAGCGACAAAGGCTTCCTCCGTTTTGGAGCAGCCCTGACTATCGACCGCCGTCACAGTGTAGGTACCCGCCACCAGATTGGCCAAGTCTTGCGTATTGGTATTGTTGGACCATTGATAGGTAAACCCGGGGGTTCCGCCTTGTTCACTCAAATCGATGCTGCCCGTGTTGCCGCCCTGGCAAAGAATGGGGGTGACCGCCAATTGCAAAATAATCGGGTCCGGCTGCCCAACTGTGGCACTGGCCGTAGCCGTACAGCCGCTGAAATCGGTTACCGTCACGGTATAGATGCCGGCCAGGAGCGAGCTGACACCTGCTGTGGTGGATGTTGTCGTCCACTGGTAGGTGTAGGGCTGCGTGCCGCCGGAAACGGTGGTGTTCAGTGCACCATTGCCCTCGCCATTGCAAGTGGCAGGCGTGCTGACCATTGCAATATCCAAAGAGGCCGTTTGTGCAACCGTCGCCTCTGCAAAGGCAAAACAGCCGGCCGTGTTGGTCACCGAAATCCGGTAATCGCCGGCCTGCAAATTGTCGAGCGTAATCGGCGAAGCATTGAGGTTGGAACCGCTGCCGGTTTGGGCGCCGCTTGTCCAACTAAAAGCGTACTCCGGCGTTGCTCCGCTAATGTTTACGGTGATCGTCCCATCGGCCGACAAGCAAGAACTGATCGGCGTAGCCACCGCATTCAGGCTCATGGGCGAGCCAATCGCTTGTTCGGTCGTGGCAGTACAGCCCTTGGCGTCGGTTATGGTAAGCTGGTACACCCCAGCGTTGAGGCCGCTGATCAAAAATGGCGTCGTTGCCATGCCGCTACCGTCGCCAGTACCCGTTCCGTTTGCCCAATGGAAACTGTACGGCGCCTCGGCATTGTTCATCTCCACTTGCAGGCCACCGTCGGCCAGGCCGCAGGCACTTGCCGGACTAGCAATAGCCACAACAGTAGCCGTAGAGGCAGATGCCGGCACCGTGACCGTTTGGGTATAGGTGCAGGCATTGCCGTCCGTGACCGTGACGGTGTACGCACCGGCGGGAAGGTTAATCAGGTCTTCGGTCGTACCGCTGTTGTTCCAATTGAACGAATAGCCGGGTGTGCCGCCACTAAGCGTCAAATCAATGCCGCCCTCGGCCGCTCCGGAGCAGGACGCGGCGATCGTTTGTGTTTGCATGGAAACAAGCGTTGGCTGCGCAATCGTCCAGCACATATTTTGCATGCAACCCGCCTGGTCGGTGATGCTGACACAATACTGGCCGGCAACCAAACCATTGATATCTTGGGTCGTTTGACCGTTCGTCCACAAATAAGTAAAAATGCCAGCCCCGCCGCTCGCCGTCACATCAATGGTCCCGGTCGCCCCGCCATAGCACTCCACCTGGGTTACTGTTGCCGACACATTCAGTTGTGGCCATTGCGTCACTGTAGCGGAAGTAGATGCCGTACAACCCTGGCCGTCCGTGATGGTAACGGTATAGGTATTTGCCGTAAGGAATTGAATATTTTGGGTGGTTGCACCATTGTTCCAGATATAGGTGTATGGCAATACTCCGCCGCTTACACCGATTGAAATACCGCCCATATTCCCACCGTAGCAGGTGACCGCCACGTTTTGAATCGTCGGCACAATGGGCGTAGCCCCCGCTATGACGGTGCTGCCGATATTCATACAGCCGGTGGCATCTATCACGGTTACGGTATAGGTACCGGGAGATAGGTTAAACAGATCTTGCGTGGTATTGCCATTTGACCATTGAAAGGTATAGCCCGGCGTGCCGCCGGTGACCGTTATATCAATATAGCCTGTAGTACCCGAGCAACCTGCATTGGTGGCGACCAGTGTAATCATTGGCCCATCCGAGTTGCCTACAAAACCGCTTTTGCTGCCCGAACAACCCACATTGGAAGTGGCAGTTACGCTGTAGTATCCGGCTGCCAGACCCGTGAGGTTTTGCGTGGTCGCGCCATTGCTCCACTGGTAAGTAAAAGGCGCAGCGCCGCCGGTAATCGTCAGGTTTGCCGTTCCTTCGGCGTTGCCACAGGTGCTGGGTGTAGGAGCAATATCCAGGGTAAAATTGGGTTTGAAAACGATAGTAAATGAATTGGTGGCTGTACAGCCATGGCTATCGGTGAGCGTAACCTCATAGTTTCCGGCAGACAGTTCATCCACATCTTCGGTAATTTCCGAATGCGACCAGTTAAAAGTATACGGCGGCAATCCGCCGCTGGGGAGCAGGTTGATACTGCCGTCGTTCATCGCGCAGGTAGCCGGGGTGGGCACGCCGGTGGCAAACATTTTGCTGGGTTGGGGCACAAACCTGGCAATGGACTTGGTACAAGCATTGGCGTCCGTCACCGTCACCGTGTAGGTTTTGGAGGAAATATTGTTGAGGTCCTCCGGGTCATTGTTGCCCGGCAGGTGCGACCAGTTGTAGGTAAATGGCGCGGTGCCTCCAGTGACCGTCAGGTTGAGGGCGCCATCGGCTTCCCCAAAACAGGAGGCCGGCGTGGGCACTGTGCTGAGTGTAAAATTCGGTGGGTTCGTCAAGGTCGCGCTGGTCGTTTTGGAACAGCCGTAGGCGTCGATCACCGTAACGGTATAGGTGCCGGCCGCCAGGCCACTGGGATCCTGGGCATTGAAAATATGCGACCAGTTGTAGGCGTAGCCCGGCGCCCCGCCCGTGACCGTCAGATCTATTGACCCCGAATTCGGACTGGCACAAGTGATATTCGACACTACCATACTCAGCGACAACGCCGGCCCCTGGGTGATTTGTGCCGGCTTGATGGCCGTACAACCATTGATATCGGTCACCGAAACAACGTATGTGCCCGCCGGCAGACCGGTAATGACATAGGTAGCGTTGTCGGAATTCGCAACCCCTGAGACCGGCCCGCTCCAGGTGAATTCATATGGGGCTTCACCATTGGAAATCGTACTGGTGATCGAACCGTTGCTGGCGCCATTGCAATTGGGCACCGTAATCGCGCCGATCGTCAGTTGGCATTGGGCCGTCAGTTCCGCGCTGCACGCAACAAAAAATACCAGAATCAAGGTAGAGAACAATTTCATCCGCATCACGAGGTGGTCATTTCTAGTTATTGATGGTGCAAAAGTTCAGAAAAAGAGATGAGCCACCAAAAACAAATTTTTATATTTGTACCGCTACAATTTTTATTAAATTTTTGAAATAGTTGAATATCAATACTTTAAAATTAACTCTGTTCATTTCAACAAGATGACAAACTCCATGCTTTTCGCTGCTTTTTCTGCGCTCAGTCCGGCAGAGCGCCGCGAATTCACGTTGTTTGTCCAATCCCCTTTTTTTAACAAAAAAGAAAACCTCGTCTCCCTCTGCGCGCACCTGAATGCCTGCGTCGATAAAAACGAAACCCCCGATTCGGCGCCGGCTTACCGGAGTGTTTTTCCCAACCAAACGTTCGACGACACCAAACTTCGGCAAGCCAACAGTGCCTTGCTGGCCTTGCTGCGCCATTATTTTGTGTACCGGGAGAAAATGGCAGGCGCCGAAGATACCGCCATCCACCTCGCTGCTGCCTACCGCAAGCGCGGTTTGCTGAAGCATTTCAACATTGCCCTGCGCGACGCCCGGCAGCAACTGGCGGCGCAGCCCTGGCGGCACGCCGATTTTTTTGCCAAAACACACGATATCGAATGGGAACAATACCAACTCGTGTCCTCTGACCGCCGCATGGGCGATCTGAATATTCAGGAAACCTCCGACAGCATGGACACGGCTTTCGCGGCGCGCAAACTCCGATTGGGTTGCCTGGCGCTGTCTCACCAGGCTGTTTATCAAACCGAATACCAACTCGAACTCCTCGACGCCGCACTGGCCTTTGCCGACCGGCACCCCGAAATAACCGCCCTGGCCTTGTATGCGCACTGCTACCGCTTTCTGGCCAATTTGCCGGAGGCAGAATTGAACTTCAAACACTTCCGGATTTTACTGCGCGAACAAAGCAGCGTGCTCCCACCCGACGAACTGCGCACCCTGTATTTGCTCGCCATCAATTATAGTATCAAGAAAATCAACACCATAGGCGGCGACTGGCTGCCCGCCACCCTCGAATTGTACCGAGGCGCCCTGGAGCGGGATCTGTTGCTGGAACACGGATTTTTGTCGCGCTTTGCGTTCAACAATATTACGGCCATCGCACTCCGCGTCGGCGAAACCGACTGGGCCGAACAATTTATCTTGCAGTACAAACCCCTGCTCGAACGCCAGTACCGCGAAGCCATTGCCAGCCTCAACCTCGCCCGGGTAGCCTACCAGCGCCGCGACTACGCCGCCGCCCTGCCCCAGCTCCAACGGGCTGATTACAAAGACCTCATGAACAACCTCACGGCCAAAACCCTGCAATTGAAAATTTATTTCGAAACCGACGAACTGGAAACGCTGGAAAGCCACCTGGCGAGCATGAAAACTTTTATCCGACGGCATACCGCCATCGGGTACCACCGCACCAACTACAGCAAAATCGTGTATTACACCCAGCGGCTGATCCATCTGAAACCCAAAGAAGCCGCTGCCCTGGATGCCGCCATCCGGCAGGAACCCATTCTCACCGAGAAAGACTGGCTGCTCGACATGCTCCACGAGACAAGGCAAAATGTAAAATGTAAAATGTAAAATGTAGAAGTCAAAAGGGTGTTGGCGGGGAAGGCAATCCGAGAATTATTTTGACGCAGGGTTTGGTGTTTTCACTTACCGTATGCACCCAACTGGAGTTCGTTCCACCCTGGCATCAATATTAAAATGCCACTCTAGCCTTTACCCAAGAACGAAAGACTAAAAGCCACCAATTGCCTTCCCCGCCAACACCCTTTTGACTTCTACATTTTACATTTTACATTTTGCCTTTCCTCACTCGTTGCCACATACCGAGGGCCAAGCCGAACAACATCAGGATGGAACCCAGCCATACGAGGTTGATACCCGGGAAAACGATGGCTTCCAGCACGATATAATCGGAACGGGGCGCGTCTTCGGCAATTTCAATCGGAATCTTGCGCTCGTTGCCCTGCGAGCGGGCGGCTGAAATGGTGAGTGTAGCCGTTTGCGGATCGATGTTTTCAAACCGAAAATGCAAACCCATGTCCGGCACGTCGTCTTTCAGGCTGAACGGCTGATTCTCCCGGATCAGGTACACCGGGCTCACCTTGGCTGTTTTGCCGTCGGGTGCCGTGATCTCCAGGTCGGCAGCCACGGCAATATCATTGGGCTGCGGCGCATAATTCGGGTGGTTGACTTCGCGATTGGCTTTGGCAAACCGCACTTTGTAGCCTTGAAAATCGATGGTTTCACCTTCTTTCATCGGATACGGCGTGTACTTCAGGTCGCCTTCCATGCCCATCCACTGGGTCATCGACGCCTCGTTGAGCCGCACCCGTATTTTCAACTGACCAATATCGGCTGGCAAGGTAAACCCGCCCTGGCTTGGCCGCAGGTACAACATCGGTTCGGCTTTGTACGACTGGCTGTCGCCCAGTGCATAGGCCCGGAGGCTGAGCCCAAAGGCCAGGTCGCCTTTTTCCGCCTTGTACTCGGGGTGTTGCGGCTGTTTGGAGTATCCGTCGAGAACCAGGTAGTGGTTTGGGGTAAAAATGGTATCGCCCACCGCCGCTTCGTAGCGCGCAAATTTCAGGCTGTCTTCCTGTTGTTTGGCAAACTCAGGGTCGAGTTCGGCCTTGGGCAGTGAGGACACGTGGGTGAAAATATCGTGCGTGAGGTAGTGTTTGGTCGAGGGGTTGGAGGCTACGATTTTGCTGAATTGCCGGTCGTACATCACGTTGGGTTGCAGCACAAATGTTTCGCCGGTGTACGCGCCCTGTTCATTCATTTTTTTGAACTCGACAGAGAAGGTACGGGTTTGGCGCTCCACCGTATCGCGCTGGTAGGTAGCCTCGAAGCCCGCACGGATGGGCATCGCCGCATTTTTCAGCAGGAGTATGTTTTTGTTCATCTCCTCGTTCCCCATGCCTTCGATGAGGCCGTCCATCGCGAAGTTGTTGGATGAAATCCATTCCTTGTTCAGGCCGGTCCCGAGGATACCCAGCACCAGGATACCAAAGCCGATGTGCGACAGCGCCGAAGCGCCTTGTTTCAGGTTGCCTTTCAGGAACGAAATCAGGTAGTCGGCATTGGACGACAAGGTGAACATGCCCGCGAACAACAAGGTATAGTACTGCCAGGCTTCAATTTTGAGCCACAAGGCATTGACACCCGACAAGGCGGCCGCCGCCACGGCGGCAATAGTCAGGTGCCGGACCAGCGTTTTAAACCATATTTTTTCATTGCGCTCGCCGTAGCGCAGCCATTGGGCGGTACCAGACAGAAGGCCGATAAACACGGCAATCCAGAGTTGGTAGCGGTTGTGGTGGGCCACCGGGTCTTTGAGCGCGGCGCCGATGTAGTCCGGGTTGAAATATTGAACTATTTTGTTCCAAACCGGCAAAGAGGTGGAGCCGGTGATGAGCGCGGCGGAAAAAAATAGCACCAGCGAGCCGATAAACATCCAGAATTCCCGCGAGGCGATGGCTTCCTCTTTGGCAATGTCCGGCACGTCTTTGCGGCGGGCAAACCAGAGCCCGATACTCAGCGCCGTGAAAACACCCAGAAAAAGAACCAACTGGAAGCCCAGGCCCATTTCGGTGAACGCATGCACCGAAGAGTCGCCCAGCACTCCGCTGCGGGTCATATAGGTAGAATACAGGATCAGAATAAAACTGAGCAGGTAAAACGCATAGGTACTGCGGATGGAATACCCCGTCGAACGGGCAACGAGGTTGGTGTGAATACCAGCCACCAAAACCACCCAGGGCACCAGAGACGTGTTTTCGACGGGGTCCCAGGCCCAATAGCCGCCAAACGACAAGGCTTGGTAGGCCCAGGCGCCGCCCATCAGAATACCCGTGCCCAGGATGGCGCCCGAAAACAAGGCCCAGGACAAGGCCGGTTTCAGCCATTCCTTGTGCTCGCGCGTCCAGAGCCCGGCAATGGCATAGGCAAAGGGCACCACGGTTGAGGCAAAACCCAGGAACAAGGTGGGCGGGTGAATGGTCATCCAATAGTTTTGCAGCAGCGGGTTGAGGCCATTGCCCTGAATTTTGGACAAGTAGTCGGCTTGCTGAAAAATAGGTGCATCCATGGTTTGGCGCAGCAAATCGAAAGGACTGGAGCCCAGGCGGAAATCGCCGAAATACAAGCCCAGAAACATGGACGCGATAAACGCTTCGGCCAACGCCAGAACAGTCATCACGGGGCCCTCCCATTTGCCGGCACGGAAAATCAGCACCAGGCCAAGTATGATTTGCCAGAAACTCCACAGCAGAAAACTGCCCTGTTGTTCTTTCCAAAAAGCGGAAAACGTGTATTGAAACGGCAGGTCATCCGACACGTTGGCCCAGGCGTACTGGTATTCGTAGTACTTCTGCGTCAGGATAAAAAACAGGGTACCGATGATGCCAAAGGTCGTGAGCCCGTGTAGCAGATACGAAAACCGGCCAAGGCTGAGCCAGCCCTTTGCACCGGGGGTTTCGCGCTGTTGCGTCGCCAGAAAATACGCCACAAAGGAGAGGGTGGCCGCCACAAAGGACAAAACAATCAAAAAGTGGCCGAGTTTGCCGGGAAAAAGATGCTCGCCGATATATTCCATGTACAAATTGCTTGTGCGCGCAAAATTAACCGGATTCCAACAACCAGAGTTTGTTTCTCAGGAATTGGATTAATTTTAAATTCAGCGGCGCCATTTTACCTCCAAGCCCGGCAAGTGGCTCGCCAAGGCCCGAAAATCAGAAAGTTGTTGCTCAGAAAATGCCCGTTTGGGCAGCATTACGGCGTTGGTGTTGGAATTGTACACCAAAAATAGTCCCTTGGTTTCGACCAGGCGCAAAACCTCTGCCCAAGGAAATTCTGACGAAAAACTCTGGCCGGTGACGG
>JADLDL010000226.1 GCA_020846655.1 Saprospiraceae bacterium | reverse complement strand
GGCGGCGCAATATCCTGGGCAACTGCAAGGGTAATCGTAGCGGTGCAGCCATTCGGAGCCGTTGCCAGGAGTGTGTAGAGTCCTGGTGCGGACACGAGTGGATTGGCCTGGCTGGCGACAAACCCATTGGGGCCGGTCCAGGCGTACGTAAGGTCCGGCCGGTTGGCTACCAGATCTATCTCCACAACAGTTTCCTGGCAGTTCAGGGTATCTGCCGTGGCAGATACTTCCGGGATGGAAGGATCTTCGGTGACGAGGGTGATGGCGCTGGCCGTACAGCCATTGGACGTGTTGGTGACGACCAGGACGTACTGACCCGGGGTGGCGACATTGCCGGGATTTTGTGCCGTGGAACTAAAATTGGCTGGCCCCGACCATTGCCAGGAAAGCACCGCGCCCGTCGCCGAGCCATTCAGGCTTAACGATGTTTGGGAGCAGGTCAATTGCCCTCCGGCGGCCAACACGTTTTGCGGCGCAGCCGTATCCTGTTGTACCACCACGGTTTCTGTAGTGAGACACCCGCTTAATCCCTGGGCAGTGTAGGAATACGTGCCGGGTGCAGAAACAGTAATGGAAGACGCCTGCGCGCCGGTGCTCCATTGCCCTGAAACAATAGGATCGGCAATACTGGCGCTGAGTTGAACACCGGTCACCAAACAAGTTAACAAATCGACACCCGTGATATCCACGTCCGGGGCATCCTGATTCAGACTCACAGACGCCGTGGCGGTAGCGCTGCACCCATTTTGCCCGGTCACCACCAGGGTATAATCGCCCGCAGAGGTAACCTGCGGATTTTGCTGGTCAGAGCTAAAATTACCAGGGCCGGACCAGGACCAGGAAACAACATCCGGGCTGCCACCAGTCAAAACGGCGGAGCCGGAAAAACAGTCGATCGTATCGCCCAAGGCGGTAGCGCCCGGTGGGTTGAAATCCGAGTCCACCAGTACCGTGGTCGTTGCGGTGCAACCGTTGGCTGCGGTGGCCGTCAGTTGGTAATTCCCGGGTGTTTGCACCATTGGCTCGGGCTCGTTGGACACAAAACCGCTCGGGCCGCTCCAGGAAAATGTACCCGGAGGCGTGGATGTTCCGACCAGGCTCAACGCGGGCTGTGCGCAGCTCAGCAGCCCCGCAAGGGCAGAAACCAGCGGCGGCTCCTGGTCGGCCTGAACCGGCTCCGTCAGCAGAGTAACGCAGCCGTTGTCCTGGTTGGTCAGGGTGAGTAGATAATCGCCCGGCAGGTTCACTTTCGGGTTAGGATCTGTGGAGATGAAGTTGCCCGGGCCCGTCCAGGCCCAGCTCAGGTTGGAGCCCAGCGCATCACTCACCAAGGGGACAGTGTCCTTCGTACACGTCAGTATTCCGCTAACCACCACCACCAAGGGCTTGAGCGTATCCACCACAACCGACACCGCCGCTTGGGCGGTGCAGCCGTTTTGTGGATGCGTAACTGTAAGCAGATAACTACCGCCGGTATTGGTGGTCAGCTCGGCCGTATTGGCGGTGCCGCCGGGGCCCATCCAAAAAAACGAAGCGGCTGGGACCGCCGATGTAGCGCTCAGGGTAGCCACCGGGTGAAGGCAGGTAATATCGCCATCGCTCAAGGCTTGAATATCGGGCGCAAGCGTATCCTGCCCGACGCTGGCTACCGCTGTGGCCGTGCAGCCGTTGGGTGTTTGCACCGTCAGCACATAATCGCCGGGAACAGTCACTGTATTGCTGGGCGCCTGGGCGGAAAAGCCGTTGGGGCCCGTCCAGGAGAACACTGCATTTGCGGCAGCAGAAGTACCGGCTACCACGGCGTCCGGGTGCAGGCAATCGAGAATGGCGCCAGTAACCGACACATCCGGCGGCAGCTGATCCGACAGCACAGGCACGGTGGCGGTAGCCACGCAGCCGTTGGGGGCCGTCAGGGTCAATACATAGTCGCCCGGTATTGACACGTTCAACAGGCTTTGATCCGACACGAAATTGCCAGGACCCGTCCAGGCAAACAGTACGCCCGGCGTGTTGGAAGTCCCGGAAATATTGGCCTCCGGGGCAGTACAGGTGAGGGTGTCGCTGAGGGTGAAAAGATCCGGCAGTTGGGTATCGCCGGTCACCACCACGCTCGCGGTTGCGGTACATCCATTGGGTGTACTGGCTGTCACGATGTATTCGCCAGCCAGTGTGGCAATAGGACTCGGATCGCCCGAAACGAAGCCCGCAGGACCCGTCCAGGCAAAACTGGCCGCACCGTTTTGCGTCGTGGCCTGAAGCGTAATTGCCGGGTTCAGGCAGCCTATCGGCCCTGATCCAGTGGCCGACAGCACCGGCACGCCGACATCCAGCCCCACCTCCACCACTGCGGTATCCCGGCAACCATTGAGCGAGTCGATGACAATGAGCGTATAGTTGCCGCCGCTAAAGGCGACCGGTTGGGCAATGGTAGATGAAAACCCGTTCGGGCCGCTCCAGGCAAAGCCGGGCAGAGCGGCCGTGGTTTGGGCGCTGAGTTGTGCCGAGTCTTTGGTACATGAAATCGAGTCGGCACTGAGTTGGATACCCGGAATCGCGGTGTTGGTGGGTACACTGACGCTTGCCGTGGCGGTGCAGCCGTTTGGTGCGCTGACCGTTACGTTGTAGGTGCCGCCAAGGCTGACGGCAGGGCTGTTGGCTGTGGAAAAAAAGCCATTCGGGCCGGTCCAGGAAAAAATCGGACTGGACGCGTTGGTTTGTGTGGACAATTGCACCGGGGCGCCCGTACAAGTTATGGCCCCTGCGGCCGTAGCGGAAAGGGTGGGAATATCCTGGCTCCCAACGATCAGCACCGTGTCGGTGCGAAAGCAAGTGACACCGCCTATGGTTTTGGTGACGGTAAGGGTGTACTGACCGGGTTGGGTAATCTGCACATTGTCGAGGGTGCCAATACTTTGGCCTTGCGCGTTTTTCCAGAGTTTTTGGGTACTCGATTGCGGAACCGACGAGAGGGTCAGGGAAGAGGTACCGCAATTAAACGTTCCGTTGACGGTGATTTCAGGGTCTACTTCGACCAACACCAGTTGGAAACTGATGATCGAATCGCAGCCTTGCACGGTTTCTGTTTCCACCGTATGATTGCCCGCCGCACAGATGGTTTCGCCGCCAACCGTGACACAATCGCCCGGGCAAGCATACTGTGTAGGCAATTGTTTGAATTTTGCCGGCAATACGGTCACGGCCATTTTGACGATGGAATCGCAGCCGATGTAGCTGGGCAAAGTCGTTTGATAATTTACCGTTCCCAGCGAAGCATTGATCGGATCGCCCCAAGGCAACAGAAAATCTGCCACCTCATCCTGGCAGATCACCGCCGGGGGGACCTGCGTATCCGGGATTTTTTTCAACTGAATGGTTTTGCACACGATTTGGCCTGGATGGCAGGCATTTCTGGGCCGTACGCATACCTGTTTGGGTCCAAGAGAAGGGCCAAACTTGATGTCCGCACAGGCCCCCCCTGGCCCATACAGGGTGATGGGGCCGGGCCCCTGTTGTCCATTCAGGGTGGCATCGGCCGGGATGGTCCAAACGTATTGAGAAGCGTCTTCCAACGGTTGTGTCAGGCAATAGGTGATGGTACCTCCGGGGCAAGCCTCTGCAGGGCCTACCATCGGAGGGGTAGGACCCAATTGAGGCGCTTGTATGGCGCTTAAGGGCTCGATAAACATTTGAATATCACAAATATCGCCGCTACACCCGTCGATGGTCATGTAGTATACCTGCCCGATTTCCATGTTGGAAATGGTTGTCGAGACGGGCGATCCGTCGCAGCCGTAATCAAAGGACAAACAATTGCCCTCGCATTGGTCATAAATGGCAATTTGAATGCCCTGGCCGGTTAAGCAGTTGGTCGGGAAAGCCGAAAAGGTAGCCTCGGCCTCGGCAGCCGTAAAGGCATACCAGTAATTATTGTGAATGCCCAGGCAGTCGTCCGCCGAAATATCGGGGGTGTAGGGAGCGCTGTTGATAATGGTCCCATTTTGAAAATCACAGGACAGGCATACTGTGTTGCAAAAATCAGAGGGCCCCGCACCGGGAGCGCAAGGCGGAGGGGTTTGCGCCAAAAGCATTGGCAAAATAGAAAACCAGAAAACCAGGCAAGTAAAAAGGCGCATAGCAAAAAGGAGGTTATACAGTAAATATGATGGTATCAAGTTCCAAAAACGGGATATTTCGCTGCCTGTGGTCCAAATTTTGGCATTTACCCGATTCAAAATTTAAGCAAACAGGTTGCGTTACGGTTGAACGCCCTATTTTACACCCATGCTCTCGATCATCCTTCTGGCCGCCGGCATGTCCCGCCGCATGGGCGCCTCCAACAAACTCCTGCTCCCTTTTGGCAAAACAACCGTTTTGGAAACCACGCTCCAGCACCTGCTGGACGCTCAAATCGGCGATATCCTGGCTGTTACCGGCCACCAAGCCAATCAGGTGGAAAAGGTACTGAAATCAGTCCGAACCATCCATAACCCCAATTATGCCCAGGGCATGACCAGTTCAATCCAGGCTGGTATCGCGCAGGCCCATCCGTCCAGCCTTGGGTTTATGATATGCCTGGCTGACATGCCCATGATCCGCGCCGCCGAGTATCGCCTGTTAGCCAGCGCGTTCGCCGAACACCTGCAAGCCGATCCATTGGCCATCGTTCAGCCCCGCTTCCGGGGTCAAGCCGGCAACCCGGTGTTGTTTTCTGCCCACTACCGCTCCGCGCTCCTTTCCCTGGAGGCATCCGAAGGCGCCAAGCCCATCGTTCAGGCACATGCCGCGCACCGGTATTTCAGCGACATGCCCAGCGATGCTGTGTTGCTTGACGCCGACACACCAGAGGCCTACCAACTTTTACTGGAGCGCTGGACGGCTGATTTTATCTAAATTAACAAGCATTCGTGTCCACTAGTCCGGGTAAAACCACACAGAAGGTGTATGTTTAACCGACAAAAAAATAACCATGGCAAAATACACACTTACGATCAACGGCCTCAAACAGCAAGTGGAAGCCGACCCGGACACCCCGCTGCTTTGGGTGCTGCGCGATTTGCTCAACCTCACCGGCACCAAATTTGGCTGCGGCATGGCGGTCTGCGGCGCCTGCACCGTACACCTCAACGGCCAACCCATTCGCTCCTGCTCTACCCCGGTGTCCACCCTGAAAGCCTCGCAAAAAATCACCACCATCGAAGGCCTTTCCCCCGACACCAGCCATCCGGTGCAACAGGCCTGGATCGCCGAACAGGTGCCGCAATGCGGATATTGCCAAAGCGGGCAGATCCTCTCGGCTGTGGCCTTGTTGCGCAGCAACCCCAACCCAAGCGACGAGGATATCGACAATTTTTTGTCGGGCAATTTGTGCCGCTGCGGCACCTACCCGCGCATCCGCAAGGCCATTCACCGCGCCGCCGAAATGATGCGCAGCAGCGACAAAAAGTAATTCACCCTCTCAACTGCATTCCACCATGTCGACACATACCACTTCGCGACGCGATTTTTTAAAAATTGCCTCCGCAGCCGGCGTTTTTTTCGCCATTGGCGTAAGCCCATCCGGCCGTTTATTTGCCGCCACTCTAGGGCATGCCGCCGCTGAAAATACCGGCGCCGAGGGCGAAATCGAACTCAACAACTACATCCTCCTGACCCCAGACAACACCCTCACCATTTTCAACCCCCGCCCCGAAATGGGCCAGGGCACCTGGCAATCGATGCCTGCCCTGATCGCCGAGGAATTGGAAGTGCGCCTCGAGGAGGTGCAGATTCGCATGTCTGGCGGCGCCAAACGACACGGCCAGCAAGGGGTGGGCGGCTCCGGCTCCGTGCGCCAAAGTTGGATACCGCTCCGCAAAGCCGGTGCTGCCGCCCGCGAAATGCTGACCAGCGCCGCCGCCCAACGCTGGGGCGTACCCACTGCCGAATGTTATGCCGCCGGCAAACAAATCCACCACCGCCCATCCGGAAAGTCGCTGAGTTACGGCGAACTGGCTGCCGACGCCGCTCAACTTCCGGTGCCCAAAGACCCCCAACTCAAAGACCCCAAGGATTTTAAAATACTCGGCAAACCCACGCCCCGCCCGGATATCCCATCCAAAGTAAACGGCTCGGCTGTGTTCGGCATCGACGCGCGCGTGCCCGGCATGTTGTATGCCAGCGTGCAGCACTGCCCGCTCATCCACGGTAAAATCGTGCGCTTCAACGCCGAGGCCGTGGCCGCCAGGCCAGGGGTGAAAAAAGTGTTTAAAACCGAACGACCCTTGCCCCACAAAACCGTGGAGGCCGTAGCCGTAGTGGCCACCAGTTTCTGGGCTGCCCTCAAAGCCCGCCGGGCCCTCGATATCCAATGGGACAACAGCGGCTACGAAAACATTTCCACTGCCGACTACTTCCGGGCCACCCACGAAAAAGCGCGCACCCAGGACGGCCATGCCTACAAAGACGAAAAAGGCAATGTCAAAACGGCGTTTGCGAGCGGCGCCAAGGTGCTCGACGCCCACTACGAATCGCCGTTTGCCAGCCACGCCCAAATCGAACCCATGACGGCCACCGCCTGGGTACAAGGCAAACAAGTGGAAAT
>JADLDL010000225.1 GCA_020846655.1 Saprospiraceae bacterium | reverse complement strand
CGCTTGAAACACCTGGAACAAAAGGGCGACGTTACGATCGTTCGGTAGTACCCAGCAGCAACAGGCTGTTCAACAACTTGTGCCGCATCCGCTTTGTCCGGGTGTGGCACAAGTTTTTGAGCAGGCTGCCTATATTTTTTAGTTTTGCAGCGACATTGCCTTGCCGGCGAGCGGGAAAAGGTGGTTTTTTGGACAAACACGCTTGATTTTTAATGCCTTAGCAGGCTTTTGTGCATCCCTATGACGGCTAAAACATTTTTCATCCGCCTGAGCGGCCTGAGTGCTGCAACGGCTTTGCTGCTGGCCTTGCTCTGGTGGCTGGCACTGCCCGCACAGGTACATGGCGGGTTTATGGTCCTGACGGTGTTGTTGTTTGCAGGGGTATGCACGGGTTTGTTTTTTGCCGGGGGCCGGGCGGCACAGAGTTCGAGCAAGATGGCGTTCAACAACCTGGTGTCGGTCTCTGTTTTTGGAAAAATGCTGTTGGCCGTAGCGGCCTTGTACATCTATCAGCAAGTTGCAGAACCGCCGAATCAATGGTTTGTCGGCATCTTTTTGTCCGTTTATGTGATCTATACTGCGTTTGAGGTGTCGTTTATGACCAAACTGGCGAAACAATAAATGTCCGCTGCGGCCCAAGGGCCTTTGCCCGGCGGGCTCAATTTAGCGTAACCATGAAACGTCCGAAAAAAGGCGAATATGCCCCTTTCCATGAGACTTATCTGCGCTTGCTTCCGCCCCGGAGCAGCGCATCGAGTTTGTTAAAAAAGACGTTTAAAGAATCCCAGGCCCTGCTCGGCAAACTGCCGGAAGCACTCGGCAACCATACCTATGCGCCCGGCCGCTGGACGATTAAACAGGTGCTGATGCACCTCATTGATTTCGAACGGGTGTTTGCCTTCCGGATTTTGTCGTTTATGCGGGCCGACCGGGTAGCACTGCCCGGATTTAACCAGGATTTCTGGATGGAAGAAGCGGATGTTTCGCAGCGCAGCATCGGCGATTTGTTCAAAGAATGGAAAATTGTGCGCGACAACACCCTCTGCCTGCTCCAACAATGCACCGAAACGCAATCTACTTTTCCAGGCACGGCCAGCGGCTGGAAAGTTACCCCCAGGGCCCTTTTTTACATCATTGCCGGCCATCATATACACCACCTGAATGTGTTGCGGGAAAAATACCTGAGCGACGACGACCACGAATCATGATTAGTACCTGGATACTCAAAGCAATCGTCCAAAAGACCATCTCCTACCTCCCCTATGGCCAGCGCATCAATTACTTTTTCCAAAAGTATGTGACCAAAGGAGTGGTGCTCAGCGATGCCTACTTCGAAGACCGGCTCATACACGCCCGTACGCACCTCGACGCCTGGTCGCGACTCGGCGCCGGCGCTCCGCTCCGCCAAACCCTCGAACTGGGCACCGGCTGGTATCCGGTGGTGCCTATCGCCCTGTTCCTGCACGGCGCCGAACATATCCGCACCGTCGATGTGACCTTGCTCACCGGCGCGGCACACGTCCAAACCACCATCCAAAAGTTTCTGGACTATGCCGACCAAGGCCGACTGGAGGCCTTTCTGCAAGCCAGGTCCGAGCGCCTGGCTCAACTGCGGGCCCTGGCCGCCCAACCCGACACCGGCAGTTTTGAAACCCTCACCCAAGCCCTGCACATCGAATACCTCGTGCAGGATGCCCGCCACCTGCCCCTCCCCGATGCTTCCATCGACCTGGTGCATTCGAACAATACCTTCGAACATATTTACCCCGCTATCCTCCGCGATATTCTGCCCGAATTCAAACGCGTAGTGCGGCCCAGCGGCTTGCAATCGCATTTTATCGACCTGTCCGATCATTTCGCACATTTCGATACCTCCATCACCATTTACCATTTTCTGCGCTTTTCCCCCAGCGCCTGGCGCTTCATCGACAACAGCGTTCAGCCCCTCAACCGGCTGCGCGTGACCGATTACCGCCGCTTGTACCACGCCGCCGGCCTGCCCATTTCAGAAGAACAACTCCGGCCCGGCAGCATCGAAATGCTGCGCCAGGGGCCGGTGCACTCCTTTTTTCAGGACAATACGGAAGCCGAAAACGCCGTGAGCCACGGGTATTTTTTCAGTGTGGCGGAATGAACGGTAATTCCATTCTTTGAAGCGAGGTTTCACTATTGAACCACGTAGAGCACTGAGGACACTCAGGTTTTTCTCAGTGCTCTACGTGACCTTAGTGGTTCAAAACGTAAATTCCAAAGGATTCAAGCCGAATTAAGGCAGCGGCCTTAGTAAACCAGCGTCACCGAACCGGACTCTGTGGTGGTAAAAAAAGTCCCGTCTTTTCGGTAGCCCTCTATGCGGGCCACCCATACGAACACCCCGGGGTCGAGCACTGTGCCCCGCGCATACCCATCCCAGCGCGCATCAATGTCGGTGGACTGAAACAGGAGGTTGCCCCAGCGGTCGTAGACCGAGAGTTGCAGGGCCAGAATATCCGAGCCGAATACCGAAAAATAGTCGTTTTCGCCATCGTCGTTGGGGCTGAAAACATTGGGGATGTAGTAGCGCGTGGGGCATAATTCGCGCAGTGACATACTATCCGTTTGGGCGCAGCCCTTGTCGTCGATCACCCGCACCCAATAGGCGCCTTCCCGCTGGACCTCGTAACTGGGCGTAGCCGAGTTGTCCTGCCAGCGGTACACCTGAAAACTGCCGGGATGGAGCACCGCCAGTGGATAGCCGTCGTCGGCACAAACTAGCGTATCGGGGCCTAAATCGGGTTCCGGCAAGGGGTATACCACCACTTCGGCGGGCGCCGGAAAGGTGGCGCAGCCCGAGATGATGCCGGTGACCAGGTAGGTGCCGGCTTGGGCGGCTTGCAGATCCGGCAAGACCGGGTTTTGTTGCGTCGACAGAAAGCCGTTCGGCCCGGTCCATTCGTAGCGGGCGCCGGGCAGATCGACGGCGCCGAGGGTGATGGTTTGCCCCTGGCAAGCGGCTTGGTCGCCCGTCACCGCCACAGCCTGCCGGAGTGTGATCAGCACGTTGCGGGTGATGGTGTCTTTTTGGTTGAGGCAATTGTCGGTCAGGTACAGCGTGACGGGGTATGTGCCCAGGGCGGTGTATTGGTGTAAAAAATTAGGTTCGGTGCTGGTCGTACCGTCGCCGAAATCCCACAGCACCGAGTGGCGCGGGGCTTTGAAATCGGTTTTAAAAAAGATGGTATCGTTCAAGCAGCCGCCTTCGGGAATGAGGCTACTGGCGTTGATGGGTTTGAAACTGGCGCCGCCGCCGTAGGAGTAAGATTCCACGTTGCCGTAGCCGTAGGCATTGGCAATGACCCCGCAGCCGCCTGACAGAATGGTGTGAGCGCCGGGGCTGACAAGAAGGGTGGCAAACGAAAAATCGGCGTTGCTGCCCACCGATTGAATCGGCACCCCGAGGTTTTTCAGGGGTGTGCCGTCAAAATACGTGACGTCGAGGTCGGCCGTTTTGGCCATCACATTGATGTAATTCTCCGTGATGTTTTCAAAGCTGGAATTGTAGAGGGTTACGGTGTCGCGGATTTGTTCGACGCTGTTCAGGATCAGCATGGCGGGGTCGCCCACGGGGTAACCGCTGCACGCGCTGCCGATCAGGTACTGGGCCACAGTCACCGGGCGGCTGGCCGAGATATAGGTGGGAAACGATTGTTTGTATTCGATATACTCGCCGGCATCCAACTGATACTGGAGCGTGGTGGAGCCTTGTACGGTCACTTGGGTGCCATCTTCGGAAGCCAGGATGCGGAAAATGTCGTAGGGCATGTGCGCATACGGCACCGACACGAATTTCTTGCCCCAGACGGCTACCGGCACCATTTGTTCGAACAGGTTGTCGCGATAATTGCAGCCCACCGGCAGTTGGACCCAGCGACAGCCGCTGAACAGGTTAAATTTTTTGTCGCCTTTCACATAGGTGCCGGTCAGGTCGGCGCCCGAAGCGCCGGCTTGCACCTGGTAGGTTTCGCCGGCATCGAGGCTGATGGAAAAGGTGGACCCTTTGGTTTTGCCACCTTTGGTTTTGTCGCTGAGTGTGATGGAAATTTGGGTGTCGTCTTCCATGCCTACCAGCACAAACTCGGAGGGATACAGTTCCGATTCCTGGTAACTGAAATAGCTCATCACATAGTAATCCCGGCCCAGCGATTCTTCGGGCAACACCACGGTAGCCTCCGAGCGCATGGAATGGTATTGGTGGATATAGACCGATACAGGTTCTTCCGACACGACCTGCACGCCTTTGTCGCTGAGGGTTTCGGAGCCCGTATTTTCCGCGAAAGGAGGGAGGTTGACGATGGTCACCTTGTTGGCGGCTACGGAGTAGGTTCGCTCCCAGTTGTACAGCGGAATACGCACCGTGCCGCTGGTGTTGTATTTGGACGTAATCATCACCACCATCGTATTCTGGCCGATGTCGTGGTGTTCCATGAAACTGAACCAAAAATTCCGGCCCTCGTTGGTTTGGGCCAGTAGCCGGGCGGGCAAGCCGCCAAACAGGAAAATCAGGAAAAAAAGTTGTGCCGGTTTCATCCTTCAAATATTGATGATTTCGGCCGCAGCACGCATGGAAAGGCAAAAAATGTAGGATACTGGCGATTGCTACAGTTCAATCACCTTGCGGCGCAATTCGAAGTGTTTGCCGAGGTACACGTTGCGCACCATCTCGTCGGCAGCGAGTTCTTCGGCGGTACCGGCCCGGAGGATGGCGCCTTCAAACATGAGGTAGGCCCGGTCAGTGATGCTCAGCGTTTCCTGTACGTTATGGTCGGTGATGAGGATGCCGATGTTTTTGGTTTTGAGTTTGGCCACGATGTACTGAATGTCTTCCACGGCGATGGGGTCGATACCGGCAAAGGGCTCGTCGAGCAGGATGAACTTGGGGTCGGTGGCCAGGGCTCGCGCGATTTCGGTACGCCGGCGTTCGCCGCCCGAGAGGGTGTCGCCGGGGCTTTTGCGCACCTTGTGGAGGTTGAACTCGTCGAGCAACACTTCCAGTTTGTCGCGCTGTTCTTCCTTGCTCAGCTGCGACATTTCCAGTACAGCCCGGATGTTGTCTTCCACGCTCAGTTTGCGAAACACGCTGGGCTCCTGCGGCAGGTAGCCAATGCCTTTTTTGGCCCGGCGATACATGGGCAGGCGGGTGATTTCTTCCTCATCGAGGTACACCTTGCCATCGGTAGGCCGGATAAAACCCACCACCATATAAAACGAGGTGGTTTTACCCGCCCCATTGGGGCCGAGCAAGCCTACGATTTCGCCTTGTTTGACATCGAAGGAGACACCGCGCACGACGGTGCGTTTGCCGTATAGTTTGACGAGATTTTCAGCGCGTAAGATCATATAGTGTGCATAGTTAGCAACAATAAGGCAGGCACTAACCGGCCAGCAGTCGTTTTACGGTTTCCGAAATCAATTTCCCGTCGGCTTTGCCGGCTAGTTGTTTGCTGGCTATGCCCATTACTTTGCCCATGTCTTTGGGCGAGCTGGCGCCGGTGTCGGCGATAATTTGCGCCAGCACGACTTCCAGTTCGGCACCTTCGAGCATGGCGGGCAGGTAGCGTTTGATGATCTCAATTTCCTCGATTTCTTTCTGCGCCAGTTCCGGACGATTGTTCTGCACATAAATATCGTACGAGTCCTGCCGGCTTTTCAGCAGTTTTTGCAGCATCTGGACCTCGCGGGCCTCGTCGATGGCCTGGCCCGAGCCGTCGGTTTTGGCGATCAAAATCGCGCTTTTGATGGCGCGAATGCTGCGCAACGCCACTTCATCTTTGGCCTTCATGGCCACAACCAGGTCTTTGTTGATTTTTTCTTCTAACATAAGTATGGACTTGCGCCCCGCAGGGCTTTCTTTGAACATGAGTTTTCAGGCGGCAAATTTCATATAAATCAATGGCAAAATCAGGCGTTGTTGTGCCCGGGAGCGAGCTGCTGTTTGAACAAACGTTTTTCCCGGATCAATTGTGCCACCCGCGCCGGCACTTTTTCTTCCCAGCCGGATTCGCCCCGCCGGATCATATCCAACACCTCCTTGTGGTAAATGTGCAGGATGTCGGGTTGGAAATCCTGCACGTCCACGATGTTGCCGTGGTCGAGCAAATGCTGGTACAGGAACCGGATTTCCGAGGGCACCCGGATGTTCTGGGCGTTCAGCAGCGTACTGCTGTCTTTTTCGCGGGCCGGATAGACGTAAAAACGAACGTTGCGGAGGAATAGTTCGCCAAAAGCGCCGAGCAGGTTGTCGGGGTGCTGCTGGTAGGTTTCCTGGATGATGTTTTGCAGTTTGCGGGCGCCCATAGCCAGGCCGATGCGCGGCACTTTGTACTCGCGGAAATAGGCGATCAACTTCTTGTGCTGCCCGAAGTTGGACAGGATGACCGTTTGGCCCAGGGCCGAGAGGATTTCGGCGCGGTCCATAAAATCCTGCTCGTCCAGGGCACCGTCGGCGCGCAGGTTGTCGAGGGTGATTTCAGTCAAAAAATACGCCTGCGCGGGGTCTACGTCCGGTTCGGCGCAAAACTGCGCATAGGCCGAGCGGATCATGTCCTGCTGCACGAGGGTCGGCGGCCGGTAACTGCCCCGGGCGATGAGGATGGATTTGCGGTACAAAAACTCGCTGGCGTGCAAGGGGCGGCCATCGGGACCAAAAATCATCACATCGGTCAGGCCGTTTTTCACCGCCCACAGGCATACGAGCCGGTTGTCGATCCCTGCGAAATCGGGACCGCTGAGGCGCACCAGGTCAATGGCCACGCGGTCGCGCAGGTTGTCCATGAGCGACTGGAGCAGCATCTCGGGGTTGTCGGGGTAGCGGTAGCAGCCGTAGAGGAGGTTGACGCCGAGGATGCCGGTGGCTTGCTGCTGGAGGCGGTTGTCGTGGTCGAGCAGGCGCACGTGCAGCACCACGTCGTTGGCGGGGGCGCCGGTTTGCAGCTGGAAGCGCAGGCCCAGCCAGCCGCTGCCTTTGGTGGTTTTCTGGTAGTTGATGGCCGATACGGTGTCGGCAAAAGCAAAAAAATGCTGGTCCGGGCGCACCGGGCGCAGGCGTTCTTCGAGGAGGGCGTACTCGTGGTCGAGCATTTTGTAGAGCCTCGATTCGCAGACGTATCGACCTTTGGCTTCGGGGCCATAGATTTCGTCCGACACGGTTTTGTCGTACGCGCTCATGCTTTTGGCGATAGTGCCTGCGGCGGCGCCTACCTGGAAAAAATACCGGGCCACTTCCTGTCCGGCGCCGATTTCGGCGAAGGCGCCGTAAACCTGCGGGTCGAGGTTGATTTCCAGCGCTTTTTGTTCGGTTTCGAGCGTTTGCCTTGTTGTGTTCCGCATGGGTAATTGTTTTATCGCCAGCGCACTTTGTCGGCCAGGGGCCCGCGTTTGCCCTCTACCTCGGGCATCTCGTGCCAGGCCAGGTAGAACAGTCCCAGGCAGCGCTCGTTGGGCGCCAGTTCCAGGAAAGTGCCGGCTTCGAGTGCGGCGCGGGGCGTGCTCCAATAGCAGCCCAGTCCGAGGGCCGTGCAGCTGAGCCACATGTTTTGAACGGCCATAGCCAGGGCGGCGACTTCCTCAAATTCCGGAATGCTTTCGATCAGTTCGCGGTGGAGCACCAGAGCAATCACTGCGCCGGCGCGGCGCGGGTTTTCGCCGCTTTTGATCATTTTTTCTTCTGAAAAAGCCTCCGAAGGCGTGTTCAGGCGGTAAAATTCGGACATGTAGTCGCCCAGTTGCTGGATGCTTTCGGGCGAGTGGAACACCTGGAAGCGCCAGGGTTCGGTGCGTTTGTGGGTGGGCGCCCAGATGGCGTTTTCGAGCAATTGCTCGATGATTTGGCGGTCGATGGGCTTGTCCTGAAGGTAAAATTTGGGAAAAACGGATCGCCGCCGGCGAATGAGTGCGCCGATTTCGGCAGGGGAAACTGACATAGATGCTTGTGTTTCCGGCAAAAGTACGCAGGCCGGGGCGTGTTTGGAAGGTTACTCCAATTTTGATCCGCTGGCCGGCGACTAAAACTGCCAGCCTGCCGACAGGCCGAGGAGCAGGATCGTGCCTTCTCCGACGGGTTCGCCTTCGGTTTTTACGTTGATTTCCAGGCCAAACGCCAGGGCCGGCGCCAGGTAGACGTGCCCGCCGGCCAGCAAAAACCGGTAGCCGGCCTCTGCGGTGGGCTGAAAGACGGTGATCCGGGTGGTACCGGTAGCGAGCAGCACGCCGTTGGGACCCAGGTCTTGCCAGTCGAGTTCGTTGCCCCAGAGATCGGCCCGGCCGCCGACGAACCAGCGCGCATGTTCCGGCCGGAAAAAGTAGCGGTAGCCCAGAGTGCCGCCGTAGCCCTGGCCTTGTTCGTCGTCCTGCACGCCGTTGTCGCCGTGGCGCACCCAGTTGTAGCCGGCGCGGGCATGGACGCTGTGGTGGGGGTTCAGGTGGTAGTCGAGCCGGATACCGGGGATCAGGCCGGTGGGATAGGCTTGAACTTCGAGGCCCAGGGCGAAGGGGCTTTGTTGGGCGAGCAGGGGCAGGGCGCAGGTGCTCAGCAGGAGGATCAGGAGGCAGTGGCGGGTCATTGGAAATGGATTTGGTGTACTTGGATGGAGATCTCAAAAGCAGGTCCCAGCCTCCTTACATGCTCACGAGCCACTAGGTGGCTTTCGAATACGCAATTTGCCAGGCTCCAGTACCCAAAGACAGCCTGAAGGGTCACGCTCTGCCAGCAACTGAATAATTTGTGCAACGATTTTTTCAATGGAATCACCGGAGATTGGACGATTGGGCCGGATAACAATTATCCCTTTGGTTGGGCCGGAGGGGAACCGCAGCATATTGCAGAAATCTAAATCAAATGTAATCAGACAACGTTGCTCTGCCTGAATCACCTTATAAATATCCCAATCGTCCGCTCCGCCCAAATTTTCATCCACAACAGAATGGGTATTGTACCCTGCCGCTTCAAAATGTACGCACATTTTGGGGCTAAAATTTTCATCTAATTTCAGGCGGTACATTACGCGGCAGTAAATGAAACGTCTACATAGTTTTCACGACTCATAGCAGCGCCATAAGCCATGCAGGCGAGAATGTCCTCTTTTTTCAATTGCGGATAGTCTTCCAAAATTTCTTCAATTGTCATTTCGGAGGCCAAAAAGTCCAACACCAAGGACACCCAAATCCGGGTTCCGCGGATACAGGGCTTTCCAAAGCAGATGTTCGGGTTGATGCTGATCCGTTCTAAAAGGGGGCTTTCCATAGTTTCTATTTTTTACAAAAATACCCACTTTCCCGTACAATGCAAAGCATTGGACGGCTGGTACATGTATCTCGCTGAACCTGTTGCGGTTTCTACAAATACCCCCGCACGGCCTCCACGGCTTCGCTCAGTTTGGAGGCATCGCTGCCGCCGGCTGTGGCGAAAAACGCTTGCCCGCCCCCACCGCCGTTCAGGAATTTCTGGGCCAGTTCGCGCACGATGGTGCCGGCGTGCAGGCCTTTTTCCTGTACCAGATTGTCGCTGATTTTGACGGTCAGCATGGGTTTGTCGGCATTCACGGAGCCGAAGGCCAGCACGGCATTGCCGAGCTCGCGTTCGAGTTCGAAGGCCAGGGTTTTGATGGCGTTGGCGTCGTTCAGGGGCAGGATCGCGGCGATGAAATGGATGCCGTTCACTTGTTCGGCCTTGTGGCGCAAGCCGTCGCGGAGGCCATTGGCCTGTTCCTGCACGAGGCGTTCAATTTCTTTTTGCAGGCGCCGGTTTTCTTCCTGCAAGTCGTGCACTGCCTTGGCGGGTTCTTTCGATTTGAGCAGCAGTTTGATGGCGCTTACTTCGCGCTCGATGCCGCTGACGTAGTGGGCGGCGGCCTCGGCGGTCACGGCTTCGATGCGGCGCACGCCGGCGGCCACGGCGCTTTCGCCGGTGATTTTAAAGAAGCCGATTTTGCCGGTATGGCTCACGTGGCAACCGCCGCAGAGCTCGCGGGAGTAACCGGGGTCGAAGGTGATCATGCGCACCGTTTCGCCGTATTTTTCGCCAAACAACATCATGGCGCCCGACTTTTTGGCCTCCTCGATGGGCAGTTGGCGGGCCTCTTCGAGGGCTACGTTTTGGCGGATTTTTGCATTGACCAATTGTTCCACTTCGGCCAGTTCCTCGTCGGTCACTTTTTGGAAATGAGCAAAGTCGAAACGCAGGGTTTTGTCGTCGAGGTACGAGCCTTTTTGCTGCACGTGGTGGCCCAGCACTTTGCGCAGGGCGGCGTGCAGCAAGTGGGTGGCCGAGTGGTTGCTCTCGGTCAGGTGGCGTTTGCGGGCGTCTACGTGGCAGTGCACGGTGGGGTCCTGGAGGTATTCCGGCAGTTTGTCCACAATGTGGATGACCAGGTCGTGTTCCTTTTTTGTGGCGAGCACCCGGATTTTTTCCTCGCTAAACTCCAGCCAGCCCGTATCGCCCACCTGGCCGCCGCCTTCGGGATAGAAGGGGGTGCGGTTGAGCACGAGGTGAAATTGCGGCTGCCCTTTGAGGGTCACGGTGCGGTATTTGACCACGTGGCTGTCGCGGAGTTCGAGTTGGTCGTAGCCCAGAAACTGGACGTTGGCTTCGTCGCGCAGCACCATCCAGTCGCCGACTTCCTTGGCGGCGTCTTTGCGGGAGCGCGTTTTTTGCTCGAGCAGGGCTTTGTCGAAAGCCGCGTCGTCTACAGACCAGCCTTTTTCGCGGGCGATGAGGCGGGTGAGGTCGATCGGGAAGCCGTAGGTATCGTAGAGTTCGAAGGCTTGCTCGCCGCTGAGGGTATTGTTTTGAACGTCAATGCCTTCAATTCGTTTCAGGCCGCTTTCCAGCGTGCGCAAAAACGATTTTTCTTCTTCCAGAATCACTTTGGACACGAAGTCGATCTGCGCTTTGAGTTCGGGGAACACATCGCTGAATTCCTCGGCGAGGATGGGCGCCATGCGGTAGAGCACGGGTTCTTTCAGGTCGAGGAAGGAGTAGTAGTAGCGCACGGCCCGGCGCAAAATGCGGCGGATGACGTAGCCGGCGCCGGTGTTGGAGGGCAGCTCGCCGTCGGCGATGGTGAAGCTCACGGCGCGCAGGTGGTCGGCCACCACGCGCATGGCCACGTCGGTTTTTTTCCAGTCGGGGTGGGTCTCCGGGTACGTTTCGGTGTAGGCGATGCCGGAGTAATTTTCGAGGAAACTGAAGAGGGGTTTCCAGAGATCGGTATCGTAGTTGGAGCCGGCGTTTTGGACGGCGCGGCAGAGGCGTTCGAAGCCCATACCGGTGTCGACGCTTTTGGCAGGCAGTTCTTCGAGCGAGCCGTCGGCGCGGCGGTTGAACTGCATAAAAACGTTGTTCCAGACTTCGATCACGTTGGGGTCGTCGTTGTTGACGAGCTCTCGGCCGTCGCGCAGGGCGCGTTCGGCGTCGGGGCGCAGGTCGACGTGGATCTCAGAGCAAGGGCCGCAGGGGCCCTGGTCGCCCATTTCCCAGAAATTATCTTTTTTGCTGAAGGCGAGGATGCGGTCTTCGGCAATGTATTTCTTCCATTCGTCGAAGGCCTCCTGGTCGAAGGGCAGTTTTTCTTTTTCATCGCCTTTGAACACGGACACATAGAGCCGGTCTTTGGGCAGTTTGTACACTTCGGTGAGCAGTTCCCAGGACCAGGCGATGGCTTCTTTTTTGAAATAATCGCCAAAGGACCAGTTGCCCAGCATTTCGAACATGGTGTGGTGGTAGCCGTCGCGGCCCACGTCTTCCAGGTCGTTGTGTTTGCCGGTCACGCGCAGGCATTTTTGGGTATCGGCGATGCGTTTGGCCGGGGGCGTTTGGTTGCCCAGGAAAAAATCCTTGAGCGGGGCCATGCCGGAGTTGATGAACATGAGCGTGGGGTCGCTCTTGGCTACGATGGGAGCCGAAGGGATAATTTTATGCGCTTTGGAAGCGAAAAATTCGAGGAATTGGCGGCGGATGTCGCGGGAAGTCATGGTTGGATGGCTGCTTTTTGCTGGATTTGGTGTGAAAAAAGCGGCGCAAAGGTAGGGAATTTTACATGAGCATAATACTTGGAAAGCATAGAACCGATTAGTTGGCCTCCCCTTCCCAAACGTCGCCCACAAGCAAAGCGAAAACTAAAGCCCCTGCAACAGCCAAAAAATACGGATTTTTGTAGTTTATATACCATAACTCAACCAGACATACAATATGCGTCAATGCTACACCCTGCTTTTGGTGCTGGGTCTTTTTTCGCTCCGGCTCCAGGCTCAACAGAATACCTCCTTTTGGACCCCGGTTTCCAAAGAAAAGGTCATACTGGCCAGCCCTGATGCGGCCCAACACCTGCCGCAGGCTTTTCATGCCTACCAACTGGACTATGCCTCGCTCGCAGCCTACCTGAAAAACGCCCCCCTGGAATTTACGGATGGGCAGCCCCCGCTGTTGCTCCAGTTGCCGCAAGCCGGCGGCGTCACCCGTACGTTCCGGCTCTGGGAATCGCCGCTGATGGCGCCTGAACTGGGCGCCAAATACCCGGGCATCCGCTCCTATGCCGGTGCTGCCACCGACGGCTCGGGCGCCACCGTCCGCCTCGGCGTGGGCGACAAAGGGTTTCACGCCTTCGTGCTGGAAGCCGATGGTTCGTTCCAAAGCGTGATGCCGTTTCAGATCGGCCAACAGGAGCTCTACCTGAGCTACCGGCTCGAAGATTTGCCGCAAGACCCCATCGTAGCCGCCGGCCTGCGCTGCGGTACCGATGATGCCGATATCCACCACGCCATCGAACAACACGGCCAACAACCGGTGCTCGACCGCAGCGGCAACAGCCTGGTGCAGTTGAAAACCTACCGGGTCGCTATTGCCGCCCGGGGCGAATACACGATTTTCCATGGCGGCACCAAAGCCCTCGCCCTGGCTGCCATCAACACCGCCCTGGATTTTATAAGGGCCATCCAGGAAAAAGACCTGGGCTTGCGCCTCGAACTGATTGCCAACAACGATGCCGTGATTTTCACCGATCCGGATACCGACCCCTACACGGGCAACACCGTGGGCGATTGGATGAGTCAAAACCCAGCCGCCATCAACCCCATCCTGGGCAATACGAGCTACGACCTGGGCCACGTGTTTTCCCAATTCATCACCGGCGACCAGGTGGGTGTGGCCAGCGGCCGGGCCTGCAACCTGCTGAACAAAGCCCGGGGCTGCTCTTCGGCTCCCCAGCCTAACGCTGAATATTTTTATCTCGTGGCCGCCCACGAAATGTGCCACCAGTTGTCGGGTAGCCATACCTGGAGCAACTGCCCGCCCAGCGACGACCAACTGGTACCCGGTACCGCCTTTGAGCCCGGCAGCGGCACGACGATTATGTCGTATGCCGGCTCCTGCTCGGGCGGCAACAACATCCAGAGCAACAACGAAGCCTACTACCACATCGCCAGTATCTTGCAGGTGCAGGACTTCATCTGGCAAGGCGAAGGCAATACCTGCGGCGGTACAGTTGCCACCACCAACAACCAGCCGGAAGTCAATATTTCGCACCCCGACAACCTGTTTATCCCGATCAGCACCCCCTTCATACTGCACTGCACAGGCAGCGATGCCGATGGCGACGTGCTGAGCTATTGCTGGGAGCAATACGACCTGGGCCCCACCACCGTACTCGGTGCGCCCAGCGGCAATGCGCCTTCGTTCCGGTCCTTTAAGCCCGTATCCAGCCCTTCGCGCACCTTTCCGCGCATCCCGGCAATCGCTGGCAACATCACGGAAAAACAAGAAGTACTGCCTACGTACAGCCGGGGACTGACGTTCCGGGTGACCGTGCGCGACAACCACGCCGGCGGCGGCGGCCAGGCCTGGGACCAGATCAAACTGCAAGCCACCGAATCGGCCGGCCCCTTTTTGGTCTCGTCGCCCAACATCGCCACTGACGTCTGGGAACAAGGCGAAAACCGGATCGTGACCTGGAGTGTAGCCAATACCGATATCGCGCCGGTCAATTGCAAACGGGTAAACATCCGCCTGAGCACCGACGGCGGCTTTACTTTTCCCATCACCCTCGCTACCGACCAACCCAATACCGGCAGCTGCTGCGTAGTAGTGCCCAACATAAGCAGCAACACTGCCCGGGTACGGGTAGAAGCCGCCGACAACGTGTTTTTTGATATTTCCAATGCGAATTTTAAAGTCGGAACACCCACGGTGGCTGATGTTACCTTCTGCCCGACCCGGCTGTACGATACGCTTTGCCTGCCCGGCAATTATTCCACGGTCATCAGCACCCATGCATCCCTCGGCTTTAGCCAGGCCATAACGTTCAGCACCCAGGGCCTGCCCGCCGGCGTGACGGCCAGCATCAGCCCCAACCCGGTAAACCCCGGCTCGGACGCCGTGCTCAGCCTCAATGTGCCCGATAGCCAGCCCGAAGGCAATTTTAGTTTCCAAATTATTGGCGTTGCCGGCAGCCAGGCCGATACGATCCACCAAACGGTAGCCGTGTACTACAATGATTTAAGCGGCCTGTCGCTGAAAGCGCCGCTGGATGGCGAAAGCGGCCAGGACCGCTCTCCAGTGCTGCGCTGGAATGGCGTAGCCAATGCCAACACGTACGAAGTGCAGGTGGCGACCAGCCCCTCCTTTGCCGCAGGCACCCTGGTGGCCTCCAAAGCCGATATTGCGGCCGACAGTTTCAAAGTGCCCATCCTCCTCGATAAAGGACAGATTTTGTACTGGCGCTTCCGGCCCGCCAACGAGTGTGGCAACGGCGACTGGCTCGGACCTTTTGCCTTTGGCGTACTGGTCGATGTGTGCCAGGTTTTTGAATCGGCGGATGTGCCGAAAAATATTTCGTCCAACGCCGTCGCCACCGTCGAGGCCAAAATCACCATTCCGGCCGGTGGCAAGGTGAGCGATGTGAACATTACCAAAGTGCAGGGCAACCACGCGTTTTTCAAAGACCTGGAAATGCACCTGATTAGTCCGACTGGCACGGATGTGCTGTTGTTCAAAGACAAATGCCCGGGTACCTTCAATTTCAACTTTGGTTTTGACGACAGCAAAACCAACCAACTCGGATGCCCACCGGCGACCAACGGTACCACCTACAAGCCGACGGAACTGCTCAGCGCCATCAACAACCAAAACGCCGGCGGCGACTGGCTCCTGCGCGTCAAAGACAATACCATCGGCTCCGGTGGTTCGATCAGCGGATTTGCGCTGGAATTGTGCTCCAGCACGGCCCTCAACCCGCCGGTGCTGGTGAACAATAAGGTCATGCAAATACCTCCCGGTACCAACAAGGCCGTCACTATCGATTTATTGAAAACCATCGATGCCAACAACACCGATGAACAATTGGTGTACACCCTGCTCACCACGCCGAAGCACGGGCAGTTGCAACTGTTCTGGACCGGGGCGATGAGCGTCGGCGCGCAGTTCACCCAAGCGGATTTGAACAACAACGGTCTTCGCTATTTTGACTACGGCAACCAAACGCCTTCCGACGAATTTTGCTTTACGGTGACCGACGGCGAAGGTGGTCTGATCAAAGATTGTTTCACCATCCAGCCGTTCCCGGTTAGCAGCCAGGAAGCCAGCCGCTCGATCGACTTCTCCTTGTCGCCCAACCCGGCGAGCGAGAGCATCCGACTGGCTTTCCCGGAGCCCCTGTCGTCGGATACGCGGGTGCGCCTGTTCGACGCATCGGGCCGCCTGACACACAGCCAGGCGCTGCCCGCCGGGCAGGTAACCGCTCTGGTGCAGTTGTCTGATTTGCCGAGAGGCCTGTATACCGTAGTGCTGGAAAATGCCGAAGGCACCGGCGTTCGGAAGTTGGTGGTGCAGTAAGCAAACTGCGCCGGCATTTAGCCGAAAGGTGATGCAACAAACAAAAGGGGTGTTTTTTCGCATGAAAAAACACCCCTTTTGTTTGTTGGATTGACAATGGCCATTGGCCAGGGTTTATCGGTCGGCGTTCAAAATTTTCCAGAGTTCATCTTTCAAGAGCTGGAGATTTTTGCCGGTGATGGCCGAAATAAAAATGACGGGTACGCCGGGCGGGAGGGTGGCGCGCAGCATTTGCTCGAGGTCGTCGTCGATCAGGTCGGCCTTGGTGATGGCCAGCAATTGCGGCTTGTCGAGCAGTTCCGGGTTGAACTGGCGCATCTCGTTGATCAGGATATCGTATTCCTCCTGGAGGCTGCGGTTGGTATCGCTGGGAATCATGAGCAGCAGCACGCTGTTGCGTTCGATGTGGCGCAAAAAGCGGATACCGAGTCCCCGGCCTTCGTGGGCGCCCTCGATGATGCCCGGGATGTCGGCCATGATAAACGATTTGCCCGGCCGGGCCTCCACGATACCCAGGTTGGGCACCAGGGTGGTGAACGGATAATCGCCGATTTTGGGCCGGGCTGCAGTAATAGCGCTGAGCAGGGTGCTTTTCCCGGCATTGGGGAAACCTACCAGGCCCACATCAGCGAGCACCTTGAGTTCGAGGATCACAGAGCGTTCTTCAGCAGGTTCACCGGGCTGGGCATAGCGGGGCGTTTGGTGGGTGGCATTTTTGAAAAAGTTGTTGCCTTTGCCGCCCCTGCCACCGGGCAACAGTATTTTTTCCTCGCCGGCTTCGGTAATTTCAAGGAGAAACTCGTTGGTTTCCGCGTCTTTGGCCACCGTGCCGAGGGGCACTTTTACGATAATATCGCCGCCGTCGGAGCCGGATTTGAGGCCGCCTTTGCCGGGCTCGCCGTCCTTGGCATAAATATGTTTGGTAAATTTCAGGCTTAGGAGGGTCCATTCCTGCGGGTCGGCCTGCAGGATCACATGGCCGCCGCGGCCGCCATCGCCGCCGTCGGGACCTCCTTTGGGGATACCGGCTGCCCGGAAAAAATGCACACTGCCGGCTCCGCCTTTGCCGGAACGAAACTGGATCTTGACGTAATCAACAAAATTCTCTGCCATCTGGACCTACATCTAATTTTTCAGCGGCAAAGGTAGTTAATCGAAGCGGGATCTGAAGAATCGCCCAATTGGCTGAGTTTTTTCACCTTTGCAACAACTAAACCTGCGCGTATGCCCACCTCCAAGCGTCCCCTGATCAATCGCGACGAATCGGTCTTCCTGGAAGGCCCCAAAAGCCGCACCTATGAATTGTTCTTTGCCCTGAAAGTGTTTTGGGAATTCATCAAAGGTATGCGGGCCCTGCATTTTACAGCGCCCTGTATCACGGTTTTTGGCTCGGCGCGCTTCAAGGAGGGACACATATACTATGAAAAAGCGCGCGAAGTCGGCGCAGCCATCGCCACAGATCTGGGCCTGACCGTGATGACCGGCGGCGGCCCCGGGGTGATGGAAGCCGCCAACCGGGGTGCCCGCGAAGCCGGCGGCCGTTCAGTGGCCTGCAACATTACCCTGCCCCACGAGCAAAAAGAAAACCCCTACCTCGACAAGTTTGTTACCCTGCACTATTTCTTTGTCCGCAAGGTGTTGCTGGTCAAATATTCCTACGCTTTTGTGATTCTGCCCGGCGGTTTCGGTACCATGGATGAGTTTTTTGAAACCCTCACGCTGGTGCAAACCCGGAAAATCGACAATTTCCCAATCGTGGTTATGGGCTCGGAATATTATCAGCCCTTGCAGGAATACCTGAAGTTTATGGCTGCCCAGGGCACCATTTCGCCGGAAGACATGGACTTGCTGCTGTTCACCGACGATGCCGGCGAAGCCGTGGCGCATATCCGGAAATTTTTGTCCGAAAACTACCGGGTTGTGCGGCGCAACCGGCCGGCGTGGTGGCTTTTTGAAAAAGCCTGAGCGGCTGGCCAGGGCTCAAACCAATGGCGCCGATAAGGCCGACAGGCCTTGCGCAATCGCCTGTATTTTCCCGGCATCCGGCATCCTATCCTGTTCAATGCCGGATGCAATATCGACGCCCAGGCACTGTTTGAAGGCCCGCAGGGCATCCAGGTTGGTGGCATCGAGGCCGCCGGCCAACAAAAATGGGTACGGAAAATCGGCGGGTATCGGATACGTTATCCGCTGCCCGCTACCCGGCACCGCCCCGTCCAAAATAAACAAATCGACATCATCGGCATAGGCCTCCAGCGCGTCCAGATGGGCCTGGCTGTGCACCCGGCAAGCCAAAAAAACCTTTTGCCGCAGGCTTCGTACAAAATCGACCGACACATCGCCGGCATACAGCTGAACGATTCGAAACGGGAATCGCGCCAGCGTGTCCCGGATTTCCTGTTCCGAATTTTGATAAAAAACAGCTACTGCGTTCGGCGGCAAGACCATCGTGCTAAGCCACCCGGGATCTGCCCGCCGCCGCGAAACCGGAGAAAAATTGATGCCCAGGTAATCTGCGGGGCTATCCTGGAGCAAGGCCGTGGAGCGGATACCGCAGGCTTTGAACAACAAGGGTTTGGAGGGCGCCTGGAAATAGGTGGCCAGGGAAGCGCCAAGCTCAGGCAGGCGGCGCATCAGGCTGGTGCCAATGAGGAAACCATCGGCGCGGCGGAGCATCTGAGCATCCCGGTAATCGTGTATGCCCGACTCGGCGATCACAAAGCGCCCGCCGGCTTGCCGGGCCAATCGGTTGACCCGGTTGAGGGCCGTGCGGAAGGTGTTCAGGTCGCGGCTGTTGATGCCCAGCACCGGGAAATCGAGGTGCTGGATACGGTCCAACTCGGCCTGGTCGTGCACTTCCACCAGCACACCCATGCCCAGGCTTTCGGCGGTCTGCCGCAGTTCCTGGAGGCGGGCGGGCGACAGGATGGCGCTGATGAGGAGTACGATGTCGGCGCCGTTTTGGCGGGCCAGGTACACTTGTATGGGGTCCAGGACAAAATCTTTTTGAAGTAAAAGTGTGGGCAGGCCCTCCAGTGCCTGGGCGGCCTGCCGGAGATCGGCATAGGCGCCGCCAAAAAACGGCGTATCGGTGAGCACGGATACGGCGGCGGCGCCCGCCCGGGCATAGTGCCGGACCTGTTCTGTGGGGTCGGCATTCTGGTTGATCCAGCCTTCGGAGGGGCTTTTTCGTTTGAATTCGGCGATAAAAAACGGCTGCTCTTGTGCGCGGGCTGCTGCCAGCGCCCGGTAAAAATGTTTGCCGGAGGGCTGGGTTTTGCGCCGCAGGGTTTCCAGGTCAAGTTGTTGGTACAATTCCCGGATCTCCAGTTTTTTTTGGGTTACGATCTGGTCGAGTATGCTGGGCATGTGCTTGTTTCGGTTGAAAAAGTGAGGGATTTAAACGTCCTGAAATGCACAGGTAGCGGCTTTGTAGCGCTCCAGTGTGTCGCCCATGGCGCCGCTGCGCAGCAGTTTTTCCATTTTCCGGTAGGCCTCCGGCAAGGGCAGGTCTTCGACGAAGCGGGTGTACACAAACGCGGCGTTGGCGGCCACCAGTTTGTAGTGTTCGGTGCTGGGCTGGCCGGCCAGCATGGCTTGGGCAATGTGCAGGCATTCGGCAGGGTTGGCGGCGCTCAGGGCGGAGAAGGGCAGCGGGTCCAGACCAAAATCCTGTGGCCGGAGTTCGTAGGCGCGGCGTTGCCCGTTCTGGTATTCGAGTACCTGGGTGCTGCCGCTCAGTGAAATTTCATCCAAGCCCTCGTGGCCCCGCACGACGATCAGGTGTTCTTTGCCCAGGCGGATGCCCGTTTCAAAAATCACCTCCATCTGATCGGCGAAGGCCGTGCCGATAAACTGCCGCCGGGGTTGCAAGGGATTGACCAGGGGGCCGAGCACGTTGAACACGGTGGGTACGCCGATATGTGCCCGCACCGGCGCAAAATGCCGGAACACGGGGTATATGTCCGGGGCGAACAAAAAGGCCAGTTGGGTGTCTGCCAGGCTGTGTTCCAGTTGTGCGGCATCGACATGGATGGGTACGCCGAGGGCCTCCAGCAGGTTGAAACTGCCAAAGCGGCCGGCAGCGGCGCGGTTGCCGTGTTTGGCTACGGGCAGGCCGCAATGCGCCAGCAGCAGACTGGCCAGGGTGGAAGTGTTGATGCGCGGCAAGCCGGAGCCGCCCGTGCCGCAGATGTCGACCGCCGCTATTCCGGATGCCATCGGCATGCCGGTTGCGGTACTTACCACGGCCTCGACAAAGGGTTGCAAGGCGCCGGCATCGCGCAGGCGGATGCTGAGGCCCACCAGCAGGATTTGTTTTTGGTGCTCCGACAACTGGCCCTCTTCCACGGCTTGCAGGAACGCGCGCAAGGCCCCGGCGCCAAGCGGGATACCGTTTTGGAGGTGTTGCGAGAATTCGTGAAAAATGCGGTTTCCGGCGGATAGCCGGCCAGCGACCACATTTTTCAGCAGGCGCATGCCCGCGTTGCGGTACATGCTGAGCACGGATTCGGGGTGAAATTGGATGCCCTCGATGGGCAGGCGCTTGTGGCGGACGGCCATCACGGTGCCGTCGGCCGAGCGGGCGCTGACTTCGAGTTCGGGTGGCACCACGCCGGCAGCCCAGGAATGGTAGCGGGCCACCCGGATATCGGGTTCCAGGCCGCTGAAAATGCTGCGGCCGTCGTGTTCGATGGTTTCAGATTTGCCGTGTACGGGCGCTACGTTGTCGAGGGTGCCGCCAAAAAACTCCACCAGCGCCTGGTGTCCCAGGCATACACCCAGGATGGGTTTGTGTTGGTAAAAGCGGGCAATAATAGCCATCAGGTTGCCGGCATGCCGGGGTACCGAGGGGCCGGGAGAAAGCACCAGGAGGTCAAACTCTTCGCGAGCGAGTTGTTCCGGATCGGCAGTGTTGCGGAATACTTTGACGGAGCAGCCCAGTTGGCGGAAAAAATCAACGAGGTTGTAGGTGAAGGAATCAAAGTTGTCGAGCACGAGGATATGATGCAGCATTGGTGTTTTTTTAGTTTGTATCAATGTATCAGTACGATAATACAAAGGTTTCTAAAAAATCTTCAACCGGGCAAGTGCCGGAGCGAATAAAAAATAAAAAGTTGTTGGACCGGCAATGGCCCCGGCGGCTTGTAGCCGGTCTGAATCGAGAATTCGGTAGAGGAATAGGGGCTTGAGCTGGCAGGGGTGCGCAGAATGCTTATTTTCGCCGCTCAATTTGTATTTTTCATCTATGATGTTGCAAGGCGCGCTGTTGGGGTTATCGCTCAGTTTCATGATCGGGCCGCTGTTGTTTGCTATTATCCAGGCCAGTTTGGAACGCGGATTTCGGGCAGGGCTCGCGTTGGCTGCGGGTATTTGGACGAGTGATGCGTTGTACATCCTGCTGGTAGTCAGGGGCGTTGATGCGTTGGCGAGCCTGACGGCATTGCCGCACTTTCGGGTCTGGGCTGGTTTGGCCGGTGGCCTGGTGTTGATCGGATTTGGCCTGACAAGTTTGCTGCGCCGGCATGCCCCTACGGGAGAGGAAACCGCCACGACAGCCGACCGGGTACTGGATGCCATTGATGGTCCGGAACCACCGGGCGTTGCCCACAACTGGATGCGCTGGGGTTTGCCCGGCTATTGGCTGCGCGGTTTTTTGTTGAATACGATCAATCCTTTCACCGTGTTTTTTTGGTTGGGTATTGCCAGTGCGGTAGTGGTGCCGGACCAGTGGACACCGGCGCACACGTTCCGGTTTTTTAGCGGCATGCTGGCCACGCTGATTGCTACGGATGTATTGAAAATTTACGCGGCCAAGTGGGTGCGCCGTTTTTTGACACCCCAACATACCCTTTGGGTGCAGCGGGGCATTGGCCTCACCTTACTGATTTTTGCCGTTGTGCTCGTCGTTCGGGTACTTGTTTAGGTCGTGTTTAAGCATTTGTCTGAAAAACAAGTGCGTCCCTCCTCAAAAGCAGGAATTTTGTATTTCCAGCAGCACTATTTTTCTTGCAAGTCCTCCCGGCAATCCGGTTGTTGGGTATTTCAAAATATTGTCACCACAAAAATTATAGATTAAACAACCCATCATGCGCTTTCCTTCCGTTTTACTGTTTCTGTTCCTTAGCCTTGCCTTGCGTTTGTCGGCGCAGCATGCTCCAGCAAGTTGCTGGACGCAGGTTTTACCCGGCGAAGTGGTGTTGTCCGATAAGGCATACCGCGAGTTTGAGCCCCACGACTATGCGGCTTACCGCCTGGACTACAATGCCCTGGTAGCCTCCTTGCAGCAGGCTCCCCTGGAAAATACGCCGGCTGCCGGCCAGCACCCGCTGGTCATCCAGTTGCCCAACGCCGATGGGCGCCTGGAAACGTATGCGCTGGTGGAATCGCCGGTGATGATGAGCCGTTTGCAAGCCGAAAATCCCCAAACGCGCACGTTCAAAGGACATTCGATGCAAACGCCCGGCAAAATTTTGCGCTGCATGTACAGCCCCACGACCGGTTTTTCGGCCATGTTTTCGCTGCCCGACAAGGGTGTGGAATATCTGGAGCCCCTGGCTCGGGAGCAAAATACCTACTACATGGCGTACAACCGCCGCTCCATCCCCAACGAGCTCTACCCTGCCGAGCGGGGCACGCTCGACGTTTCGGCACAGGACAAAGAATACCTGGCGTCGCTGAACGACCTGCGCGCGCACCTGCCCGAGCCCCGGCCATCGGACCGCGGCACCCTGTCGGCGCCGGTGATCGTGAAAGAATACCGTTTTGCCGTTGCGACAACCGTGGAATTCAGTGCGGACCACGGCGGCACGGTAGACGCCGTTTTTGACAGGGTGGTCAACTACACCAACCGGATCAGCCTGGTGTACGAGCGCGACCTGAATATCAAACTGACACTGGTGAATGACGAGAAAAAGATCATTTTTGTCGACGCCGCTACCTCGCCGTTTTCGGGGAGCACCGTATTTGACTGGATGAGCCAAAATGCGCTGGTGGTAAACTCAAAAGTAGGGTCCTCGAATTACGATGTCGGCCACGTATTTGCCCGCTATTTAGGCGGCGGTGCTGCCGGCGTGGCCGGAGGCCTCGGTACGGTATGCACACAGCTGAAGGCGCGGGGCTGCTCGGCTGGCGGCGGCGGTTTGGGCCAGTACGGCGATTATTTTGTAGGGGTAGTTGGCCAGGAAGTCGGTCACCAACTCAACGGCGGTCATACCTGGACGTACTGTGATGATAAACCTGGCGACTTCCCGGGTTCGGCCTGCGAGCCGGGCAGCGGGAGCACCATTATGTCGTATGCCGGCACCTGCGGCCAGGTCGATAATGTGCAGTCGCAAGCCGACCTGTATTTCCACGCCTGTTCGATCATTGAAATCCGCAGTTTTGTAGAAATCGGTGCGGGCGCCACCTGTGGCAACAACATCAACACTGGCAATAACGCGCCAGTTGTCACCATCCCGTATCCGAACAATATGTTTATCCCGATCAGCACGCCCTTCGAATTGACCGGCACTGCTGTGGACTCGGATGGCGACCCGCTCACGTACAGCTGGGAAGAAATTGATGCCGGCCCGCTGGTACACTTGGGTAGCCCCACAGGTAATACGGCGGTGTTCCGGGTATTCCCGGCGGTGAGCAGTCCGACGCGCACGTTCCCCCGTTTGCAGAATATCATTACCGGAACCAGTGACAAAAGGGAAATCCTGCCGACCTACACCCGCGACCTGTCGTTTGCCCTGGTGGCCCGCGATGCCAAAGTCGGCGGCGGCGGCGTAGGCCTCGATACCCTGCGGATGAAAGCAACCGAATTGGCGGGTCCGTTTCAGGTCCTGAACCCCAATTCGACTACCTCTTTGTGGGCACAAGGCCAGTACTATACCGTGGTTTGGGACGTTTCCAACACCAACAAAGCGCCGGTCAATTGCAAAGTGGTGAACATTCGCCTGAGCACCGACGGCGGGTTTACGTATCCAATTCTGCTGGCTTCCAAAGTAGCCAATACCGGCCGGTACTGCGTAAAAGCCCCCAGCCTGACCACCAATACCGCCCGTATCCGCATCGAAGCCGCTGACAATGTGTTTTTCGATATTTCAAATGCCAACTTCAAAATTCAGGCGGCAACGGTGCCGGGCTTTACGTTTTGCCCAGCCAAGCTCTTTGACACCATTTGCTTGCCTGCACAATACACAACGGTCATCAGTACCAGCTCGGCCGTCAGTTTCAATGAGCCGATCACGCTGAGTGTGAGCGGCTTGCCGGCGGGGGCTACCGCTACGATCAGCCCCAACCCGGTGCTGCCCGGCAGCGACGCCGTGCTGAACCTCGAAGTGCCGGCCAACCAACCGGAAGGGGCCTTCGATATCCGGATTATTGGGGTGGCCGGGGCGCTGGCCGATTCATTGGTCAACACTATTTCGGTGTTTTACAACAACCTCGATGGCCTGGCCCTTCAGTCGCCGTTGAATGGCGCCGCCGGCCAGGACCGCGCGCCGGTGTTGCGCTGGGTCAAATCTGCCAATGCCAATACCTACGAAGTGCAGGTGGCGAGCAACCCTTCGTTTGCCAGCGGTACGTTGGTGAGTTCGAAAGACAACATCGCGGTCGATAGTTTCAAAATTCCAATCCTGCTGGACAAAGGCGAGGTCTTTTACTGGCGTTTCCGAGGCAAAAACGAGTGTGGCACCGGCCCCTGGATCGGCCCGTTTGTGTTTGCCACCCTGGTGGATGCCTGCACGGTCCTGGAATCGAATGACGTGCCGAAAAATATTACGTCCAACTCGGCTACAACTGTTGAGTCCAAAATTGTGGTGCCAGCGGGCGGCATCATCAGCGATGTCAACATCACCAAAGTACAAGGCAACCACAGTTTTTTCAAAGACCTGGAAATGCACCTGATCAGCCCGACCGGCACGGATGTATTGTTGTTCAAAGACAAATGCCCCAATTTCAACGGCAATTTCAATTTTGGTTTTGACGATAGCAAGCCCGCCTTGTTTGGCTGCCCGCCGCCCAACAACGGCAGCACCTACAAACCCACCCAGGCTCTGGGCGCTTTCAACGGACAAGATTCGGGCGGCGACTGGATCCTGCGGGTAAAAGACAATGTGATCAGCTCCGGGGGGGCTATTCAGGCATTTAGCCTCGAACTGTGCTCCAGCACCTCGCTGAACCCGCCAGTATTGGTGAACAACAACCTGATGCAGGTGGTGCCGGGCACCAACAAGGCCGTTAGTATCGATTTGTTGAAAACGACGGACTCCAATAACTCCGACAACGAACTGGTGTACACCCTGCTCAGCCTGCCCCAGCACGGTCAGTTGCAATTGTTCTGGACGGGCGCTCTGGCCGTCGGGGCGCAATTCACCCAAACGGACCTGAACAACAACGGCCTCCGGTATTTCGACTATGGCAACCACTCCGTCAATGATGAATTCTGTTTTACCGTCACGGACGGCGAAGGTGGTTTGATCAAAGATTGCTTCACGATTCAGCCCTTTCCGGTCAGCACCACCGAACCAGGCCGCGCGATCGACTTTTACCTGGCGCCGAACCCGGCGACCGAATCGGTACGGCTGGTGTTTCCCGAATCGGTACAATCCGATACCCGCGTGCGCTTGTTTGACATGTCGGGGCGCCTCTTGCAGCAAGACTTGCTGCTTAACGGGCAGTCGACGGTTTTACTAGAGCTGACAGACCTGCCCGACGGCATATACACCGTGCAGGTGGATAATGCGCAGGGCAGTGGTGTCCGCAAAGTGATGGTCCGCTAAGCATTGGATATTCATGACCAAGAAACCCGTACCTGGCTCCTGCCTCGTACGGGTTTTATATTTCCCCCTTCAGCAGGCAGATTGTTCTTTTTGTCAAAACCATACATTGTTTGGGCGCGTCGCGCATAGGGGATCTGTTACTTTTGGCACTCTTTAATCACACCGTTTGGGAGCCTATGTCTGCTTGGGGCTTGCCGGACGGGAAAAAATACTCGTGTCTGTTGGTTATTTTTGAAAATCTCTCCGTGCTCGTTATGGTAAAAAAAGTAGTACTCGTGTTTTTCGGTTTGTTTGCCGGCCTTCTTCAAGCGCAATCTGTTTGGCAGGATGTCGCCGACAAAGACATTTCTCCTCTTGGCGAACGCCGGATCGTTCCGCAGCAATACCGCAGCGTTCAGTTGAATTATCCAAGCCTGCATTCCCTGTTTGAGGCGGCTTCGGCTGGCCAGGCGCCTGTTTTGACCTTGCCGGCACCGGGTGGTGGAACGATCCGGTTCCGGCTGGTCCCCGCAACAGTACTGGCTCCTGCCCTGCAAGCCAAATACCCAGGTATCCGTTGTTTCAAAGGTTATGGGGTAGACCAAACCGGGGCTACGCTGAGCTGCGACTGGACGCCCTGGGGCTTCCACGCCATGATCCATCAGCCAGGCCGGGAGGATATTTTCATCGACCCTTACAGCCAGGGCGATACCGAGAACTATGTGGTATACCACAAAAATGACTACTTGCCCAAGGCAAAAAAACAAACCTTCAGTTGTACCACTAATCCGGGTTCGGCATTCGATTCGCATGAAATTTTACCGGGCCAGCCTGTTTCATCGCGCGGCAATGATGGGCAAAAACGCCAATACCGGCTGGCCCTGGCCTGCACCGGTGAGTACGCCGCTTTCCACGGTGGCGAAAAACCCCTGGTGCTGGCTGCCATGGTCACGTCCATCAACCGCATCAACATGGTGTATGAGCGCGAATTTGCCATTACCCTGCAACTCATTGGCAATACTGATACCCTGATTTTCCTGGATGGCGCCACCGACCCTTACGACAACGAAGACGGCGGTACGATGCTGGGGCAAAACCGATCGACCTGCAACGACCTGATCGGCTCGGCCAACTACGACATGGGGCACGTGTTCAGTACGGGCGGCGGCGGCATAGCCTCGATCCGCTCGGTATGCACCAACAACAAAGCCCAGGGTGTAACCGGCCAGGAAGAGCCCATCGGCGATGCGTTTGATATCGACTATGTAGCGCATGAAATGGGGCACCAGTTTGGCGGCAACCACACGCAAAACAACGATTGCAACCGCAACGGCTCTACGGCCATGGAGCCGGGCAGCGCCTCCAGCATCATGGGCTATGCTGGCATTTGCTCCCCCGATGTGCAGCAACACAGCGACGATTATTTCCACGGGATCAACGTGGAAGAAATTGTGAGTTTTATCGTCGACGGCAACGGCAACAACTGTCCGCTGCTCATTCCGACCAACAACAATGCCCCTGAAGTGAGTGCCGGATTGGATTATATCATCCCAAAATCCACGCCCTTTGTACTCAGCGCACAAGGCACCGACCCGGATGGCGACGCCAACAAACTGAGCTACTGTTGGGAACAAATGGACCCAGAATCAGCCGATATGCCGCCCTTATCGAGCAGCGTCGATGGCCCCTTGTTTCGCTCCTACAGCCCCGATTCCATCTCGCAGCGGTATTTCCCGCGCCTGATCAATATATTGACGAACACAATTGCCCAATGGGAAAAACTGCCCGCTGTGGGCCGGAAAATGAACTTCCGGGTAACCCTGCGCGACAACCACCCGGCCGGAGGCCGCACGGCGCAGGATGACATGCTGGTAACGGTAGACAACAACTCCGGTCCGTTCCGGATCACGTCACCCAATACCCTGGCCCTGGCCTGGCACCCCGACGAGTACCAGATCGTGAGCTGGGATGTGGCCAATACCAGCGCCGCACCGGTCAATTGCAGCGCCGTCAACCTCTGGCTCAGCCTGGACGGCGGCTATACCTATCCCGTTTTGCTGGCCGAACAGGTGCCCAACACCGGCAACTACTGCGTGCGGGTACCCGATGTGGCCACCACGAAGGCGCGGATCAAGGTAGAGGCAGTCGGCAATATCTTTTTTGACGTGTCTAATTTTAACTTCCGCATCGAACCAGCCGCCGCCCCCGGCTTTTCGATGTGCCCGGCCAGTTTGTCGGCCCGGGTTTGTTTGCCGGCCTCGTACTCCACACTGATCAGCACCAGTTCGGTACAGGGCTTTGGGCAGGCGGTCGAGTTGTCGGCAACGGGGCTCCCGCCGGGTGTGCTGGCCGTTTTTACCCCCAACCCCGTGATGCCCGGCGACGATACCCAACTCTCCCTGCTGTTCCCCGACGGAACGCCGGAAGGCAGTCTGGACCTGGGGATCGTAGGCGTAGCGGATACGGATTCGGTAGCCATAACGGTAAAACTGACGCTGGTATCCAACGATTTTGCCGGCTTGGTGCTGAACTCGCCCGCGAAGGGCGCCAGTGGCCTGGACCAAAGTCCCATCTTGCGTTGGCAAAAAATAACGGATGCGCTGAGTTATGAAGTACAGGTGGCCAGTAGCCCCACCTTTGATGCTGCAGCGCTGGTATCGACTAAACAAAACATAGTGGTCGACTCTTTTAAAATACCAATCCTCCTGGACAAGGGGCTGGTGTATTACTGGCGCGTACGGCCGGCCAACGAATGCGGCCCGGGCGATTGGGTGGGCCCTTATGCGTTTGCCACCTTGTATAATGTTTGCCAAATAAAAGAATCGGCGGAAATCCCGGTCAACATCACTTCCAATGCGGCGGTGACGGTAGAATCCAGAATTTTGGTCAATGGAAACAGCACGGTCAGCGATATAAATATCAAAAAAATACAAGGCAACCACAGTTTTTTCAAAGACCTGGAGATGCACCTCATTAGCCCTTCCGGCACCGATGTGCAGTTGTTTAAAAGCAAATGCGGGGGCTTTAGCGGCAATTTCACGTTTGGATTTGACGACAGCCGGCCCAACGGCCTGGTTTGCCCGCCCAACAACAATGGCACCGTCTTCAAGCCCGACAGCGCCCTGAGTAAAATGAACGGCGAAGACGCTATGGGTTTCTGGACCCTTCGGGTAAAAGACAATGCGATTAGTTCAGGTGGCGCCATTCTGGCTTTTGATCTGGAAATCTGTGCCAATGCGCAACTCGATCCGCCGGTTTTAATCAACAACAACCCGCTGACGCTGGAGCCGGGGACCAACAAAGGCATTTCGGTGGACTTGCTGAAAACCATCGACGCCAACAACAGCGACGAACAACTGGTCTATACGCTGATGACCGAACCGGAGCACGGGCAGTTGCAGGTGTTTGGGAACGGGGCCCTGAAGCCTGGCTCCACGTTTACGCAGGCGGAACTGAACAACGGTGGCCTGCGCTACTTTGATTATGGCCATTCGGCTCCGGAAGACCAGTTTTGCTTTACCGTGACCGACGGCGAAGGCGGATTGGTACAGGATTGTTTTACCATTCAACCCTTTCCGCTCGATGCCCGGGAGCCTGACGCGGCGCTGGATTTTCTGCTGGCGCCCAATCCAAGCACCGGCTTTGTTCGCCTGGCGTTTGAGCAAGCCTATACGTCCGATACCCGCATCCGGGTACTGGATGCGGCCGGCCGCTTGCTGCGCAGCCAGGTGTTGGCCAGCGGCCAACTCAGCACGCAAATCGACCTGAGTGGCTTGCCGGAAGGCTTGTATGCCGTGGGCGTGGATAATGCAGCGGGCATCGGCGTGCGGAAAATTATGGTGAAACAGTAACCTGGCACGTGGTCCGTTTGCTTTTTATCAACTGAACCGGTGTTTACGGTAGTCATATACCTTTAGCATACATTCGGCTTACTTTTCATTCAAATGATATCTGCCATGCGTTTTTGGTTTTTGTTGGGCTGCTTTTTGTGCAGCAATATATTGTGGTGCCAAACTTCGGCCAACTTCTTCAAACCGGTGCCCGAGCACTCCATTGCTCTTTCCGACGGGCAGTTGCGAAAAGTATTTCCCCAACAATACCACACGTTCCGGCTGGATTACCCCGCGATACAAGCGACGTTGCAGCAAGCGCCGATGGAGTTTACAGCGGCAGCCCGGCACTCGGCGTGTGTCTTGGAGATCCCGCAGGCGGATGGCAGATTGGAGTCGTTTTCTGTTTGGGAAACCCAATTGATGGAGCCCGAATTGGCCAAAGAAACGCCGTTTGTGCGCACCTTTTCCGGGCGTTCGTTGAACAACCCGGGCAAAACAGTAGCCCTCAGTTACACGCTGCATGGGTTTCATGCGATGATATTGCGCCCCGATTTCGGCGTGGAATATGTGGAGCGCTATGCCTGGGGGCAGCAGGAATATTACCTGGCCTATGATGCCAAAGACCTGCCGAAAGATGCACAAGCAGCAGGCAGCACCGGTTGGCAACTGGACCCTGCTCAACTGCACGACGACCCCCGTGCGCCTTTTGTACCCCAGGTAGAAAGCCGGGGCACCCTGTTAGAACCTGTAGAACTGAAGCAGTTTAAATTGGTGGTTTCCACAACGGGCGAATGGGGCCAGGACAACGGCACGACCAAACAGGAAGTATTTTCGGCGGTCATGGAAAAAATACAACAACTGAACGCCATCTACGAACGCGACCTGCACATGCGCCTGAATGTGATCCAGGGCAGCCAGTTGCTATGCTATTTTGACCCAAGCGCCGATCCGTTTATCGGTACTACGGTAGGCGAGTGGATGAGTCAGAACAAGGCTGCCCTGGATGCTCTGGGTGTGCCGGAAAGCGCCTACGACCTGGGGCACGTGTTTGCCCGTGGCGGCGGCGGCGTAGCCGGCGGCATTACCTGTACCGCCAGTAAAGCGCGGGGCTGCACGGCCGGTACTGCCCCCTACGGGCATAATTTTATTTACGTACTGGGGCAGGAAATCGGCCACCAAATGTCGGCTGGCCATACCTGGAACCGCTGCAACGGCGGCGCCCCCGATCAGCGCAAAGGCGGCACCGCCTACGAACCCGGTAGCGGCAGCACCATCATGTCCTATTGCGGTGCTTGCGGCGGCGACGATATCCAAAATACCGCCGATTTGTATTTCCACAGCGGCTCCATCCAGGAAATTCAATTTTTCCTGGATTATGGCCCGGGCTTACAATGCGGCACCAGTACCCCAACGGGCAATACCGCTCCGGAGGTGACCCTGCCCTACACCGACAATTTTTTTATACCCATCGGCACTCCTTTTGAACTCGACGGCTCCGCTACGGATGCCGACGGCGACCCGCTGAGTTATTGCTGGGAACAAATGGATATCGGGCCGGAAACACCACTCAGCACCCCCCTCGGCAACTCACCCCTGTTTCGGACCCGGCCTGCCGTGGATGTCACCAACCGCTATTTCCCCCGCCTGACGACGGTCATTAACAACGGCTTCGATGTCACCGAACAACTGCCTGCCTGGACCCGCGACATGACGTTCCGGCTGACAGCCCGCGACAACCGCCCGGGCGGCGGCGGCGTCGGCTATGCCACCGTGGCCTTCCAGGCCTGGGCTGGCGCCGGGCCTTTCCTCGTGTCGACGCCCAACAACCCGACGGATGTGTGGAACATCGGCGAATACGTGGAAGTGGCTTGGGATGTTGCGAATACGGACAAAGCGCCGGTTAATTGCAAGTATGTCAACATCCGCCTGAGCACCGATGGCGGCCTGACGTACCCGGTTACGCTGGCTACCAACGTGGGCAACGATGGCAACCACTACGTGCTGGTGCCCAATCTTCCGACCAATACTGCGCGGGTCCGCATTGATGGCGCTGGCAGCGTTTTTTATGATATTTCAAACAAAAATTTCCGGATCGCCGCCCCCTCCCAACCCAGCTTTACCATGGGATTGGTGAACGATGTCGCCGAACTCTGCCTGCCGGCCAGCCATACCGTGCAATTGGTAACGGCCGGGGTGTTGGGTTTTGACAGTCCGGTTGCCTTGTCCATCGAAGCCAGCACCTTGCCGGCCAATGTGACTGCCACCTGGAGCGCCACTACGATCCAGCCCGGCGAAAGCGCTACGTTGAACCTGGATTTTTCAAAAGTCGACGTAGAAGCCGTATTTACCCTGACGGTAAAAGCAGAAGTGGCCGGCGGCGGCACGTTTCTGCGGAATGTAGTCATGACCACCTACCGGAATGATTTCAGCGCCCTGGCCCTCAATTTGCCACCCAACGGCGCTACCGAACTGGGTTTGCAGCAAATTTTGCACTGGACCAAAGCCCTGGATGCCCTTAGTTACGACCTGGAATTCGGCACCGACCCCTCGTTTGCCGCCGGTACCGTATTGGCTACGCTCAACACCACGACGATCGATAGTTTCAAAATCCCGGTTTTTCTTTCCAAAGGAACAGCCTATTTCTGGCGCGTGCGGCCCCGCAACGAATGCGGTATCCACGACTGGACGGAGCCGTATTTCTTTTCAACCTATGTTGAAAATTGCCAGCAACGGGATGCCAACGACCTGCCCCTGACGATTTCGGCCAGCAGTGCACCGACCATCGAGTCAAAAATTTCGGTGACAAACGGCGGCCCGATCAAAAACATGGAGGTAAAACAACTGATGGGCTACCACGAATTTTTCAAAAACCTGGAAGCCCGGTTGATCAGCCCGCAAGGCACCGAGGTGGTGCTGTGGACTGGAAAATGCGCCAATTACAACGGGTCTTTTCATTTCCGACTCAGCGATGAAGCGCCGGGGGCCTTCCCTTGCCCTCCTCCTAAAAACGGGCAGGCTTACCGCCCACAGAACCCGCTGGCTGCGTTTTATGGAGAACAATCGACGGGTGTCTGGACCCTTCGGCTGCGCGACGACGAAATAGGCGCCGGCGGCGCGTTGCAGGGGTTTCGACTCGAATTTTGCACCGAAGCCGTCGTGTCGCCGCCTTACCTGGTGAACAACAACATATTATCGGTAGAGCCGGGCAAGAACAGGGCGATTACCCCTGATCTGCTGCTGGTGGAAGACGCCAACAACAGCCACGGCGAATTGCAATACACCCTCGTGGCAACACCCAAGCACGGCCACCTCGAACGCGCCTGGACCGGGGCCATGCAGCCCGGCGCCCATTTTACCCAAACGGATATCGACAACGGCGCGCTCCGCTTTTTCGATTACGGCACCGATGCCACGCCGGACTATTTTACCTTTATCGTCACCGACGGCGAAGGCGGTTTTTTGGGTACACCACAGTTTACGATACAGCCCCTGCCGGTTGGCACATATGATCTGGAAAGCGGGAATTCCGCTTTCCGCCTGTATCCCAACCCCACCGACGACGCGGTGTGGGTAGACCTGGGGCTTCCGGCACGCAGCGACCTTCGGGTATCCGTGTTCAATGTGGCGGGCCAATTGTTGCAGGAAAATCAACTGGCTGCCGGAAACGAACGCCTGCTGTTGCACACCGCCGGGCTGCCGCGTGGCCTGTATTTCGTGGCGATGCAAGGCCAGTTGCGCAAATTGGTGCTGCGCTAAAAACTGATCCGAGCATTAATTTTCAATGTTCAGCATGGCCTCTAAACATTGCCGGCTGTGTTGTAACCTTGCGGTATGGAAAAAAAGAGCACCCTTTGGCTGGTGGCCTATCTGTTGCTATCGGTGGTGGAAATTATCGCTGAGACACTGCCCTGGGATACCCTGGTTTACTGTACGAAACCCTTGCTGATGCCCGTTTTGGCCATTTGGCTGTTGCAGCGTACTCCGGGGATACGCCGCTTTTTGCGGCAGACCTTGCTGGCCGGGCTCCTGTTTTCGACGCTGGGCGATGTGTTTATGATGTTTGCTTCCGGCCCCTATGGGACGCTCTTTTTTCTGCTGGGACTGGGCTCTTTTTTGTGCACCCACTTGTGTTATCTCGGCGGATTTTTCTCCGAAGTGCGGCCCGAAAAAGGCTTTTTGCGCCGGCATCCCTACTGGATACTGCCGTTTGTAATCTTTCTTGTCGTGTTTTTATCCTGGCTCTGGCCAGGCATACCGGCGGGGTTGCAATGGCCGGTGGTGGCCTACTCAGGTATCATCAGCCTGATGGCCATGAGTGTGCTCAACATGCGGGGGCACCATGTTGTGCCCGCTGTATTGAATGGTATGCTGGCGGGCGCCTTGTTGTTTATGCTCTCCGATTGCCTGATTGCCGTCCTTCGGTTTGGGCAGGCGTTTCCAGGAGGCCGCCCCGCCGTTCTGCTCACCTATTTGCTGGGACAATGGCTGATCATTCAGGGCGGCGCGCAACTGCTGCGGCGTTTTCCGGATAAAAAGAGCGCTGCCGCAACGCCGGCCTAAACAGCGGCTGGCCTTGAACGGTGGCGTTGCCAAACCAGTATGCCGCCGACCACACTTATCAATAGCAACCCTATGGAGATCAATTCGGCCTGGCTCATGCGTATGCCCAGCACATCGTGGTGCACGTTGACGCGGATCTTTTCAATCAAAAACCGCTCTACAGCAATGAGAGCGAGGTAGAGGAAAAACAAAAGCCCGGGTACCCGGATGCGCTTGCGCAGGCTCCACAAGATCGCGACGATCAAGGCCATCATCATGGTTTCATAAAAGGGGGTCGGGAAAACGGGCATCGACCGTTGCATGCAGTAGTCCCAGGTACAGCCGTCGATGGGCACGCTCGAGACCGGATCGGTGTAGGGGGTGTTCAGCACGTTGTGCGGGTAGGTGGAAGCCCACATCCAGTCGGGCAGAAAACTCATCCAGTCGGGTTTGGGGGCTTGGTTGACAATGCCCCAGTCGCCGTCGCCGCTGAGTTGGCAGCCAATACGCCCGACGCCATAACCTGCGGCAAGGGCCGGTGCGAAGGCATCGGCAGATGGGAGGAAGGGGACGTTGTTGCGCCGGAGATAGGCCACCACGGTGACAAACCCGAGGATCAGGCCGCCGTAAAAAGCCAGGCCGCCGCCCGACAACAAGGTGCCGGCTGGATCTTGCAAAAAGGACTCCCAATTGTCGAAGGCATCGAAAAACTTGGCGCCCACGATGCCGCCCACGGCCGCCCAAACGGTTATTTCACTGATCCGGTCGTGTGGCCACAGTTCCTGTGTTTTGGGTTCGGGCTGAGGCTTGCGTTTCCGCCAGGCGCTCCACCAGATCAACAATCCGGCGGCCACAGCACCCAATATGCCGAAGAGCCAGTCAACTTTGCCCGACAAGATGATGGATGCCGGGTCGCGGCGGAATTCTGCAAAATGCTGCATGGCGTAATACCCTTTGCCCGCCAGGATAAAACCGACCAATGCGTTCATGGCGATATCCATCAGCGATGCAGGCGCCCCATCGGTGATAGTGACCAGTGAAGGCTTGAAAAAACCCTCCCTGGCTTTGCGTTTCAGCTCGGCACTTAAGATAATAGCGCCGGTGATGAACACCAGGGCCAGAAAAAAGCCAAAGGTTTTGAATACCGACAAGCCGTTGTCCGGTGCGGTGCCAATCAAAGCGTGAAAGAGATACGATAAGTCTGGGTACATATGCGAATGGGTTTCTATCTCCGGGGTGAATTTATTTCAAATGCAAAATTTTGACTATCAGTATTTTAGTAAATAATGCTGAGCAAAGATAGGCGACGGGAAGGAAAAAATTAAGGCCGAAAGATAAAAGTCATTTCGGTTTGTCCACCCGGTACAGGGTCCAGCCCTCCGGCAATTCCAGAACGTCTTGCAGGACAAAGTGCTGCCGGGCGTGTTCCCAATTCAGCATCGGGTTTTGCCCGGCCCATTGCTTCGTTAGTTTGGCCTCATTGAACAGGATGAAACTACCGCTCGGAAAGGTATCGTACGAACGCGCCCAAATGCTGCGCCATTCTACCTCTGGCAGGTAGTGTTGCAGGGCAATGTCCAGGTCCATGGCATACACGATCGCCTCCGGCGGCAAGCGGCGGGCAAGGCTGGCGGCCACCTCGTTTTCGAGCTGATGGCGGGCCAGCACCGGTTTTAGAAAATAAATGGAAAAGAATACCTGGCCAACCACGGTCAGGCCGATCAGGGCGTAGGCCAGTCGTTTGAAAAAATAAAATCCGTAGGCAAAAAAACGGTCCCAGGCTGGGAAAAAGAGCAAGAGTAAAAGGGCATAGGCCGGCAGTAAATACCGAAGGTTTTGGTGCGACAGACCGCCGATAAACAACAAATAAACGCCCAGGCTGAGCAGCAGCAAGCGCTTGGAATACAACACCGCATCGGTGCGTTTGGCCAATAAAAACAGCGCCGGCAGCGTCAGGCAAAAAGCCGGATGCATCAGCGGAAAAAACAAATACGCCAGGTTGGGCAGGGTATAACAAACCGAGCCGCTGGCCTGCGTGAAACAGCGCTGAAACAGGTTCCAAAGCGACCAATCCTGCAACAAGGAATGCGTCAACGGGCTTTTCGGGGCGCCACTTTTCAGCCACCACAGCAGCCAGAGCACCGATAGCCCGGCGGCCAGCGCTGCTGCCAGCCAGCGCCATTGGCGTGCCCGCCACAGCTCCAGTGCCACTGCCAGCGCGGGCAGCAGCAGCAGCACCACCAGGGCATAGCGCGTCGTAACCGCCAATGCGGCCAACAGCACAAACGCCGGCGCCGCCCGCCAGCGCTCCAGTTCAATCAGCCGGAAGGCGAAAAACAAAGCGCCCAAAGCCAGCGCTACGCCCAGGGCATCGGACATAACCGTGAACCCGGCCCGGACAAAGGCAGGCGCCAAAGCCAGGCTTACCACCCCGAAAACCCAGCGGCTTTCTTGGCGCGCCCCGGGCGACAACACTTGCAGGATCAGGCCAAACAGCCAAACCGCCGCGGCGGCCGCCATCCAGGATACCAATTGCAAGGCTAAAACCCCCGGAACCCCCAGCCAACGCAGCAGCGCACCCGCCAGCGGGTAGCCGCCGGCTATTTCCACATCGCCCGTATGCCCCACCGGGAGCGGCATGCCAGCCCAGCGGTCCACAATCACCTGGCTTTGCCGCAGGTACTCGTAGGCGTCCTGGCCATACAAGCCATTGAAATGCAAAAGGGCAGATCCTCCGGCCAGCAGCAGAAAAAAAGCCCAGGCAGGCCAAACAAGTTGAACCGGAATTTTCAAAGTCAGGATTTTGGCGAAAATTTACAGCAAAATTAAAAGATGAAGAAAGTTATAGTCACAGGTTGCTTCGATCTGCTCCACAGCGGGCATGTGGCCTTCCTGCAAGAGGCTGCCAGCCTGGGAGCGCTCCATGTTTGTATCGGTTCGGATGAAAACGTACACCACCTGAAAGGCCGCTACCCGGTGAACCCGCAATCGGAGCGCAAATTTATGCTCGAAGCGTTGTCTTGCGTGCAGGCGGTGCGCATCAACCGGGGCATGGGCCTCCTGGATTTTACAGCAGAACTGGAAGACATCCAGCCGGATGTGTTTTTTGTCAACGAAGACGGGCACAGCCCGGCCAAGGAGTCGCTGTGCCGGGAAAAGGGCATCGAATACGTCGTGTCGCGGCGGCTGCCCGCGCAAAGCCTGCCCGTGCGCAGCACTACTGCTCTGCGGGTCGAGTGCAGCATCCCATACCGGATCGACCTGGCCGGGGGCTGGCTCGACCAGCCTTGGGTGTCTGCGTTGTATCCCGGGCCGGTGCTGACGCTCAGCATCGAACCCAGCTACGAGTTTAACGACCGCAGCGGCATGGCCACCAGTACCCGCAAAAAAGCCATCGAACTTTGGCGCACCGCTTTGCCGGGCGGCGATCCCGAGCAGGTGGCCAAACTTTTGTTTGCTTACGACAATCCGCCGGGCACCACAGAGGTATCGGGTTCGCAGGATGCAATCGGTATTGCTATGCCGGCACTGGCAAAAGCCGATTTCCGGGGTGGCTACTGGCCCGAGCAGATCCACAGCATCCACGATGAAGCCGTGCTGTGCTGGCTGGAGGAGCACCTGTACCTCGTGACCCTCGGGCCGCGCTTGCATGGCTACAGCGTTTTGGCAGATACGCACCTGACGACAGAAGGCGCCCGGGCGCTGGCAGAGGCGGCGGAGGATGCCTGGCAATCGATACAACGCATGGATTTACCAGCCTTTGGGGCGGCTTTCAGGCGCTCTTTTGAAGCGCAGATTGCGATGTTTCCAAATATGGCGGACGAGGGTATTTTCCACATGATCGAACAATACAGGGATCAGGCCTTGGGCTGGAAACTCAGCGGTGCGGGCGGTGGAGGGTACCTGGTGTTGGTGGCTGACCGGCCCATCGAACGGGCCATTCAAATCAAAGCGCGGCGCCGGGATGGCGGGTAAGATCAGGTAGGGGCAAAAAAAAACCGCGGCACTCGTTTGTGCCGCGGCGGTTTCCCGTATAATCTCATGAAAAGTCTCAAAGTTGTGGTTAATGAGGACCGCTTCTTTTTCTATCACCACCGTTCCCTTTCATTAACGATACAAAAGTGCAGGACATTGCTCCAGTGGCAAAGGACAAAAAAAAGCGTTTGTTGAGTGGGTTGTTGGGCGGTTTTAGGAGGAAAATATATGAATTTTAAAACTATATTATTGATTATCAGTATTTTAAAATAAAAACTGTCAGATTGGCGACGAAAAATTGAAGCAGTTTGTTGAAAAAAAATTAATTTTTAAGCCCTGATTTTTTTTAAAAAAAGTTTTTCAGCACACAAAAATTCTAAAAACAGCGGAACACACAGGCGCTACCGCCGTGGCGCCTGCCTGTTTTCCATCGGCGGCTCAACTTTTTTACCGCATCACTGCAACCGGCATGGCCGGATCATACGTGCCTTTGATCACCGGACTTTGGCGGTTGCCGGTATAGGCCCGCACATTGTCGTAAATGAAGTCGTAGAGTTCCTGTACGGACACCACTTTATCCTGGTTTTTGTCGCCCTCACCTTTCAGGCCCCGGATCAGGAAGTGGCTGAACACTCCTTGGCGCAAGCCTGCCGATTCCAGGGAGGTTTCTTCTGCTTTGGACGACATGATCAGGGCCGTGCCGGCAACCGCCTTGGACAGCGATTTATAGTATTGCAAAATGACCGGTTCCGTTTCGCCGGAGCGCATGGCGAAGATGCTGCCCGAGTGGCAGGCGTCGGCCAGGCAAAGTTTGTATTTCGCGCGGCATTTGTTGAACAGTTCGGCGACCTCTTCGTGGTTGATTTTGTTGTTGTAGCCATCAAAATCAATAGGCAGGAAAGAGCCGTTGAGGCCGTGTCCGGAGAAATAGAAAACAACCAGGTCGTTGGGGCCGGCTTTGTCAAAGATTTCTTTCAGGTTGCCCAGGATATTGTCGCGCGAGGCTTCCTCATCGATCAGGATGCGGACTTGTTCGTCGGGCAGTGCGCCGCCTTCCATGCTTTTCAGAAACGCGTAAAAGCGATAGGCATCGTCGTCGGTATAGCGCAACACGGGCATGTGGTCGTAGGAGGCCACACCCACCACTACGGCCCACACTTTGGTGTCGATTTCAACGGGCGCCGTAGGGGCAGGTTCTGTGACGGTGGGTTGGTAATCGGCCGGTTGGTCTTTGCCTACAAACTCGCCCGCCCGCCAGTAGCCGCCCACTTCGGTGCCGTCGTGCAGGTACAGGATGCCTTTGCCCATGAAAGCGCCGTCGGCCCATTCGCCCCGGTAGCGGTCGCCGTTGGCATAGGTACAGATCCCAAATCCGTGGGGTTGTCCATTTTTGAATTCGCCGACAAATTTGGCGGAGCCTTCCTTGAAAATATAGGTGCCTTTGCCGTCTGCGCAATCGCCCTGGATACAGCCGATTTGTCCGCTTTCGATGAGGCTGGAGCCAATGAATTCGCCCTCGCGCCATTCACCGCTTTCCACGCTGCCGCTGGCGTAGTAGCGAGTGCCGGCGCCGTGGGGATAGTTTTCTTTGAAATGGCCTACATATTTGTCGGTGTTGGCAAAATAAAAAGTGCCTTCGCCTTCAAATTTACCGTTCAGGAAATTGCCGTCGTATTTGCTGCCGTCGGGGTAGGCAAACACCCCGGCGCCGGTTTGGCAATTGCCACTGAGGCAGCCCGATTGGATGTTGGTGCCGTCGTCTTGTTGTTCTTCTTTTTTTCCGGCGATGTATTCTTCGAGGATGTTACCCTTGTCGTCCACCGGTTTGCCTTTTTTCCATTGGCCGGTGCGTTTGGTGCCGTCGGCGTAGGTTTTGGTGCCTTTGCCATCGGGGTAGCGGCTTTTCCATTCGCCGCTGAATTTGGTGCCGTCGGTGTAGTAGCAAACACCAAGGCCCTGGATTTCGCCGTTTTGAAAATGGCCGACGTATTTAGCGCCGGAAGGATACACGTAGGTGCCCTGGCCGTTTTGGCAGTCGCCGGCAATACATTGGGCGGAGAGCGTAGTGCCGGCCAGGAAGGCAAGCAACAAAAAAAGCAGTAGTCGTTTCATATCGAAGGCCGAAGCAGTGGTGCGCGAAAAGACGCGCAAGATAAACCGGTTTACAGGGGAAATATTGTGAAAAGCGCCTCCAAACGCTTGATTTTGGGAAAATTTTAAATAGATTTGAGCGAGTTTCCGGAACCGGAAATAGATAACCCATACCTGTTTGTAACCATGAAAAAATCCTTCCTTCTCGCGCTGCTGAGTGCAACCTTTCTGCTGTGCTGCAAAAAAGACGACAACAAAGCCTTGCTGCTGGGCCAATGGCAGGGCGTGTCCTGGAAAGTCCAGGGCGAAGAGTCGGGCCGCGATTTTGGCGCGGTGCGCTTCGAGTTTAAAGCCGACGACACCTACTCCGCCGCCTTTGGCAACCAATTGGAGAAGG
>JADLDL010000224.1 GCA_020846655.1 Saprospiraceae bacterium | reverse complement strand
ACTCCGTTGGGTACTCCTGCTCAGGCGCCGCTGCCCTTGAGCCGCTGGCCAGGCTGGTGCTGCCGGATTACCCGAAGCGCCGCGAGGCACTCCGTTGGGTACTCCTGCTCAGGCGCCGCTGCCCTTGAGCCGCTGGCCAGGCTGGTGCTGCCGGATTACCCGAAGCGCCGCGAGGCACTCCGTTGGGTACTCCTGCTCAGCCGCCGCTGCCCTTGAGCCGCTTGCCGGACCGGTGCCGCCGGATTACCCGAAGTGTTGCGAGGCACTTCGTTGGGTACTCCTGCTCAGGCGCCGCTGCCTTTGAGCCGCTTGCCGGACCGGTGCCGCCGGATTACCCGAAGTGCCGCGAGGCACTCCGTTGGGTACTCCTGCTCAGGCGTCTGCGTTCGCTCAGGTAGCCGGCAGCACAAGGGTGCGTTCGGAAACCTGGTGCTGCCCGTGCAGTCATCCGGACAGAACTCCGGTGTCTTGCTGTTGGGCGGCGCGAACCGGGAGCCGGTCCATACGCGTTACCAATTGTATTCGTCGTCTTTCAAAATTTTTGTCCTGTTGCTTGGTTCGGCCTGGCCGGATGTCCGCCCTCCGCAGCTGCGGGTGCGGGACGAATCGCGGTGGCCGGAAATCAAGTCACAGTATTCCCGAGTATTATAGGTGCAAACCGGTGCAGGTTATTTTACAACCACCTGTGCCGGCGGGTATTTGGGGCTGAAGCGTGTCAGTGTATGCTGGATTATTGAAAAAGACAAGTGATTAAAATTCCACGAAGAGCCGGTCGTCCGATTCCCAAGCCTGGTAAATACCCGGCCGTATGGTGCGGTGTTCTATTTTGCAGCCCGTCAGCAAAGGATATGGAATGACGTAGGCTTCAAAAACCTGAAACAGCATCCAGCGGAAGTGTCGCCGCATGAAACGGCCCTCCATGGAGGATTTCAGAAACTCGATGCGGATCTTGTTGTCCTGGGTCACACAAATCCAGGAAGCAACCGTCGGGCAGCTGATGCCTGCCCCTTCTCCGTGGGCCATGACCCGGCAGATTCCGACGCCGCCGCAGTTGGCGCTCGGCGAACCGAGCACAACATCTGCGCGCACTTTCTGCTTGTCAAAAGCCCCGCGAAGGTGTCGCGTTGGGTTAGTTTGAGTCGTTCTCATAGACTGTATATTGCGTGGCATGTTTTGACTTTGATTGGCTAGTGTAAATTGTTTTCCGTCTTGTTGATGATACAAAGGTGCAGCACCCATACCGCTGTGTGCCAGACACGGATGTTCATTTTTTTACCCCTAAAAAACAAGGAATGTACCGTAAAATTGATTTTAAATATTTAAAAATCAATTAGTTGCAAATCCTTAAAATTGCAACAACCGTACTAGTTCAATTGTAGAAAACATGATTTTTTTGACCGGAATTTTGATGAAAAAAAATCAAAAACTACCCCCATACCGGTAGCGCTCCCGATTACCCACAAGTTGATCTGAAAAAATCGCAACTGAGCTCGGAGAGGTCAAACGTAGGTAGAATGGTCAAAAATGAAGATTTGCACGACCTCGGAGAGGTCGAACGTTTGTAGCAACGTAGGGTAAATTGTTTTTTAGAGCGAGAAGAGCCGTGAGCATTATTAGGAGCGGCTCTTCTCGCTGCAAAAAATCATTATTCGCATATTGCTACAAACGTTGGACCTCTCCGAGGTCCTATGGTTTTTGATGCGTTTGCCCTGCAACTGCCCACTGCTACTGCCACCTGCAACTGCCCACTGCAACTGCCCACTGCTACTGCTCCTGCCACCTGCAACTGCCCACTGCTCCTGCCACCTGCAACTGCCCACTGCTACTGCCACCTGCAACTGCTCCTGCAACTGCCCACTGCTACTGCTCCTGCCACTGCTACCCGGCCTTGCTCTTGTTTTTGACGGTGTAGATGGTGTTGTCCAGCGAATCGAGCGCCATTTCCCAGAGGTCCTCGTAGGGGATGATTTCGATGTCGTGGGCCTGGCTGGCAAAGTCCAGCGGCACTTGCTGGAGCATTTTGGTAAATTTTTCGGCCCGCCGGATCACTGCCGTTTTGTGGAAACCGGCATCCGACACTTGCAGCAGCATTTTGATGATACAGTTGCTGCGGTAGTTGTCGTCTTTTTTCAGGTAGCGCGTCGAATACTTTTCGATGGCCTCGTTGCGGTCGATGGCCTCGTCGTAGCGTTTGGTGAGCAGCAGGTAGAGGATGTGGAAAATCAGGATCGGGATGTTCATCCCGCGTTTGTCTTTGGAAAACAGAGGCACATCGTTGATAAAACGCATGATCCGGATCCGGCTGATCACCTTTTCCGGCTGGTCGGGGCGAATACGGCCCACCTCGATGAGGTAAAACAGGTAGGCCTCGAAAATTTTCCAGGTTTGCTTGATGCCGGCCGGCAGGCCGTTGAAGCGGCGGTGGTGGATGGTATTTTTGTAAATTTGATAGGCCTCCTGGTATTCTTTGGCGTGCAGCGACAGCAGCAGCAGCAGTTCCTGGTATTTGAACCAGTTGAAGGAGCCGTTTTCGAGCAGTTTGAAGCCCCGGTCGGCCGCCCGCCGCCCGCGCGGATAGTCGCGCAGTTGTACGTAGCAGACCATTTCCTGGTACAAGAACACCTGAAGCGGCACGTTGGCGACGTAGTCTTTGGCATCAAAAAACCGAATCGCCTTGTCGCAGATGGCGATGGTTTTTTTGTAATCATTGATGCTGGTGTAAATAATGATCTCGGTGAGCCGACCGGTAAAGTGCAGCCGGTAGCTCGGGTAGAGCTCGAGCGCCTTTTCCAGTTGCTGGAAATATTTCTGTGCCTGCTCGTGAACGTCCTTTTTGGTGGATTTATCGTTGACAAACCGGATCACGAGGTCCGTGTACAGGTCTTCGCCCAGGTTTTCGAAATGGAACATTCTTTCCAGGAACTGGACTTGCTTGCCGAATTGATCGTATTTTTTCAGATCACCTTCGATGGAGCCGTAATAGAGCCGCAGGCTGCGGGCCATGTCGAGGGCAAGGTCGGTAAAGTCGTAGCGGAGAGCGGTGCGCAGGAGCTCGGTAGCAAACAGGAGGTTGCTGCGGTGGGCGGTTTTGCCGGCGAGGAGTTTGATGGCGCCCCAGCGCTTGTAGCAATCGAAATAGGCTTTTTGTCGGGGGTTGTAGTGCGGGAGATGCAGGTCGATGACGAACAGCATCTGCAAGAGGTATTCCCGCAGCGATTTTTTGATGCGTTTGTAGGAGACGGTTCGCGGGCCGCCGGGGTAAAGGGCCGCCATAGCATCCTCGTCGTTTCGAACCGAGCCCTCTGCTACCAGGTTATACAACCGCATAGAAACGGCGCCCGGCTGAATCAGTTTACTGTAAGCGTTGACCGCTTTCAGTTTTTGCTTGGTTACGATAGAGACGAGTTCGCGTAATTCATCCATGAGGGACGCCGGTGTTTTCGCGGTTGACTGCTGAAACTGGAGGGAAAAAACCAACCCTTGAAGAGAAGTTTGCTCCCAGCGGCTTTTTCATGCGCAATACGCACAAACAGCTTGCCAACTTGATTATACCGGCGAATATCCGGTTTTTCCGGCGAATGCAAGGCGGTACTCGGCCCTGCCCTTCAGAATTCCTTAAACGCCCGTGATATCGACGATGATTACATCGCTGTAGCGGTTGTTTTTGGTGGTGGTGTTGGTCAGTTGGGTGGTAAAGCGCGAGGTGTTGAATTGAGTTGCCATGATGACGTCGTTTATTGTTTACGAAGTCAAATGTCAGGGCGCATCGGCTCAGAATACCGGACAAAAACACCGGTTCATTCGCGCTTTAAATTTAGCCTATTTTATCATTTTAAAAATTTAATTAATTGATTATCAATATTTTGTTTTAGTCAAATTTTACTACAAACTTTACACTCAATGTGCGTTTTACGAGAGCAAATGTTCTCAAAAATTACGCAAATCTCTTCTGCGAGAGTTGTAGAAGAACCATTTCCCAAAGTTCTTCGTAGGGAATGATCTCGATCTCGTAGGGTTGGTTGGCGAGTTCGATTGGCATAGTGCGCAATTGCTCCAGGTACTTTTCGGCTTTTCGCACAGCGGCTTCGCGATGGAAGCCGGCTTCTGGAATTTGCAGCAGCATTTTCAAAAAACAATTGCTGCGGAAATGTTCGTCTTTCGTGATATAGCGGGAGGCATACTTGCCAATGGCTTCCACACGGTCGATACAGGCATCGTAGCGCTGGTCCAGAATATCAAACAAAATCTGTACGACCAGGATCGGAATATTCATGCCGCGCTTGTCTTTGGAAAACACGGGGGTTTCATTGAGGAACCTGGCGGGTTTGAATTTGCGGGCTGGCAGGCGGTCGGCCCGGCGGGTGCGCACCAATACGTTGCTGTAGGCTTCGTAAATACGCCAGGTTTCGCGGATCGTCTCCGGCTGTTGTTCCAGTTGGGCGTGTCCCAGCGCCAGCGCACAGGTATCAAAAGCGTCGTCGTAGTGTTGGGTGTGCAGGGCCAGCAGGAAATAGAGTTCCTGGATTTTAAACCAGTTGAAAGAGCCTTCTTCGTAAATATGCTGGTGCTGCCGGACGATGGCCTGGCCGCGCCCGAAATCGCGCAGTTGCACACAACTTACGACCAGTTGGTAGTAAAAGGCCTGTTGCGGCAGGTGGCTTTCGTAAGGTTTTTGCTGAAAAAACGCCAGGGCTTGCTCGCAGAGATCGGCCATCGTCTGGTAGTCGTTGCGGCTGCTGTACACCATCAGTTGGAGGAGCCTGCCACTCAGGTGCAGCCGGAATGAATCGCTCTGGGCCAGGCTGGGCTCGATCTGCCGGAAATAGGCTTCGGCTTGTTGTGCCACTTCCTCCTGCGGCGCTTTGCTGCACACAAACCGGCTGATGAGTTGGGTGTAGAGTTCTTCGGCCTCATTTTCCATCATCCAGACGGCCTGGTACTGCTTGTACTGATCGCGGTACATCTCGTATTTCTTCGTGTCGCCGGCAACGGTACCGTAATGCAGGCGGAGGTGGTTGAGCGCGTTGAGCGTCAGTTCCGTAAATTCGAAATGCCGGGAATGGCGCAGGGTTTGTTCGAGCAGTTCGATCCCGGCGTGGCGGGCTTTTTTAGCCAGCAGGGTCATCGCCGTCGCCCAGTTTTTGTTGCACTCGAAATGCGCCTTTTGGCGGTCGGAGTAGTTCGGCTCGTGGTAGTCGAGCAGCAAAACCACGTCGAGCAGACGGGTTTTCAGTTTGTTTTTCAGCCGTTGCAACTGGCCGGTGGCGGAAGAGGAGCCGTAAATATCCAGCGCTGCCGCTTCGTCGCTCAGCGCTGCTTTGCCCTGGGCCAACTCAAACAAACGCGCCATCTTGGAGCCAGGCTCCAGGATGCTGTCCCAAACAGGGCTGGTTTTCAATTTCCTCCACGGCAAAGCATCGACAAGTTCGATCAAGTCTCGCATACTTTTTTAGTTTAACATGGTTCAACCATCGCAGACAAGGCGACACCAGCCGGTATAATGCATCAATGCCCGTCAGGAAGATTGGACGGGCAGGCAACCGGACCCGGAGCGCCGGAGGTCACGAAAAGTAAGGAGCCTTGATCAGGCAGAGCCGAAGTGAAAAGGAGTGCGGCGGAAATTGAAATCCGGAAAATAGAACTGTAGTCGTGAGGTGTGAAGACTTTTCATAGGCGATTATTATGTTATTGTACAGTACAGATTATAAAAGAAAACAGAACAGCCGGGACCAGGAACAACCTGAGCCACGGCAGCGAAAAACCAAAAGGAAAAGAAACTTGGTCCGGGGAATCAGGCCAAAGCAGCAACCAAATTAGTTGTAGTGTTTGTGCAAACGCCGTGACAAAAACATGGCGGCAAAAGGGATGGAAAAAAGGCAGGGAGAGGCGTTGGTCAGTAGAAAACTGGACCGCCTGTTTGAAGCAGCAGAATACATCAAAAACTTTCCAAAGACGCTTTCCTACGGGATTAAAAAAATTATTAAAAAGAATTAATGGCAAATGTATAATAAATTTTTGTTTTGTGTGCAAGGCTCGAAAAAATTCTGTACCACAACCCTGCCGGGTAGGCATGCCCCCCACAGCCCTGCTAATCTTGTCTTTTGCAAACTTCCCGACGCGCCGCTTGCACATTTGCCCCTTGCGAATATGCCCCTTTCTCTACCTTTGTCCGGTTCTGCACCACACGGCGCTTTCTGTTCTCTAGCCCACCCTATTCTGAAGCATGAAACAACTCTATTTTTCTTTTGCGCTTTTTGCACTTGTCCTGACAAGCGGGCAGGCGCAAAACGCGGGTCGCATCACCGGCAGCCTCCAAAGCAACGGCAATTTTTTTATCACCGATGAAAAAATCGGCGCCACCGGCACTCCTCAATACGACAACCAGAAATTCGGCGCCGAGAGCTGGCTGGCCCTCAACTATTCGAACTGGGGCTTCGACCTGGGCCTGCGCTTCGACATGTTCAACAACTCCAACCTGCTCAACCCCACTGGCTCCTTCACCGCCGAAGGCATCGGCCGCTGGTATATCCACAAAGAAATCTACGGTTTCGACCTCTCCGGCGGCTACCTCTACGACCAAATTGGCTCGGGCATCATTTTCCGCGCCTACGAAGAACGCTCCCTCATGATCGACAACGCCCTCTACGGCGTTCGGGTAGGCTACAAAATCAACGACAACTGGAAAGTCAAAGCCTTTACCGGCCGCCAAAAACGCCAGTTCAATGAATACGGCTCCGTGATCCGCGGCGCCGCCGTCGATGGCTTTATCCAGCCAGATTCCACCAAAAACTTCTCCCTGGCGCCCGGCGCCGGCGTCGTGGCCCGCACCTTCGACGACGAAACCGTCAACCGGATCGTCAATGAAATCGCTACCTACGCCCCCCAAGACAGTACCGGCGCCCAATACAATACCTACGCCATGACGGTGTACAACACCCTCATCGCCGGCAATTTTTCCTGGTACCTCGAAGGCGCCTACAAAACCAAAGACGTGCTGTTCAATGAGTTCGAACGCAAAGCCACCGGCGGCCTCGGCAAACTGACCAACACCGACGGCTACACCGCCTATACCAGCATCACCTACGCCGGCTCCGGCCTCGGTGTAACGCTGGAAGGCAAATACACCAAAGATTTCCGTTTCCGGACCGACCCCTTCCAGATCGGGGTCCAGGGCCAGATCAACTTCCTGCCGCCCATGGCCCGGCAAAATACCTTCCGCCTGCCCGCGCGCTTCTCCCCCAACACCCAGGAACTGGGCGAAAAAGGCCTCCAACTCGACCTGCGCTACGCCGTCAACAAAGCCCTTTCGGTCGGCATCAACGTGTCCGATATTTACCAACTCGACGGCACCGAACTGTACCGCGAAATCGCGCCGGAAGTCACCTATAAATACAAGAGAAAATGGCAACTGTTGGCGGGCCTCCAACTGCTCAAGTACAACATCGCCATCTACCAGGGCAAAGATGCTTACGTAAAAGCCGTGACGCCCTACGCCGAATGGCTCTATAAGTTCACGCCGCGCAAATCGGTGCGTATCGAAGCCCAGTACCTGAAAACCGATGAAGAATTCGGTTCCTGGACCTTCCTGCTCGCCGAAATCGGTATGGCGCCCCACTGGCTGATCTACGTATCCGATATGTACAAACTTCCGCATGCCAACAAGGAGCAGTTTCCGGAAGAAAAGACGAAATTTGACGGCTTGCACTACCCCACCCTGGGCATCGTGTACACCCACCGGGCCAACCGTGTGTCCCTGGCTTACGTCAAACAAGTGGAAGGCATCAACTGCGCCGGTGGTATTTGCCGCTACGAACCCACCTTCCACGGCGTGCGCCTGCAATTGAGTTCATCCTTTTAACTATTTGTAAAGAAAAAAGATATGCAGAAACTTTCTCTCCCTGCCCTGGCCATCGGCGCTGCCCTGCTCTTTGGCGCCTGCGAAGAAAAGCCCATCACGATTCCCGAACTCAGCGTGGGCGAACGCAACGTGCTCGTCGAAGAACTCACCGGCGTGCGCTGCCCCAACTGCCCCGACGGTACCGCAACCCTCGTGAACCTGGGCGACCAGTTCGGCGACAACCTCATCGTCGTGTCCATCCACGCTGCCCCAGGCTACGACGACCCCTATCCGGAGTCCAAATACGATTTCTGGACCGCAAAAGGCGAAGCCGCCGCCAGTTTCATCGGCGCCGCCTCCTTCTTCCCCACGGCCTCCATCAACCGCCGCATCGTGCCGCCCGAAACCGAGCCCTACCTGCCCCGCGCCATCTGGGCTGGTATCATCGCTGAAGAACTCGCCGAAGACCCCGTGGTAGGCTTGTTTATGGAAAAAACTTTTGACCCGAGTACCCGCAAACTGGATATCTCCATCAACGTGCTGCCCGAAACAAACCTCAGCGGCGAACACCGCCTCAGCGTTATGCTCACCCAGGACAGCATTGTGGATTACCAAAAGGTAAACCTCGACAAAGTCCCCAACTACGTTCACCGCCACGTACTGCGCGAAATCCTCACCCAGGCCACCGGCGATGTGATCTCCGAACCCCTGACGGCCGCCAGCACCATCACCAAACATTTCTCGATCACCTTAAAGCCCGATTGGAAAGAAGAGCATTGCAGCATCGTTGCCTTCGTACACCACGGCACCGTGCCCGACAAAAAAGTACTCCAGGTCATTGAAGAACACGTAACGGAGTAGTTCGCTTGCGCAAACGCCCGTTGCGGTTCGCCAGGACTGTTTCTGAACCACGAAGAAACCGTTTGGAAACAGCCCTAAATTCGTTGCCGCTGTTGGCGTCCCCGCCAACAGCAACGGCGGAGCGAGCGAATGCCAGTGGCCCAAAATGTTATTGGCGGGAACGGCAACAAAAATATAAATCGCACTTGCCCCAAAGGCTACAATCGGATGAAATAGGCGTAATTTCGCCGCGCATTTTGGTTACGGTAGCTACCCGCGCTCTTGAGGCGCATGTCCCTTTTCAAGTACCCAATCCAGTTTTGCACCACCACCACTCAATTACAACAAGGATATGTTTCACCTGACTGAAGAACAACTGGCCGTAAAAGAAGCCGCCCGTCAGTTTGCCCAAACCGAATTAAAACCCGGCGTTATCGAACGCGACAGTAAAATGGAATACCCCTACGAACAGGTTCGCAAAATGGGCGAACTGGGCTTCCTGGGCATGATGATCCCACCGGAATACGGCGGCGGCGGCATGGACACCCTTTCTTATGTGCTCGCCATGGAGGAAATCAGCAAAGTGGACAATTCCTGCTCGGTGATCATGTCGGTCAACAACTCGCTCGTTTGCTGGGGTATTCTCGAATATGGCTCCGAAGAACAAAAACAAAAATACCTGCCCAAACTGGCCACCGGCGAGTGGATCGGCTCCTTCTGCCTCTCCGAACCCGAAGCCGGCTCCGATGCCACCAGCCAGCAAACCACCGCCGTCGATATGGGCGACTACTACCTCCTCAACGGCACCAAAAACTGGATCACCAACGGCGGCAGCTCCAGCCTGCACCTCGTGATGGCCCAAACCTACCCGGAAAAAGGCCACCGCGGCATCAATACCCTGCTGGTCGAAACCTCCTGGCCCGGCGTCACCATCGGCGCTAAAGAAGACAAACTCGGCATCCGCTCCTCCGATACGCACACCATCATGTACAACGATGTGAAAGTGCCCAAGGAAAACCGCATCGGCGACGATGGCTTCGGCTTCAAATTTGCCATGAAAACCCTGAACGGCGGCCGCATCGGTATCGCCTCCCAAGCCCTCGGCATCGCTGCCGGCGCTTACGAACTGGCCGTGGAATACTCCAAATCGCGCCAATCCTTCGGCAAACCCATCAGCCAGCACCAGGCCATTGCCTTCAAACTGGCCGATATGGCCACCGAAATCGAAGCCGCCCGCCTGCTCGTGTACCGGGCCGCCGCGCTCAAAGACCTCAACCTCGACTATTCGCAGGCCGCTGCTATGGCCAAACTGTTCGCCTCGGAAGTCGCCATGCGCCACACCGTGGAAGCCGTGCAAATCCACGGCGGTTACGGTTTTGTCAAAGAATACCACGTCGAACGCCTGATGCGCGACGCCAAAATCACCCAGATCTACGAAGGCACCTCCGAGGTGCAGCGTATCGTTATCTCCCGCAACGTACTGAACGGCGACCTCTACGTCCCGATCCCCACGCCAGCCATGCAGGAATAAGTCCCCCCGCAGCACCTGCCCGTTGTGCTCTTCGTGGTTACCCTTGGAAAACCACGAAGAGCACTGCGATTTTCTTGCCGCAGCGACTCCATTTGCTGTAAAAACCCGCCTCCCGCGCTACAAACACCTGTACTCCATGTTTATTTCCGGAATTCAACAAATTGGCATTGGCGTATCTCAGGTACACCAGGCCTTTAAGTGGTATCGCGAACAGTTTGGCATGGATGTGCCGATGTTTGAAGAAGCCGCCACCGCCGGCCTCATGCTACCCTATACCGGTGGCCAGCCCCAGGAACGACACGCCATTCTGGCCCTCAACCTGCAAGGCGGCGGCGGCATGGAAATTTGGCAGTACACCCAGCGCAACCCCCTGCCCCCGGCTTTTCAACCCCAATTGGGCGACCTGGGCATTTTTGTTGCGAAAATAAAATGCAAGGACGTACAGGCTTGTTTTCACGAGCTCCGCAAACGCGGAGTCAACATCCTCAGCCAACCCGAACAACGCCCCGACGGTCAAACGCATTTTTTTGTAAAAGATCCCTGGGGCAACACCTTCGAGATCGTCAGCAGCACCGCCTGGTTTTCCAAAAACCGGCCCCACCAAACCGGTGGCATGTACGGCTGCATCATCGGCGTGCGCGACATGGAGCGCTCCCTGCGTTTTTACACCGAAATCCTGGGCTACGACCAGGTCAGTTACGACCTCCAGGACAGTTTTGCCGACTGGAACGGGGTCGACGGCGGTTTTGGCCGCTACCGCCGCGTCTTGCTGCAACACAGCGCCGAGCGCCAGGGCCCTTTCAGCCAACTCCTCGGCAAGTCTGAAATCGAACTGGTGCAAAGCCTCGGCCGCGCTCCGCGGCCCATCTTCGAGGGGCGCTTCTGGGGCGACCTGGGTTTTATCCATCTTTGCTTCGACATCACCGGCATGCCCGAACTCAAGCAATACTGCGCGGAAAAAGGCTCGCCGTTCACCGTCGATTCCAGCGGAAGTTTCGACATGGGCGAAGCCGCCGGCTATTTTGCCTACATCGAAGACCCCGACGGCACGCTCATCGAATTTGTCGAAACCCACAAAATACCGATCCTGAAAAAACTCAACTGGTACCTGCACCTCAAGCGCCGCTCCGATCCGACGCGGCCGCTACCCACCTGGATGTTGAAAACCCTGGGCTTTAACCGGGTGAAATAAGCCGCCGGAGTCGCCTGTGGCAAACAATTGAAAATCTATACGGAAAAAGCCCTCATTGCAGACGGGCGACCATGATGCCCGTTTGTCCTTTTTGCGCCAGCACGTATTTGGCCAGCGGCTGAGCCGCCAGGATCACGCGCCGACCCAACGAAGAGGCATGCAACAGGTACACCCGGCCGTTGCGGCGCACGGCGAAGCCCTGGTGGGCAATATCCAGGTCGCGTTTGGCGGAGGTAAGGGCAATGATATCGCCTTCCTGAATCAGGTGCTCCATTTGGGCAACCCGGTGCTGCGGAATATAAAACCACTGGTGCTGGCTGACCCGTTCTTCCACTTGCGTCATCACGCGGCGGGCATCGGGGTCGCGCAGGGGCGGGTATTTTTGGGGGCGGGCGCTCATGTAGCCGATGTGTTTGCGGTAGGGCACGCCGCCCAGTTCGCGGGTGATATCGCGCAGGTAGCCCAGTTTTTCGGCTTGCAGGAGCCAGCCGGAGAAATAATGAATCCGCGAGGCATAGCCGTTGACCATTCCACCCCAGTAGCGGAGTTGTTGTACGTATTTTTGGAGGGTATCGTAGGCAGGGTTGGCGATACGGGCCGACAAGGCGATGCCCAGGCTGTTTTCGACGAAAGTCCAGCAGTCGAGTTCCCGCAAATTGACCGTGAGTTGCTCGCTGGCTGCCTGGTCGAGTGTGCCATGCACGTAGGGCGTTCCGAGGAAAGAGCGGGCGATGGCCAGGGTTTGGGCTGCCAGGTCTTTTTCGGCGGTGGCGAGGGGCAGTTTTTCCTGCCAGATGTGCTCATCGGGTGGGTTGGGCGCCGGAAAACCGATCTCTTCGATACTGGGTTCCGTCGGAATGTCGGAATACATCGGCGCGGGGCCCCGGCCAAAGGGGACGCCCATAGCGATCAACAGGACAACAAGAGCAGTGCGGATAATCATAGACTTTTCATTCTGCCCGGCTAATTTACGCGCAGTTTTGTAAAATTCCTTTTCAATTGTCAAGTGGGCGCACTTTCTTACTTTCGCGTTCCTCAAAAACAGGTTTTCACACAATTCCCTCAGCGCCCATGCTATTTCGTTTATCGTTTGTTTTGGCCGTTTTCCTGGCCTGCGGATGCACCGCCGGGCTGTTGGCCCAAAATTTCAGGGTCCAGGTCGGCGCTTTTGAAGAACCGGTTGCCTCGTCGTATTTTAAAGACCGCGGCGTCAACGGGGTCATTTCCAGTGTCGACGACAACGGTATTTACCGCTATTTTTTCGGCTCCTACCCTACTTTGCCGGAAGCGGAAGCCGTGCAAAAACAACTGATCCAAAAAGGATTTGTCCACACCATCATCATCGACCTGGAGCTGCAGCGCGTGCTGAGCAGCGCGCTGGATTGCCCGTACGACCGCGGCGGCCCCATTTACGAGGAAAACGACAGCATCCGGATCATTTTCTTCGAAAGTGGGAAAGCCCTGCTCGACGCCGACGGCAAAGCCGACCTGGACTACATGCTCCGGGAACTCAAAAAATCGCCCCAGCGCGAACTCCGCATCCTGGGTTACACTGACGTGAGCGGCAGCGGCCAGGCCAATGCCGGACTGGCCACCGAACGCGCCCGCACGGCGCGCAATTACCTGCTCGACCGCGGCCTGCCGCCCGAACGGATGTTGTTGAAAATTTTTGGAGAATCCTCCGCCGGCAAAGACGAAGAGCGCTTCGCGCAAAACAAAACCGAACTGGAAACCGCCCGCAAACGCTTCCGCTCGGTGGTGCTGGCCCTGGTGCCGAAGAAAAAATCCTGAGTGCCTACCAGCGTCGGCGGCCCAGCGACAACACGGTGGCCGCGATAAACACAGCGGTCAGGGACACAAAGTACACCACGTCGCGGGTGTCGAGCACGCCCCGGCTCATCGAGTTGTAGTGGTACTGGATGCCGAAGGCTTGTACCAAGTCGTCGGTTTTGCCAAAAAAGATGGGCAGTCGGCTTAGAAAATCGAAAGACAGGTACACAAAAAAGCACAGGAACGCAGCCAGCAAGAAGGCGGTGATCTGGTTGTTGGTCAGCGAGGAGGCAAAAACGCCGATGGCCACAAAAGCGGATACCAGAAACAACAGGCCAATGTACGAGCCCACGATGCCGCCCGTGTCGAGGTTGCCTACCGGCGCGCCGAGCAGGTATACCGTCAGGTAATACAACACCGTGGGTACCAGTGCGATAGCCACCAGCACCACAGAGGCCAGGTATTTGCCGCCCACGATCTGCCAGTCGGAAATGGGCCGCGTGACCAGCAGTTCGATCGTTCCGGTCTGGTTTTCTTCGGCAAACGAGCGCATCGTAACGGCCGGAATCAGGAACAAAAAGACCATCGGGGCCATCGAAAACAGGGTATCCAGGGTGGCGTAATTGCCGTCGAGCACGCTGTATTCGGGAAACACCCACATCACCAGGCCCATCAGCACCAGGAAGATACCGATGACGATGTATCCGATCAGCGAGGAAAAAAACGCGTTGATTTCTTTAAAAAATATGGCTAACATACGTTGTTGTTCCGCTTGCGGTGCAAATCCTGCCGGGGCGGGGATTTACCCTTGTTTGGTCAATTGTTGAAACACTTCTTCCACGCTGAACACTTCCTTGTGCAGTTCGAGCAGGGGCAAACCCTGTTGGCTGGCGAAGGCCGAAACATCGGCGCGCAGGTCGTGGTCGGTAGCGGCGCTGAGTTGCCAGCGGTTGCCGCCCAGCGATTGGACGGCCTGCACCCCGGCAATCCCGGCCAGCAGTTTTTTATCCACCGGTTTTCCAAACTCTACGGTCACGATACTTTGGCCGGTAAACTGTTTTTTCAGGTCGCTGATCGTGGCATCGGCCGCTATTTTGCCCTGGTTGATGATGATCGCCCGGTCGCATACGGCTTCTACTTCGCCCAGGATGTGGGTCGACAAAATCACGGTTTTCTCCCGGCCCAGTTCCTTGATCAGTTGGCGGATTTCGACGATCTGGTTGGGGTCGAGGCCGGAAGTTGGCTCATCCAGGATGAGCACCTGGGGATCGTGGAGCATGGCCTGGGCCAGGCCCACACGCTGGCGGTAGCCTTTGGAGAGTTCGCCGATATGCTTGTGGCGGTGGCTGCTGAGGCCGGTGCGCTCCACCATTTCGTCGACGCGCTGGCGCACGCGGGCAATGGCGTGCAGGCCGGCGGTAAACTCCAGGTATTCGCGCACGTACATATCCTTGTAGAGCGGGTTGTGCTCGGGCAAATACCCGATACAGGCGCGGGCTTCCATTGGGCGGGCATTCACATCAAAACCACACACTTCCACCTGGCCTTCCGTTTGGGGCAAATAGCCGGTGATAATTTTCATCGTGGTGGTTTTGCCGGCGCCGTTGGGGCCCAAAAAGCCCAGGACTTCGCCTTTGCGGGCCTCAAAACTCAGGTCGTCCACCGCGCGTTGCGCACCGTATACTTTACTTAGGTTCTTGACTTTTACCGACACAGGTTGCTGTTGTTGCTTGAAAAAGAGCGAATCGGGCGGTGCCGGCGGCAAAAGGAGGGCCGGCAGTCGCAATCGGCTGCAAAAGTAGAGAAAAAGCCCAAACGCTGCGGGGCCGTTTGTCGGCACGGTAACATTTCAGCCAATTGGCCCCCACCTGAAAAACCACAACCACCCTTCCCATCGTTTGTTTCAACAAAACAACTCGAACGATGATCGCCACCATATCCGCCTTCCGCCAGTTTATGCTGCTCGCCGGCTTCCTGCTCCTGGCCTGCTCCAACAGCGCCCAAACGCCCCCAGCCATCTTGCCGGCCCCCGCCGCGCCGGCTCCAACCACCACCGCTATCAGGCAACACGCGGCCTGGAACGCCTTGCTGGCCAAATACGTGAGCAACACCGGGCGGGTCAACTACCGGAAATTCGACAAAGAGCAGGCCGCCCTGGACGCCTACCTGAAGGAACTTTCCGACAACCCACCGGCCGACAACTGGAGCCGGGCCGAAAAAATGGCTTACTGGATCAATGCCTACAACGCCTTTACCATCGACCTGATCCTCGACAACTACCCCCTCAACAGCATCCGCTGGCTCGACCAGGGCAAGCCCTGGGATGTCCAACGCATCCGCCTCGGCGGCAAAAACTACAGCCTCAACCAGATCGAAAACGAAATCCTGCGGCCACAATTCAACGACGCACGCATCCATTTTGCCATCAACTGCGCCGCCCGGTCCTGCCCGCCCCTGCTCAACCAGGCCTATACCGCCGACAACCTGGAACGCCTGCTCGCCCAGCGCACCCGGCAGTTTATCAACAACCCACAATACAACACCCTCGCCGCCAACCAGGCCACCGTCAGCAAAATTTTTGAGTGGTATGCCGCCGATTTCGGCGATCTCAAGGCCTTTTTGAACACCTACGCCGATACCAAACTGGAAGCCACAGCCACGCTGAACTTCGCGGAATACAACTGGGATTTGAACCAATAACCCGATATATTTGCTGACTACTAAACGTCAGCCTATGTCGACCATTACACTCCACATCAACGGCCGGGAATACCACACCGACGCTGCCCCCGACACACCGCTGCTCTGGGTGCTGCGCGATCATCTCGGGCTCCTGGGCACCAAATACGGCTGCGGCATTGCCGTCTGCGGTGCCTGCACCGTTCACCTCAACGGCGAAGCCACCCGCTCCTGCGTGCTGCCGGTTTCGGCGGTCGGCACCGCCCAGGTCACCACCATCGAAGGCTTGTCCGAAACCGGCGACCATCCCGTGCAGCGGGCCTGGGAGGCCGTCGATGTGCCCCAATGCGGGTATTGCCAGGCCGGCCAACTCATGACCGCCGCCGCGTTTCTGGCCCGCAACCCCAAACCCAGCGAGCGGGAAATCGAGGAAGCCATGTCGGGCAACCTCTGCCGCTGCGGCACCTACCACCGCATTCGCGAAGCGGTAAAAATTGCCTCGGGACAGTAATCCCCCCCCCCTTTTTTCTGCGGCAGTTCCGCCAGCAGCACGGCTGGCAGCGGCCGTCATTTCCTGATTCAAAAATTACTAGTCATGTCCGCACCTACGCGCCGCGAGTTTTTGAAACAGTCCGTCCTGATCGGTGGCGGCCTGTTCCTCGGCTTTGATCTTTTTGCTGAAAACCAATTCAAGTCTTCCGTTGTCAACACCCTGAGCGAAGGAAGTTTTGATTTCAATGCCTACCTGGCCCTCCACACCGACGGGACGGCCACTATATTTTCGCCCAATCCGGAAGTCGGCCAGGGCATCAAAACTTCCTTTCCGATGACCGTCGCCGAAGAACTGGACATCGAATGGACCAAGGTAAAGGTGGTGCAGGCGCCGCTGGATACCGTCAAATTCGAGCGCCAGGTGGCCGGTGGCAGCCAATCGACGCCGCACTCCTGGAAACGCCTGCGGCAAGCGGGCGCTACCGCCCGGCACATGCTCGTCGAGACCGCCGCTGAGCGCTGGGGCCTGCCCGCCAGCGAATGCAGCACCGAAAACGGCGTGGTCAAACACCCCTCGGGCCGGCAAGCGGGCTACGGCGATTTGGTTCTGGATGCCGCCCTGCGCACGCCGCCCAAAGAAGTGGCACTCAAAGACCGCAAGGATTTTAAGATCATCGGCACCTTTGTGCACGGGGTCGACAATGCAGCCATTCTCAGCGGCAAGCCGATCTTTGGCATCGATTTTTACCGCGAGGGCATGTTGTTTGCCATGATTCAACGACCGCCGGCCTTCGGCCAAAAACTAAAATCCTTCGATGCTACGGCGGCCAAAGCCCTGCCGGGTATCGTGGAGGTGCTGTCGTTTAAAAACAAAGTGGCCATTGTCGGAAAATCCACCTGGGAGGTACAGAAAGGCCGGGACGCGCTGCTGATCGAATGGGAAAAAGACGGCGACCTGGAAAGCAGTAGCGACCACGAACGCATTTTCACCGACCTGATGGCCAACGGCAAAGCCGACACCAAACGCCGGGACGGCGACCCTGAAGCGGCGTTTGCGGCGGCAGCCAAAGTAGTGGAAGCCGAGTACGAATGCCCCTTCCTTTCGCATGCCCCGATGGAGCCCATGAACTTTTTTGCCGACGTGCAGCCAGGCAAAGTCGAATTGGTGGGTTCGGTGCAAGTGCCGCAATCGGCCCGCGACCAGGTGGCCAAACTGCTCGATATTCCTGCCGAACAGATTTCGCTCCAACTGACGCGGATCGGCGGCGGCTTTGGCCGGCGCCTGCGGCCCGATTTTGTGCTGGAAGCCGCCGAGTTGTCGAGCCTGATCAAAGCCCCCGTGAAGGTCATCTGGACCCGCGAAGACGATATGACCGGCGGCATCTACCGCCCGGCGGTGCGATACCGCTTCCGGGCCGCGCTCGACAAATCCGGCCAAATCACTGCGTACCACCTGCGTGGCGTAGGCATCAACGCCGGCAACCCCACCCGCGAAAACAATTTCCCCAGCGGCGCCGTAGCCAACGTGCTGATCGAGGCGCTGGAACACAAATCGCCGATCACTACCGGCCCATGGCGCGCGCCCATCACCAATTTTTTGGCCGGCGCCGAACAATCGTTCCTCGACGAAGTGGCGGAAGCCGCCGGCAAAGACCCGGTGCGCCTGCGGCTGGAGTTGTTTAAAAAAGCAAAAGAACAACCCGTTGGGGAAAAACTGGGCTACGACCCGGACCGGTTTATCCAGGTCATCGAACTGGCGGCGGAACAGTCGGGTTGGTTTAAAAAACGCAAAAAAGGTGTGCATTTGGGCTTCAGCGTCTATTATTCGCACCTGTCGTATGTGGCCCAGGTAGCCGAAATGGTCAAAACCAAAGGCCGGCCCGTGTTGCGCAAGGTGTACTGTGCTGTGGATTGCGGCATCGTGGTCAACCGAAGCGGCGCGCTCAACCAGGTGGTGGGCAGTATCGTGGATGGCCTGGGCCATGCGATGTACGGCCAAATTACCTTCCAGGACGGGGTGCCCCAACAACGCAATTTCAATACCTACCGCCTGATCCGCATGACCGAAATCCCGGAAGTAGAGGTCTATTTTGTCGACAACGGCATCGACCCCACCGGCCTAGGCGAACCCGCTTTGCCGCCCCTGGGCGGCGCCCTGGCCAACGCCCTCTACAAAACCACCGGCAGACGCCTCCGCCGCCAACCCTTCTTTGCTGAAGCAGCGTTGGAAGGGTGAGAAAAGGCAAAATGTAAAATGTAAAATGTAAAATGTAAAAGTCAAAAGGGTGTTGGCAAAAAATGGGACCGTTCAGCGTTTTTCGTTTGCCACGGTTGGCGTCCCGCCAACTACAGCAAAAAGTACCATTACAACGAAACCTTCCAAGCTTCTAACCCTTGCCGTCCGCCATAAAGGTTTGAGATTCACTTCAAATATATGATTATCAGTTACTTAAGCATTCCTTTCGTCTTCTTGGCCAAATTTTATCAAAGTAGAGCCAAACTAAACCATCATT